>JANRKG010000301.1:0-3366 GCA_033763635.1 Leptolyngbyaceae cyanobacterium bins.59
TCATAGAGGTCATTGCCACTCATATCCATTAGAACCCCATACCCTAAAATTCCTGCCCCAAAGCTAGGCGACGTTCCAGCAGGACTTAAATAGCGATCGTTGCCCGACAAATCTAGCGTCACACTCAATCCATGACGAATATTGCGTGTTGCTGCACCCCCTCGATAGAGATCATCTCCACTCACATCGACAATTAACAAATAATCTTCAGGCGCATACTCTTGATTTCTCTGACCACTTAACACAATCTTGCCGAAAGGAGTTTCGACACTGTAATGATAGGGTCCGATCAAGCGTGAAACGCCAATCTCATCAAGTTGTTTTTGAAGTTCCTGCGTCGCCATCAGAGTGATGATTGCACCCGTATTCAGGAATCGGAAATCAACTTGATCAAGAAGAGATTCAATAAAATGAATGGTTTCAGGCGGTTCTCTTTGTTCTGGAGAAATGTTATCTTTTTCGATCGTATTTATCGCATACTCCATCACTCTGGCATAGGTACTGTCGCCGTCTAATTGGAGTTTTGTCAGCGTTTGTAATAGCCCTGCATTTCTATATCGGAGTGCATCGGGAACCGCTAATAAAAACTGAGCAACTGCTGAACGCAATATAATTGGAATTGCTTGATATTGGGTGTCTTTCAACTGATTGGCAGGTAAACCTGTGAGTTGACTGAGAACGATCGCCAACGCATCCTCTCCTAACGTTTGCACCTGTTGCCGATAATTTGTATCCCGACCAAAGACAGGATTAAAGCCAGAATCGGTGCGTCGATGCAAACTAAAAGCCAGCCTCGCCAAATCTGATTTGTTGGCCAGAACCCCATCACTCCAACTGCGGGTATAGGGACTGATTTTCCAGGGATTGTCAAAAAAAGTATCGAGTAATTTAATCCGATAGGCTCCTTCGCCCCAGATGCTCATATCTGTTTCTGCAAACCTGACATCGGCCGGGGTCAATTTGGCTGCCGCTAATGCCCGTTGAAAGAGTTGACTTTGGGCGGGTAAATAGCCAAGGGTGGTTGCCTGAGCGCTTGCGATCCAAACCAGAATAGATGCAGTGAATACAAGAATCAGGATAAAACGAACGAGCGATCGAAACGGGCTGTGTAACATCGATTACGTCTCCAGATTGCGATCGGTGGTTAGACATGGCTGGCAACTATGACATTACAAAGCTCAAAAACCTCTTTTCGCTGGGTCGTGCAACAAGTAAGTGTATGCTCCTCAGACTCTCCAAACCAAACAAAGTACCCTTCGCCTGGAGAAGGAAGTTAGCGATCGGTTGCAGAACTTGTGCCGGAGACAGGATATCTGCCGAGAAGTTCTCATCGAGGCCATGTTTGAGTTTTGCGAGTCTAATCCCAAAGCTCTGGAGAAGATTCTTGCTCAGGCAAGCATCAAAAACGAACGCAGACAGCAAGTTGCCAACTTGAAGCGTGCCCAATCAATGATGCAACGTTTTGGGCATTCAGGGTAGGAAGGGCTAAATGAGCGATCGGACTAAACAAGAGGCGGGGCAACTGCTCATCCGTCAGACCGTCCCAGCATTCCTTCTCCAGCAGCGCAGCGATCGCACACCCATCCCCATCAAAGCAAAACTCGCTGCCCGTCAACTCGATCGCCGTCCGGACTGCCATCTTCGGCATCTCTTCGAGTGGACAATACGGGGGATCATGCCGATCCCCACAGAGATGCTTCAACGCACTGCCCCGATCGGGGTGGGAAGGGGCTTAGACAAATGGGTAAGCGACAAGCAACGCTCCGAGCGGAACCAGCACAAGGAAGCCCTCAAGGGCATCTTGCCAGGAAGTACCGTTGAGTTCCTCTCTGGATTGAACCAGTTCGAGCAGTCCATGAAGGGCAGCATGGGAGAGGCTAAGGTCTTCCTCGACACCCTCATCTTCTTGCCCAATAGCTGGATTCTATTCAATGATGTGTTCCTGCAACCTGCTTCTGGCAAGTTTGCTCAGATTGACCATCTGCTCATTAGCCCTGTTGGAGTCTTCATTATCCTCCCCAGGCAGTTTCTGAGACTCCAGTTGAGCGTCCTAAGCCAAAGCTATCTCACCCCGTCAAAACCGATCGCTGTGTTGCAACTGCAAAGACTTGTCGCCAGTGTCAGAGCGATAAGCTGGAAATTCAGTACGGTTACAGCTATTACTTCAAGTGTTTGCAATGTGGTGCCAATAGCCGGATTCAAGAAAACTGTTCAACTTGCAGTTCTGCAAAACGCATTGCCATCACCCAACGATCGGGTCAACCTTCAGTTGGAGATTGCGGCATGTCTACTTCAGCTTGAATGGTTTGCCAAATCGATAAGACACCTTCTAACCAACCTTGAGCAAAGGTAATGCGAGATTGAGGGTCCACTTCCAACAGGTGAGCAAAATCAGGATCATGTAACCGCGCCTGTTCTGGATAGGCTTTATAGTCGAGAAATGTCCAGAGGTAGTCCAAAACGTCTTCATCCAGAGCGGTTGCCAGGGACATCACCCGTTCAAAATGGCGAAAATCTTTGTAGGAAAGCCTCGAAGAAGAGCGAATTCCCAGTTCAAATCCTTCTTGACGGATTGTGTTGAGTAGGACTTTCTTTTCGGCCTGCAAGCGTTCTACCAAATTGTCTTGTTGCGTAACTTGGAGCTTGAGTTCTTCACAGGTAATAGCCATTTCAAGTGCCTCCTGGCAAATTGCAGAAATATTGAAGTGCTGTTTGACGGGTTGAAGGCGTGCAAAAAGGGGGTCAGGAACCGCAATGGTGACTCTTTGACTCACAACTTCCTCCCTAAATCTGTCTACTCTTATACAATACCCAATCTAATTACATAAAAAACAGGGTTGAAATATTTTGTTGCATAACATACTTTTCTTTCTCAAAAAGTATGCATCCATGAGATACATATAATATCCCTGGGATCGGGTTTCGACTTCGCTCAACCAGCACCCGCGCCCTGAGCGAAGTCGAAGCTATCCCCTGGGCGAAGTCGAAGGGCAACCCACAGGTAAACTCTTTTCTGGAACTCTCCTAACATCCTGACCGCCATTTTTTTGAATCATTGAGGTAAGCAAGCTGGAAAACGGATGGTTAATTCGGGTAGAGAGTACGTTGAATGGGACGAAGTGCCGCAAGTGTGGTCGTGCGATTGAGGAGTTTCATGGACAGGATGAGCCATGAAGCGGGGGCATCGGCAATTTGTGGCGATTATTACTATCGCCCCGCCAGAGCACAGCAGCGCAATTCTCAGCCGCATAAAAATATGTCATCAAAAATTCATCCGTACCTCCTATCCCTCCCCCATCCTCGCGAAGCAGGTGGGGGAGGGATAGGAGTGTCGATTGATCGGGGTTCGATGCCCCCGAAATCGAC
>JANRKG010000302.1:0-7980 GCA_033763635.1 Leptolyngbyaceae cyanobacterium bins.59
AGCGTTCGTACCATTGCAGAGGGTTGCTCGGTTGCTTTCTCTCCCTCTGCAAGAATTTCGGCGATTCCATCCCGCTCTGTTTTTTTGGGAGACCGATCGCCCGATTCCGTGACCGTTTGTTGAGAATCAGGGGTGACTAAATCCCTCACCCCTTCAGTTTCAGGTTTTGTGGGTTGGTTTTCTGCTGTACTCATCATCTTTTTCCTGACTTATTATGAGTCTCGTTCAACGGCTCCTAGTGCTTTCAGGGTAGCGATCTGGGTTGGGGTTAATCCCGTCACCCCTGTGATGTCCATTCCCTCATAAGGACGATCGCTTCTCATCATCTGCAAACATTTTCCCAGCGTAACATCCCACAACCGAATCGTTCCGTCCTCGCTGCAACTGGCTAACCCGTTCCCATCGGCACGAAAAGCAACCGACCAGACCACTTGTTCGTGCCCGGTCAAGGTTCTCAAGCATTGCCCGGACTGACTATCCCACAGTTTGATCACGCTATCTTCCCCTGCACTTGCCAGGATTTTGCCATCCGGACTAAACGCGAGACTGCGGACTCGATCGCAATGGCCTACCAATGTTTGCAAACAGTCTCCGGTCTGCCAATCCCAAAGTTTGAGGGTCCGATCGCCACTGCCACTTGCGAACCGTTGACCACAGGGACTAAACGCAATGGTTAACACCCAATCCTGATGTCCCTGGAGAGTTCTCACACAAATGCCCGTTGTCATGTCCCAAATCTTGATGGTCTGGTCATCACTGCTGCTTGCCAGTACTCCCTGAACGTCATTTTCGATACCCGATGCAAGGGGATGAAACGCAACCGCTTTTACGGCCTGGATGTGGCCTTCCAGGGTTTGCAAACATTCTCCGGTCTGCCAGTCCCAAAGTTTAACAGTACGATCGCCACTACCACTGACCATCCATCTCCCATCTAGGCTGAAGCGAATGGATTGTACCCACCCTTGATGCCCCCGGATGGTTCGCAAACATTCCCCAGTCTTCAAATCCCAGAGCTTAATCGTTTGGTCATCGCTGCCACTGGCGACAATAGGTTGATGTTGGGCAGTGGCAAACTCACGCACTGGAACAAAGGCAACTGTAGAAACCATGTCCGTATGACCGGATAAAACTTGGCGGCACTCTCCTGTTGTTACATCCCAAACCCTGATCAACGAGTCTTCCCCGCTGCTAACCAACCCCTGACCATCAGGACTAAAAGCAACCGATAACATCCAGTTTTTGTAACTTTTTAGTGTTCTCAAGCACCGTCCGGTTGCCCGATCCCAGAGCTTGATAGTGCGATCGTCACTGGCACTTACCATCATCTGTCCATCTGCACTGAAGCTCACTAACCAAACGGAGCCAGTATGTTCCTGCAACGTCTGGTAACACTTCCCAGTTGCAACATCCCACAGCCTAATGGTTTGGTCGTCACTTGCAGTTGCCAACGATTTTCCATCGGGCGTAAATGCAACAGACCACACCTGACTCTCGTAAGGCAGCGTGCGAATACAGTGACCCGTCTCCAGATTCCAAAGCTGAACAGACTTACCATCGCTTCCCGTTGCCAAAGTTTGCCCATCCTGGCTCAGATCCAGAGCCAACATCCAGTTGATGGATGACTTAATGACCTGCAAACAGTCCCCTGTCTTGCTATCCCACACCCGAATTGTGCCGTCCTGACTCGCACTGAGTAACCTTTGCCCATCCGTGCAAAATTTGACACAGAGAACCCGATTTGTATGTTCCTGCAAAACTTTCAGACAGTCACCCTTCAAATTCAGAGTTCCACGCAAATGCGGCGAAATATCCCATACCCGAATTGTCTGGTCATGACTGCCACTAATCAACCGTTGACCCTCTGGGCTGAAGGCGATCGACAATACCCGATGGGTATGCCCCCGCAGCGTTTTGAGGCACTGCCCAGACGACACATCCCACACCCGAATCGTCTGGTCATGGCTCCCACTGGCTAGCAGATTCCCATCCGGGCTAAAGGCCAGGGTTTGCACTCCACCCGCATGTCCCCTGCAAGTCAGTAATTGTTTACTGTCTGACACCTGCCAGAGGCAAATTTCGTTATCAATTCCCGTTGCCAGCAATTTGCTGTCGGGGCTAAAGGCCACAAACAACACATCCCCAGGCGTTTGCGTAAACACTGACTTTGTTAAATCTGCGTGGGAAAAGTTCACCCGTTGCAGATTCATTCCCTGTAAATAAGCTTGCCAAATGGTTAAGTGGGAAAAGTCATACCCATCTAGATTTACCTGCAATCGCCAAAGTAAGTTAATTAAATTCCCTGCTGCGTAGCTCGGTTTCTGGGGTAACGATCGCAACTTCGCAAGTAACAAATTCAACTGTTGCACAACATTTTTTTGATCACCCAGCAGCATTAACAGGCGATCGGCGATCGGTTGCAGGATCAGATGAATTTGAGCCTCTCTTAAATAATCCTTTGCCTGTGCTTTGATCAGAGCATAGCGCTGTAATCGCACGATCTCCTCATTCATGACCTCCTGACAGATCTGTTCGATCAAGTGATCAGTCACATATTCCATCACGACAGGTTGTTGAGTGAACGTAACCCTGCGCTTCTCAATGAGGGAACGCAGTTGTAGTGACTCCAATGCTTCCAGCAATGCTTTCTGAGGAACACTGGGAAGGATGTCAGCCTGTAATTCCGCTAGCGACACCCATTCGCGATGAATGGCTAACCACACCATCACCTGTTTTTCTAAATCAGAGAGTCGATTAAATTGCTGACCCAGCAGGTCAGAAATATCACCAAAAATGCGAGTTCCCTGCTCCAAAAAAGCAACCACATTGCCGTCAAACAATTCTTGAATGGTTGTTGCAACTATCTTTAATGCGAGGGGATTTCCGGTGTAGTGGTTGATGAGCGTTTCTGCCTCGACTTCCGAAATCAGAAATCCCTTCTCTTGCAGAATTTCCTGTCCCTCTTCCTGCCCCAGTCCAGAGAGCCGCAGCGATCGAATCGGAAGATGCTGACCTTCTTGCACCCCTAATCCTCTAGGTTTCTCCCGACTGGTAATCACCAAACAACTCTCATGGGAAGACTCCCCCACACAGCGCAGGAGGTGCCCATAGCCCTCGTACCCTTCCCGGTAGCCTCCCGCCCGTTCATCCCTCCCCAGAATGGCTTCTCCATTGTCTAACACCAGCAAACAACGGGAGGCACGTAGATAGTCCAACAATCGGGTTACTTTGCCATCCAGGGAAGTGGGTAAGTCCGTTAATTGCTGGTTTGAGAGAATATTGAGCAGATGGGTCAGCAATTCCTCAATGGGTGGGGCATTGCGGAGCGATCGCCAGATCACACACTCAAACTCATCCTGCACTTGCTCCGCCAACTTCACGGATAGGGCTGTCTTACCAATGCCACCCATGCCCAACAGCATCACCAGACGGCAACGATCGCGAGCAATCCAATCCTGCAACAAAACCAACTCCTCAGTACGTCCGTAGAAGGTGGCGCTATCAGGTGCTTCTCCCCAATCCCGGATTTGCTGGGAGGGAGGCGATGGAGGGCGATCGTCGGCTGCTTCCCCAGTCACTTGTTTGGACCGGAGCGGGCGCAGTCGTTCCCATTCCTCCTCAAGCTGGCGCAGATTTGCAGCAATGTCTTGCCGCCGATACCAGAGCTTGAGGGTGAAGTGCCAATCTTCTGAACCCTGGGTAACTGGGCGATTATCCTCCAAGATTCCTACAAAATCCTGTAACCGTCTCAGCACTTCGCGGACTTGTTCATTTGTCAATTTGGCAGTTTGACGGCCTTGATTCACGAGGTTGACCAGATGGCGAAGTTTCGTTCTGACAACAAATTGTTTTTCCGTTTGCCAATTGATCTGAATGGGTAAAATGTTCGGCTCCTCCCATTCCCCATTGGCATAGTCCAGAAGCGTCTCTAAGAAACGTTTTGTTCGCTGCTTTACCTGGGGTCCATAGTTAGGTCTTGCCATTTCGATCCTTCAAAGTTTTGAGAAAGTTTGGGTCATCCCCGAACTGCTGGTCTCTCCCCAACCTCCTCTGTCCATTATTCTAGGCGGCTTTGAGACGGATAGAGGAAGGCATTGGCTTTGGGGCAATTCCCCGAAAGAGAGTAGGTTCAAGCGTTCAGAGAAACACAAATCAGAACGCCTACCAATGACTCACCAATCGTAGGAGACAAGAACAATGGCTTTCTTTGATGTACTACAGTTTCGGGTTCATAGTGTCGAATGTGTGCGGGAAACAAGTAAGAGCTTCCCTGAACTTGATCCCGATGCGATCGACCTCAGTATCGTCGCGATCGACGAGTCGGGAGATACGGACATTTCCAATCCAATATTGGCAGGAACGAACTTTCGGACGGGAACTCAGGTTAACTTTCCCACTCCCCTCGTGCTCTACCAATTTAACGTGAACGAAATCCCCGATTTTCCCCGCAGCTATACCGCCCTGTTAACGTTGACAGAGCGGGATGACGAGCCGTTTGGCAACAGTCGGGTGAATGATGCGATTCGGGATGTTGCGCGGGCGATCACCGGATTAGTCCGTACTGTGGTCAGTTCTGCTGGCTATGGAACGATCGCATCGATTCTTTCGGGAGGTTTGGACTTTATTCTCGATCGCGTCTTTGGCGCTTTGGGAAGTGATATGTTCCCACCCCAGGCCATTCGGCAAGACATGGATGCTGCTACCTTCTCATTTTCCGGTCGGCCTGAAGGTCCTTTGCTCACGATTACCTGTGAAGGAGTGGGCGGGTTATACCGGGTCGGCTGTTCCTGGGCACGGCGCAGTTTTGACATTCCCATTGAGAATGCCGATCCCCTTGTTGATCAGGTGTCTGTCATCTTACGAACGGGGAACGACAACTTAAGACGGGCTTCCGAAGTTGACCTGCTGATCGGACGCAATGATTCGGATTTGTTGCGCCGTCGGATTGCAACTCCCAATGAATTGAAAAATGCTTCGACCTATGCGGCTCCTACGATCGCAATTGATCCGCCGATCCGCCTCTCTGAAATTCGGCGAGTAGGACTCGAATACTTCTCAGGGCAGGATGTGGTCTTTGACACGACGGATCATTGGCTGCTGGATGAATTCTCAGTTCGGTGGTCGAGCCGATCGGGTGCCTCTGGTCTATTGTTTAGCCGTGCCGGAAATCCCCTCCATCGATTCGATCGTGGGGCTGCATCTCGGCGGGTTTGGGCAATCTCCCCCGGTGTAGGACGGGATAGCACCATTCGCTTCCAGCGTTCAGGAGGGCAGTTTGTCCGTCTGGTCGGGGCGAGTGCGATCACTGCAACAGGTCTCGGTTCTGAGGCAGAAAGCCGCTTTACCTTTAGACCTGTGGGGGAAGGTAAGGTCGCGTTGCAGGCATCGAATGGCAGATTTCTATCAGTTGCCAGTTCCCCCGATGCGATGCTTCAAGCGGCAGATGCCGCGATTGGCAGAAATAGTACCTTTGAATTTATCCTAACGGGTGCTTCAACCTTTGTTCTGCGGGCATTTAACGGACGGTACGTGACAGTACAGGGTTCGGGGATTCGATTAGCAGCGATCGCCTCTTTGCCAGAAGCACAGGAAACCTTCACCCTGGTTTTCTAGGCTGCTTCGTGATGCATCTGGCAAAGGCTTTCTAACTCTTGAGCAACGTGCTTCGACTTCGCTCAACTCACGCATCATTCGGGGTTGAGCGAAGCCTATTTTGAGCCGCTAGGATTCACTCACTCGTCCATCGGGCAAGATCGTGCCATTCAGGATCGCTCCCGTTAACTTGACCATCAACCGATCCCTGGCGCGAATTTTGGCCCCTCGGAGGTCTGCCCCGCTCAGATCGGCCCCACTCAAATCTGCGCCGATCAGGTTGGCTTCCCGCAGGTCTGCTTCCCGCAGGTCTGCTTCGAGCAGGTTGGCGCGAAATAGATTGGCGCGAAACAGATTGGCTTTGTGGAGGGTGACTCGATGCAGAAAGGCATCCCGCAAATCGCTATTACTCAAGTTGGCATTGGTTAGGTTACGATGCGATAAATCCTTTTCTGCCAGGTTTGCGTTACTCAGATCTACCCCTGTCAGGTCCGGCTGGTGGGGACGAGACGGGTTTGGGCGTGGCATAGGAGCGCTGGGACGAGGAATCGCTGGGATGGGACGGGGAGGAATCGGAGTCGGGGTGTGGGAACGGATAGGTGGGGAAACGGCGTGCTGGAAGCGAGTTTGATAAGCGTTGGTTGCTTGGACCTGAGCTTCGTCCGCTTTAGCTTGATAGGAATGGGTTGGGTCTGCTTTAGCTTGATGGGTGTTGGCTTGATGGGTGTTGGCTTGATGGGAATGATGCTGATAGGAGGTGGATTGACGGGATTGGGCTTGATGGGAATGATGCTGATGCGAATGGGCTTCGCGAGACTGGGCTTGATGGGAATGCCTCTTTCCCACCTGAGCAGTGGATTGGGAAGCCGTAGCAGCCTTTTCTGGATTTTTTTCTGGATTTTTCTGGGTTTCTTGGGCTGGGCGAGTTGAAACCGAGGGAGTGGAACGATGAGCACGCAGCAAATCACGGGCATGGTTTAGCCCTTTCATCATTTCCTGTGCCTGTTCCATCAACTCAGGGTCATCCTTAGAGATTTGATCTGGATGCCAGATTTGTGCCAAATCCCGATAGGCACGATTCACCTCTTCCAAAGAGGCTCCTGGCTTAATCCCTAATATCTCGTAGCACCGCTTTAGATCCATCATGAGCATCACGATAACACTACTTGCCAGGGAAACGAGATAGGGAGATTGTGAAACAATCCTTAGGAATGTCTTAGAGATTGAACACTCCTAGTAACAATTGCTTATTCAGAGGCTTCCAAAGGGGTGAATCAACGCATTATTTTTTTGAGTCATGCAAATTTTATTCACAAAAATTTGCAACTTAGCGACTTTTTAGAGTTTGTTTGAGAGATGAACAAATTCATTCTTAAAGAGCATGAACTTCTCTCAACTTTTCTCAACTTTTTCATTTTTTTCTAACCTCAAGGATGGAATTAAGTTGCTTGCAACCGATCGCCCCAGGTAATATTTTCCCCGTTTCCTCCCAATCCCTTGAACGTTTCGAGCCATCAGGCATCTAATTTCTTCTGCCAGAACAATGCCTTGCCCGTTGTGGGATCTAGCTCATACCCACTGAAGCCAAACGACTTGTAGGCAGCCTGGGCAACATGATTTCCCTCCAGCACCTCTAAGGTGAGTTTGCAGCAACCGATATCAAGAGCGATCGTCTCTGCCTTTTGGAGCAACCGTTTCGATAAACCCTTACCTCGATAAGGGAATGCAACAATCACATCATGGATGTTAAATAACGGCTTGCACGCAAAGGTCGAGAATCCTTCCAGAGCAACAATCAGCCCAGCGGGTTCAGTATCAACAAAGGCAAGGATGACATGAACTGTCTTACGCTTTGCCAGTTCTGTTGGAAGATTCTCCTTCACGAAATCAGATAACCCTTGACCACCCCCCATCGGGTCGCGGGCATAGGCATCCATCAATTGAACCAGTGCCTTCGCATGGGCAGGTATCCTCAAATCCGCTTCAACAATTTCAATCATCTACAACGCTCTCACTCCCACAATTTTGATCTAAAATTTTGCTCTAATCATCATATCGACCTGGGCAAGAATAATTACCTAAAAGCAAGAACGGCTTTCCATTCTTGCTTTAATATTTATTTTTGGAAAATATCTTAATTAAATCTTAAATTAAAAAAATAGTATTCAGAAATACGAAACTTCAAGGATGTTTGGCTCTTAATAAAAAAGATGACTCTTGATATCAAGAATAGAGGCATTACTTTGTTTTTTCTAATTCAAATTTTTAAGTTTAAGTTCTTAAATTTTAAGTATTAACTCAATCAATATTTTTTATGAAGCATTTTTTATGAAGCCATTAAAAGTGCTTGCTAACACTCACGAGAGACGTTTCAATGTCTAATCAAATGTC
>JANRKG010000303.1:0-8020 GCA_033763635.1 Leptolyngbyaceae cyanobacterium bins.59
GGCGGCATTCATCTCAATGGGCACCCCACTCGGCGGCTTGCCAGTAACCTGAATGTCAGTGTGGAAGGCGTGGATGGGAAGGCACTGATCCTGGGGCTGCAACCGATCGTCGCTGTGTCCTCCGGGTCCGCCTGCACCTCCGCCAAGACAACTCCTTCCCATGTGTTGCTGGCCCTGGGCCGTTCCGATGAACTGGCCTATGCATCCCTGCGCTTTGGAATTGGGCGTTTTAATACGGAAGCGGAGGTCGATCGGGTCGCAGAGGCAGCGGTTGCAGCGATTCGGGCGTTGCGTCAGGCTCAACCAGTGGCTTGAGTCAAAACCCTCAAGATGTCAAAATCAATCATACAAAAACCGGATAGTGATAACAATCCGGCAAAGTTGTTCAGTTGAGCATGTTGGAAACTTGAAAGAGTGGGTGCTAGACCAATGCCTGATTACTGTTAGGGCTGCTAGCCTGTATCAAGGCTTCGCCTCCACGAGAAGCCAAATTAACCTGCCGATACCAGTCAGCGGATGTGGAGGAGACTTCCCTTTTGAACTGCTCGATCGGCTGCATTATCTGAACTTCTAAAGAAGTCGAGAGGGTTTTGGCTAGGGCAATGTGGAAAGCAAAGGCCGGATTCCCAAATAGGTAACGGGCACCCAATCGCCCTGGTTCTTGAGTGAGACGATATGCCCATTCCAGACCCATGTTTGCAATCAGGGGAGGACAGTCGGGAACGTGACCTGCAAGGCGATCGATGATTGCCCCTCCTGGCATGATCACGTTCACATCCAGATGGACTCGATTCTGGTATATCCACCTTTCTTGGCGAGGCATTCCCATGCCAACGACTAAGACATTAGGCTTGAATTGATTAATTTTCCCGATCACAGCTCCATTCTCTTCAGGATTATCCATCCCAAAAAATCCATGATGACCGTCTACTCGCAGAGTGGGATAATCTTTTTGGACCGCAGCAATTGCTTTGCCTAAGTGTTCAGGGGTCGTTCCCAGCAGGAACAGCGAAAGATTGTTTTCCTGGCAGTGTTTCAACAACTTTGGCATGAGAACACTATAGGAAACGCGATATTCTAACGGTAAGTCCAATCCCATTGAGCGAACTGCCTTCAAGATACCCATCCCATCACAGTGGGTAATTTCTGCACTTTGAAGAAATTCATAGAACCAGGGCAACTGCATTGATAGGTTGAAGCTATGAATGTTGTAATGTGCAACTGTTATTTTCAACCCTTTCGTACAAGCACCTTGAATAGAACGAATGATGGAAGGTGCGGACATAAAAGTAATCCGTCGCCCTAATAAACTCACGCTAAGGCCCGGAATATTACCTGAGTAGTCAAGGTCCGTTTTACAAAAAGAAGCATTGCTACGCATTTCTTTGGTCACTCTCGCACAACAGTTGGTCGCTAGAAACTCGTCATTAGAAACTAATCATTAAGTGATAGACAGTTAGTGATAGACAGTTAGCAAACCTGTTCAGTGAAGACATATCCAAGAGAGGGAGAGTATCCACTTAAAAGATATGCTCTAGATGCCGGACCCGGCTCGCATCTTAAGCAGGATAACTTTCAAGACAACTACACAAAACAATTTGAGTTGAAGTTCACTTAAAGAACTTGATCAGGAACTATCCAGAATGCCAAGGCAACCTTTTGCCAGCTTTTCTGGCAAATTTTGGTTAAAACTTCTTTGCAGCCTATTATTTTGAATATCCTGCAAAAAGAAATTTTTCAAAAAATCTCTACAAGAGAAGTCCGAGTAAGTACGGAAAAAGAGTTTAAAGAAAAATAAATTCAAGAAAAACGCATATTGATTGAGTCACTTCTCCGTACTATTACGGGCCTTGCGCTTCATCATTTCAAAGCCTACTACCTCACTTATGTAAATTTTGACCTTTAATCCGCAATATTTCATAAAGATGAGGGGGCATCTTTGATGAATTTTAAGACTTTCTAGTGAGAGATTAATCTAGAGTTCGTAAACACGGACGTATATACCTATACACTTCATGAAAAATTCATGAAAAACCTTGTTATTTGTATTTAGATGTAATTTTTACTTGGAAACCACAGAAGAAATGCTTCTTCTAATGGCATTCTATTAAGAGATCTAAAATCTACTGATTTCTGGGAAGTGCGGAGAAGCGATGAGTCCGCCTGGGAAAGGCCAGGATACAAGCTGTTTTTCTGGCACTGTCATATGGAGGCATTCACCCTGAGTCAGTTTTTTATGCCTTTGGTTTTTTTTACCTTTTTCATTCATTACTTGTTCTATCCCTCTTTGCACCTCTCGTACAGAGTCTTCGAACCGTTGGAGGATCAGGAAGGTTTTCATGAGTGCTTCCCCCCAAGTCAGTGTTGTGATTCCTGCTTATAACGTACGAAGTTATTTAGCGTATGCGCTGGCTTCTCTAGAGAAACAGTCTTTGCAGGACTTTGAAGCCATTATTGTGAATGATGGCTCAACGGATGATACGCCGGAAATTGCCAGAGCGGTTTGTCAGCGAGATAGCCGCTTTCGGTTAGTTGACAAACCCAACGGAGGGTTGTCATCGGCTCGTAACTTTGGCCTTCGCTGTGCAGAAGCACCCTACATCGCGTTATTGGACGGAGATGATGGGTATCACCCAGACAAGTTAGCGAATCATGTGGCACGGCTCGATCGCGATCCAACGATTGGAGTGGTCTACAGTGCCTCCCGGATCATCCGAGATGATGGACAACCCACCTGGATGACCTTGGATGGACAGCCCATTTTGCCCGATCTCCTGATTGCCATGCTTTGTAAAAACTTTATCGGTCATGGGTCCAATGCCATTCTGAGGCGGGACGTGATCGATGACGTAGGGGAGTTTGATGAATCCCTTCGCAGTTATGAGGATGCTGACTTTTGGGCTCGCACAGCTGCAACAGGGCGATGGAAGTTTTATCGAGAACCCCATGCCCTTTGCAATTATCGAGTTCGGCCGTCCGGGCTTTCGTTCAATGTGTTGCAGATGCAGCGATCCCATGAACGGGTCATCCAAAAAGCCTACCAGCGCTTTCCTGAACGGGTGGAACCCTATTTGCCCACGATTTACGCCTATCTATACCGATTTTTGGCGCGCCTTTCGCTGACTGCTGGGGAACCAGAGCAGGCCCAGCAGTTTATTCAGCAAGCCTGGGAGTCCGATCGCTCCATCTTTTTCCGTGATCCCCGTTCTCTGCTGACCTTGATCGCAGTGAAGGGGTCTCCCCTAGCAAACATGGCAGTGAAGGGAATTCTTGGCTCATCTCAATCTAAGTGAGTTCCAAACCACATGTCCGTCATACTTCTGAAGACTGCATTGGTTCAATTTCAACTACACCTCTCCCAATCTCAAATCGTTTTCTTGAATTACGAAGCATGAGCATTCGCACTCAAGTCATGAAGGGTGGAGCTTATCTCATTATCCGTCAGGGATTGGGAATCCTGATCGGCTTGGGGGGAGTTCTCCTCCTAACCCGTGCGATCGGCCCGGAAAATTATGGTCTCTATGCAGCCTCTTTTAGCCTCCTGGTTTATCTGCAAAGTATTGCCCAATGGGGAATTGAAGTTTATCTAGTGCGGAGGGAAGGGGAAGAGCAGATAGAGGTCTATCACCAGGCTTTCACGTTGCTGTTGTGCTTGGGATGTGGATGGGCGCTTTTATCCCTTCTGGGCCTTCCCCTGCTCAAAGATTGGATTCGCTTAGAAGGGTTTGTGCCAGTTGCACGCGCTTTATTTTTGGGGCTACCGATTCTTGTTTTGGGTCGGGTTCCCATGTCTCGCCTGGAACGACATCTCGACTACCGCAAGGTCGCATTGATTGAGTTTGGGGGACAGATTACCTACTACACAGTGGCGTTACCCCTCGCGTTTCAGGGAGCAGGCGTATGGTCTGCTGTTGCTGGGTGGTGGGCGCAGCAAACTCTTATCTCCTGCCTGTTGTACTGGGGAGCAAGATATCGCCCTCGATTTTACTGGGATCCAAAGTTAATTCAGGAAATGATTCGCTATGGGTTGAGTTTTTCAACGTCCATGTGGGTTTGGCAACTTCGCGATCTGGTAAATCCCCTCATCATCGGTCGCTATGCTGGAGCGGAGGCTGTTGGGTATGTAGCCCTGGCGATCAGACTAATTCAGACCCTCAGTTTTGTGAAAGATGCGACCTGGCGACTGTCAATTGCGGCGTTGGGGAGGCTACAAGGCAATCGCACTCGATTGGTCAAGGCTGTCACTGAGGGCATGAGTCTTCAGGTGATGGCTTTAGGCCCACTTCTGGTCGGATTTGCGATTGTTGCGCCTCCCCTTCTCCCCTATCTGTTTGGCTCCCATTGGCTTCCGGTCCTGAGTATCTATCCATTTATTGCCCTTAGTTACTTAACGAATGCGGTTTTTAATCTCCATTCTTCAGTCCTCTATGTTTTGAAGAAAAACTGGGAAGTCACAACCTTTCACTTCATCCACATTGTTCTGTTTGCAGGGGCTGCTTCCCTCCTGGTTCCCCATCTGGGTTTGGCGGGCTATGGTTGGGCAGAGGTCATTGCCCTGCCTGGTTATGTTGTCGTTCACTTTTGGTTAGGTAGGAATGTGGGGTATCCAATCTACACACAAGCCGGAATTTGGCTGTTGGCTACGATGCTCCCTCTTTTTGCCTGGAAACTCGGTGCATGGGCCTGGGGCGGACTTCTGCTACCCATCGTTTGGACAAAAACTCGTCAAGAAATACAGCAAGCATTAACCGTCGTCTTATCGAGGAAACCTCTCTCATGAACAATCGCGTTTTGACAACTGTGCAAGAACAGGATGGGGTTCAAGGGATCTTATCTGAAACCCCTCTCGTGAGCATTATTATCAACAACTACAACTATGGACGTTTTTTGGGAGAGGCGATCGAGAGCGCACTCAATCAAACCTATCCCCACACGGAGGTAATTGTTGTGGATGACGGATCAACGGATCACTCGCGCGATGTGATCAGTCAGTATGGCGATCGCATCATTCCATTGCTGAAAGAAAACGGTGGACAAGCTTCAGCCTTTAATGTGGGGTTTGCAGCCAGTCACGGTGAAATTATTTGTTTTTTAGATTCGGATGATATGTTTCAGCCAGACAAGGTAGAGAAGCTGGTTGCGACATTCAAAGCGCATCCCCAAATTCGTTGGTGTTTTCATCCCCTCAGATATTTGGACAACCATACCAAAGCATCCCTTGACCGTTATCCAGAGGGTATCTCCTCCCGCCAAATTGATTTGCGATCAGAACTGCAACAGGGCAAAATACCCCTCTTTCCTCCGGCAACTTCTGGCCTTGCCTTTACCCGTTCTCTGTTAGCAAAAGTGTTGCCCATGCCCCAGGCGATTATCTGCATTAGTGATAATTACCTGAAATACACAACGCTCTCCTTCAGTCCGGGTTTTCTGTTAGATGAGGATCTGGCAATTCTGCGAGTTCATGGCAATAATGTTTTTACCAAACGGCCCGACAAGCAAAGATTAGAAGCCAAAATTCATGTCCTAATTGCCGAGGGGATACGAGCCAATTTTCCGAAATTAAAGAAATTGGCAAACAAGCTCATGGGCATTCACCTCGGAACTTACTGGCGCACCGGAGGTGTTGCACCGGAATCCCAAGCCGTGGTCAATCGATATCTTACGAATGTTTCACTGATCGAGAAACTTGAGATTTATTTAAGAGCGGCCTACCATTCTGGCTCCCTGTTTTCTAATTTCAGAAAACTGCGAATTGCTAGCTTCCAGAGTCGCGTGAAACAGGGTGAGATCTTGTGATCAGCGGCTCCATCAAAATGAATTATCACGAAGCATTTTCAGTCTTTTTGAACGATAGACATGTTGTTTTCGCAAACTGATCGCCCACAGGTTTCATCCATGTCCCAGTCGCCTCCCGATGTGGCAATTTTTCTGCGCAGTCTTTTTGGAGGGGGTGCAGAACGGGTCTATCTGAATGTTGCTCAAGGACTCATCAATCGTGGCTTAAAAGTCGATCTGTTACTTGCTAGAGCTGAGGGACTTTACCTGAATCAAATTCCTGATGGAGTTCAGTTAGTTGATCTCAAATCACCCCAATTATTTGCCAGTGTGCCGAAGGTGGCACGGTATTTGAAGGAGGTGCGTCCTAAATCTTTTTTGACGGCCCTCCATTACCCTTGCGAAATTTCTCTGTGGGCCAAACGCCTCGCGGGTGTGGAGACTCCGGTGATTGTCACTGAACACAATACCCTTTCTGTGGAAGCCAAGCAGATTCCGCAACTCTCAGTTCGGCTGTCCCCATTTGCTGCCCGTCTGTTTTACCCCTGGGCGGATGGAATTGTGGCGGTTTCCCAGGGGGTTGCGAATGATTTGGCGAAGGTGGCGCATTTACCCGTCGATCGCATTCAAGTTATTTACAATCCTGTTGTGTCCGATGCAATGTTTGGGAGGGCAAAAGAACCTGTGGATCATCCCTGGTTTAAACCAGGGGAACCTCCTGTGATTTTGGGAGTGGGCCGGTTATATCCTCAGAAAGATTATCCAACGCTCATTCGGGCTGTTGCAGAGGTGCGTAAACAGCAGCCCTGTCGGCTCGTTATTTTGGGGGACGGCCCTGAGCGCGAATCCTTGACAACCCTCATTGAAGAATTGAACTTAACAGAAGCCGTCGATTTACCTGGTTTTGTTGCCAATCCCTATGCTTACATGGCAAGGGCTGGAGTCTTTGTCCTGTCTTCTGCTTGGGAAGGACTGGGAAATGTGTTAATTGAAGCCCTGGCTCTGGGAACTTCAGTGGTGTCTACGGATTGTGAGAGTGGTCCTAGAGAAATTCTGGCGGATGGCAAGTATGGCATTCTCGCCCCCGTTGGGGATAGCAACGCATTGGCTGCCGGAATTCTAACAACATTGAAGGGTGGCAACCCCGTAACCGTTGATTCCCAATGGTTAGAACGATTTACATTGGAAACTTGTGTTCAAAAGTATCTAAGGGTTTTAGGTCTTGCTTAACCTGGTTTTGCCAATCATCGTTTCCCCGTAAATGTTCCCATTGGACGATCGTTCTATCTTGTAGATAATCACTTAGCAAACTTCCTAACCAGAGAAAGAAAAACCAGATATTGACAGCCATCCAACTAAGGGGAGTCGCATTACAGGCAATGTACAGGGCAATCAGTCCAGAAAAGGCCCAGTTAAAGAATGATTGACCGTTGATGGCAGGTTGGTAGGTACTCCAGAGCGTTAACACTAATGCCATCACAAAAATGGCAAAGCCGATAATCCCATGCAGATAAAGGACAGCAGAGTAGGTTGAGAAAGAACCTAGAGTAATGTAGACATCTTCGTAAAGGTTCACTCTTCCCCGGATTACTCCCCATCCTACCCAAGGAGACTCCTGCCAAGCTTTGAGGGTCTCTCGCACAACGAAGGCTCGTTCTTGAGTGGAATCCCCGGCATTATCACGAACCCGATTAAAAATCCCACTTGCTCCCTGACGCAAGTCTGCAAGGGTCAAACTCAAAATGCTGGAGATCAGGAAGGTCAAGGAAGCTAGCCAGAGGGCAATTTGGCGAAACCATCCGCTTTGGAGAAAGTGCCCAATCACAAGGGCTAGCGGGAGCAGTAGCATTGCACTCCGACTGGCACTACACAGCAGGGCAACGATCGCCCCTGCAATGGCAAACTTTCGTAGCGTTTTGTTGGGTTCAGCGAGACAAATGAGAATACAAAACAGCGCGCAAAGACCCAGGATGGGCGGATCGGGAGTGTACAAGACCGATCGAATCGAGGGAAGCCCAAATAGGGTGGAATGATCCGCCAAAATGACTTGCATACTTCCCTTATCACCTGGGATGAGCCGTGCTAGGGGAGGGGTAAACCGTTTCCCCCCAAGCCCTCCAAACAGAAGCACACTCTGGATCACAAAAGTGATCAGATACCCTGTTGATAGCCAGGAAATCGCACGGGTGATGAGCCGCATCCGCACTTGACTCCACAGCGGAATCATGAAACAGGCAAAAATCAT
>JANRKG010000304.1:0-13626 GCA_033763635.1 Leptolyngbyaceae cyanobacterium bins.59
GGTACGATCGCTTTGGTGAACAGGGTGTTTCCAGCGGGGCTGCGGCTGGATATAGCGATTTTGGCGACCTGGGCGGATTTGCAGACATTTTTGAAAGTTTTTTCAGTGGATTTTCTGGTGGGATGGGCCAACCGGGAGGCCGGAGACGGGGCGGACCTGCGCGGGGCGATGACCTGCGGTATGACCTGCGTTTAGATTTTCGGGAAGCCATCTTTGGGGGCGAAAAAGAAATTCGCATCAGCCATTTAGAGACCTGTCAAACCTGCTCTGGATCGGGCGCAAAGCCGGGAACCCGTCCTCGTACCTGCTCAACCTGTAGTGGATCTGGACAAGTGCGACGAGCGACCCGGACCCCCTTTGGCAGTTTTACCCAGGTATCCGGCTGCCCGACCTGTAATGGAGCAGGTCAAGTGATTGAAGACAAGTGTGATGTCTGTGGTGGGAACGGTCAGAAGCAAGAAACGAAGAAGCTGAAGATTACCGTTCCGGCTGGGGTTGATAGTGGCACTCGACTGCGGGTTTCTTCAGAAGGGGATGCAGGTCAGCGGGGTGGCCCTCCGGGGGATTTGTACGTTTACCTGTTTGTGAATGAAGATGCAGAGTTTCAGCGGGATGGCATCAACATTCTTTCTGAAATAAAGGTGAGCTATCTGCAAGCAATTCTGGGCTGTCGCTTAGAAGTGAATACGGTTGATGGTCCTGCCGAAGTGATTTTGGAACCAGGAACCCAGCCAGGTAAAGTAATCACCCTGGAAAATCGCGGGGTGCCTCGGTTGGGCAACCCTGTTAGTCGTGGGGATCACCTGATTACGATTGCGATCGACATTCCAACCCGCATCACCCCTGAGGAACGGGAACTTTTAGAAAAACTTGCCAAGATTAAGGGAGAACGGATTGGGAAAGGGGGCTTGGAAGGATTTCTCGGAGGCTTGTTTCGAGGATGAGTGACGCGAATTCCTCGGCGATGGGTGCTCCTGACGCTCACCTGGACTTGCGGGGGACTCCCTGCCCGATCAACTTTGTTCGCACGAAACTGTGCCTGGAGAAAATGACCCCTGGTTCGTTGCTAGAAGTTTGGTTAGATCCAGGAGAACCGATCGAGCAGGTTCCCGATAGCCTTTCAATGGAGGGCTATCCCATCGAATCGATCGAGGACCAGACAGACTTCTTCATTCTCCGAGTGCGTCGTCCTGCTTTAGTCAATTCCGGCTCCTGATATGGCTGGTTTTCCTGACTCCGAAGCCCAGAGGAGGGACAGCACTACGCCGAAGAGTTCTTTGCCCAATCAAGAGGAGCCTTCTGCACCTTTAACCGGAACCGTTCTGGCAGTTCAGGCAAATTATTACCGAGTTCAGCTAGATGTTCCGGTGGTAGGAACCCCGCCTCAACCCCATCCCCTGGCTTCCGAAGAGACTTTACTTTGTACCCGTCGTGCCCGATTGAAGAAAATTGGGCAGCAGGTCATGGTGGGCGATCGGGTCCGGGTGGAGGAACCAGACTGGGCAGGGAAACGGGGCGCGATCAGCGAAGTATTACCCCGTGAGTCTGAATTGAGCCGCCCTCCGATCGCCAACGTCAACCAGATTTTGCTGATCTTTGCCCTGGCGGAGCCTGACCTGGAGCCATACCAACTCAGCCGTTTTCTGGTCAAAGCAGAATCAACTGGAATTGCCTTTCACCTGTGCCTCAGTAAACAGGATTTGGTCTCGGCGGAAGAACAGACCGAGTGGCGCGATCGGTTGAGGCAGTGGGGATATGAACCGCTGTTTATGAGTATCCATTCCAGTCAGGGGTTCGATGATTTGCGATCGTTGCTGAACGATCGCATGACCGTGATCTCTGGTCCTTCAGGTGTGGGTAAATCGAGTCTGATCAATGCCCTGATTCCTGCCCTGGATTTACGAGTTGGGGCCGTGTCGGGAAAATTGGGCCGGGGGAGGCATACTACCCGCCATGTGGAACTGTTTGAATTACCGACCGGGGGATTGTTAGCAGATACCCCCGGTTTTAACCAACCCACCCTCACCTGTACCCCAGAAGAACTCGCTTCCTATTTTCCAGAAACCCGTCACCGTTTAGAAACGGAAGTCTGTCAATTTAGTGATTGTCTGCACATCGACGAGCCGAACTGTGTGGTGCGGGGAGATTGGGAACGGTACGAGCATTATCTAGAGTTTCTGCAAGAAGCGATCGATCGCCAGATGGCTCTGCATGAGCAAGCGACCCCAGACGATTCTATTAAGGTGAAGGCAAACCGTCAGGGCCAACAACGGTATGAACCCCGTTTGGAGGCGAAGAAGTACCGTCGGGTTTCCCGCAAAACCCAACAACAGCAACTACGGCAGTTGTACCAGGACGGGGAATAGAACCCAATTCAGATGAATTTGATATGCTGGTGGGCAACTTACGGGATTTGTCCGCTATGGCGTGTCAGGTTGGTGTCTGGAATCAATGGGTGATTGGCAATTGGGGATGGATTCGTGCCGCTGCAATGGGATTGCTGGTGATCGCCGGATCGCCGCCGATTGCAACCCTGGCCTTTGAAACAGACGTTCAATATTACCAGTACCAGACCCAGGTACCCCAATCGATCCCTAATTCCAATCCCACCCGTAATCCCTTTCCGGCCCCGGTTTACGATCGCGGGTTGCCCCGTCCCGCCCTTCAAATTGTGCTGCCGACAGACTTAATCCGCCCCGGAACTCCTGCCTTACCCTCTCCCCCTCCCTTTGGTTCCCCTGATCTGGTCGTGATCGTGAGTGCCATCGAGGTGCTGGGAGCCGATCGCGCCCTGCTGGAGAAAGCCCGTGCCCCGATTCGCACCCGTGCAGGGGGCGAAACCAGTCAGCGACAGTTGCAACAGGATAGAGATGCGATTCTAGCTACAGGTCTCTTTTCCGAGGTGACGCTGCAAACCGTAGGGACTCCCAACGGGCTGCGGGTGACATTTCTGGTGGAACCGATCGTGGTGCAGGAAGTAGCTCTGGTGAATGCCCAGGTCTTGCCCCCCACCGTTGCAACTGAATTGTTTCGTCCCCAGTTAGGAGCGACGCTCAATCTAGACACCCTCTATCGATCGGCGCAACAAATTAATGAATGGTATGCCCAAAATGGCTACTCCCTGGCCCGTGTTGCCGCAATCCGGCCCCAACGGAACGGAATGATTCAGGTGGAAGTGATCGAAGGGGTGGTGGCTGCTGTGCAGGTGCGGTTTGTGAACCCTAACGGAGAACCGACCGATAAAACGGGAGAACCCATTCCCCACCGGACCCAGGATGCTTTTATTCAGCGGCAAGTTTTATTGAAACCGGGGGATGTATACCGGGAAGAGCGGGTCCGGCAGGATGTTCAACGGCTAAATCAGTTGGGATTTTTAGAACAGACTACCGTAAC
This sequence comes from Leptolyngbyaceae cyanobacterium bins.59, assembly GCA_033763635.1. GTDB lineage: Bacteria > Cyanobacteriota > Cyanobacteriia > JANRKG01. The sequence goes on from JANRKG010000304.1 coordinate 3,394, forward strand.
TCTGGCGGGAGAGGCCGATCGCGTCGTTGTCAATTACGATGTCATCGAACGTCCGGCAACCTCTGTAAACTTTGGGGGCGGCTCTAACGAAGTGAGCGGAGTTTATGGGGCGATTGGCTATCGGGATGTCAATATTGGTGGGTTGGGACAACAGTTGGCGATCGATGTGCAACTGGGACAGCGGGATAATCAGTTCAGCACCAGCTTCACCAGCCCCTACCGCGCCACTGAACCGGAAACCTGGGGCTATCGAATTGAGGGATTTAACCGTCGTGGACTTTCTGAGGTGTTTGACGATCGCATTCGGTTAGCAAATGGGGAGAAAGTGCAGGAAGACCGGGTAGGCGGTGGAGTTAGTGCGAATCGGGCGATCGGTGCAGATTGGGATGCCACGGTGGGGCTGAACTACACCCGCACTCGCCTTCGGGGAGGCGGAGATCAGGTGTTTGGCGTGGATGAGCGAGGCGGCCCTCTCACCTTCAGTGGCACTGGCATTGATGATTTAACAACCCTTTCCCTGTCACTGATTCAAGATCGACGGGATAACCCGACCAACACCAAACGAGGGTCGCTTCTGAGTTTTCGCACCGAGCAATCCCTCCCGATCGGCCTGGGAAGTATCACCATGAATCGCCTCCAGGCTAACTACATCCAGTACATTCCCGTCGAATTCCTGCGATCGGGCAGTGCTCCCGAAGTCGTCGCCTTCAACCTTCAGGGCGGGACCACCCTGGGCGACCTGCCTCCCTACCGGGCCTTTAACCTGGGCGGGCCGGATTCTGTGCGGGGCTATGACCCCAATCGGGTTGCCAGTGGACGCAGCTATGTTCTGGCTTCCGCAGAGTATCGGTTTCCCTTCTTTGATACCCCCGTGTTTGGCGTGTTCTTTGCCGATTTTGCCTCTGATCTGGGGTCTGGGCGGGCCGTCTTGGGGCAACCTGCGATCGTGCGGGGGAAACCGGGAACAGGCTTTGGATATGGAGCCGGATTGCGGGTGGAATCTCCAATTGGCATCTTAAGGGCAGAGTTTGGGTTTAACGATCAAGGAGAAAGTCGAATTCAGGTGGGGATTGGGCAGCGCTATTAACCCCGGTTCTCTGTCTATATTCGGAGGGAGGAGATTTTGACAAGAAAAGAGTAGGGTTTGGTTTGAAGAATGGGACACGGGGAATTGGGAATCGGTCATGGGGAATCAGGCATTGATTGGTAGAACACTGCAAACTGGGAAATACACCCTGGATGAGGAATTGGGACGGGGTGGATTTGGAATTACGTTTAAGGCAACCCATCACGACCTGGGAAAGATCGTCGTGATCAAAACCCTGAATGAGGCTCTGCAAAAGCAGGTGGGGTTTGCGGAGTTCCAAAACAAATTCCTGGATGAAGCGAAGCGATTGGCTCAGTTTGAGCATCCCCATATTGTGCGGTTACGAGATTTCTTTCGCGAAGATGCCCTTCCCTATATGGTGATGGACTATATTCCAGGGCAAACCCTGGAAGCGATCGTCTTTCCCGATCGTCCCCTCCCGGAGGCGATCGCCCTGCACTACATTCGCCAGATTGGATCGGCGTTAACTGCAATTCATCACCAGGGATTGCTTCACCGCGATATCAAACCAGGGAACATCATGCTGCGGCAGGGCACTCAGGATGTGCTGCTGATTGATTTTGGGATTGCGCGGGAATTTACTCCCGGTGTTTCCCAGTCTCACACCAGTTTTATTTCCGAGGGATACGCGCCGATCGAACAGTATCTTCCCCAGGCTCCCCGGACCCCCGCCACCGATCTCTATGGTCTCGCAGCTACCCTGTATGCACTGGTGACGGCCCATGTGCCGATCGCTGCCCCCCTGCGCGAACGCCAACCCCTTCCCGAACCCCGTGCCCTCCGTCCTGAGTTGAGTGCTGCGACAAACCAGGCGATTCTGCGGGGGATGGCTCTGGAAATCCAACACCGTCCCTCGGATATTGCTGCCTGGTTGGACCTGCTGCCCCGCGCCTCGGTTGTTTTGCAAGCTGCCCAGATTCCCCCATCCGCAACTCCGACTCCCCAACCCCCTAACCCTCCGACTCACGCGACCGTTGCGGTTGCTCCACCTAAGTTGGGTTCCCCTGCCTCCCTGCCACCGTCCCCTGCCCGCCCGCGATCGACTCCGACATTTTTGCTGGCAGGGGTGGCGATCGGTGCGGCAACTCTGGCGGGACTTGCCGCAATTCTGCTCCAACCTCGCTCTCCTGAACCTGTTGCCGTCTCCCCGTCCCTCCTTCCCATTTCACCCTCTCCATCTCCTTCTCCCTCCCTTTCCCCTGATCCGATTCCCCCCGCTGCTGAGTCTCCGTCTCCGTCTCCCACTCCGGAAGCTCCCCCATCCCCAACAGTTTCTCCTTCTCCAGAATCTCCTCCTGTCTCCCAAACTCCCCCCGTCTCCCCGTCCCCTCCTCCCTTGAAAGGGGTTCCCGGTTTCCCGGTCGGGACTTCTCAAGATCAGATCGTGGCTCGATTGGGGGCACCCAAACAAAGCAGTTCTGGGTTGTGGGGGAATACCCAAGCCGTAGTTTATGACCTGGTTCCCAATGAAATCAGTTTGGGATATTTGTACGATCGCCAATCAGGACAGGTGCAGCAGACGGAAGCTTCCTTTGTTCAATCGGTTGATCCGCTTGTGATGCGTGTCACCCTCACCAACATGTTAGGAGGTCGATCGACCCCTGCAATTGAAGCCGCCTTAAAGGATGTCTATCAACGGCGGAGCAATCGTTATTCATTTACCACTGGTGCCTTCAGGGGGGTGATTGAACGCAACGATCGCGACCGAATCTATGTTGCAGTGTGGGACCAAAACTTGCATTAACCCTGCCCCAGCACCCTTTACATCCTTTGTTAGATGTAATGAGCCTGAAAACTGTGATACACCTTACTCGTTTAGCCGTTCGATCACCAACGCAGACTGTATGAATGAGCGATAAGATGATCAATATTCTACTGATAGATGATGATGCAGTGGATATCATGAATGTACAGAGGGCATTCAAGAAAAGTAATATTCTGAACCCTCTGCATATTGCGAATAATGGGTTAGAGGCTCTAGAGGTCTTACGGAGAGAGGGAGGTGACCCTGTTCCTGCCCATCGCCGCATGATTCTGTTGGATTTGAATATGCCTCGCATGAATGGGATTGAATTTTTGAGGGAACTGCGGGCTGATCCAGCATTAAAAGCGATTCCAGTTGTGGTTTTGACGACTTCTAATGAAGATCGGGACCGGGTGGAAGCCTATCAATTCAATGTCGCGGGATACATTTTGAAACCCGTCACCCTTTCGAGTTTTGTGGAGGCAATGGCAACCCTCAACAAATATTGGATGTTAAGTGAGTTTCCATAGAACGAGTCAGGGGCGATCGTGAATTGAAAGTCGAGGATGGTATTAAGGGGCCTTCATGTTGCAACTCCCATGAATGAAACGTTCAAGATCCTGGTAGTCGATGATGATGAAATCGATCGCATGGCTGTGCGACGCGCCCTGAAGGCAGCAGGCATTCAGGTGGAGTTGCAGGAAGCAGATTGCTTAGAGGCAGCACTCGCGATCTTGCAACAACAAGATTTTGACTGCATGTTTCTGGATTACCTGTTACCCGATGGGGATGGGCTAGAGGTTGTGCAAGCCATGCGGGATCTGGATATTAAAGTTGCCCTGGTGGTGCTAACCGGACAGGGGGACGAACAGATTGCCGTTGAATTGATGAAGGCGGGAGCCGCTGACTATCTCTCGAAATCACGGGTTTCGCCCGAAAGTTTAGCCCGTAGCCTCCGAAATGCGGTGCGTCTGCATCGGGTGGAAATTGAAGCGGCCCTGGCAACCCAACGTCTCCGGGAGAGTGAGGAGCGCTACCGTCTAGTGCTGGACGGGGCAAACGATGGAATCTGGGATTGGGACATTCTCAGGAATCAAGTTTACTGTAACGATCGCCTCTTTGACATTCTGGGTCGATCGCGGGACTCCTTCGCAACCACCATTGAAGCGTTTGCTGAAGTCTGCCATTCAGACGATCGAGAACGGGTGCGAAGTGCTTTGCTGGCTCATTTGAAGCATCAAGTGGATTACCGGATTGAGGTTCGGCTTCAGCATGTTTCAGGGGCGTATCGCCATTGCATTGTACGAGGAAAAGCACAACGTAATGGAAATAATATTTCGTTTCGCATGTCAGGAACGATCACTGACATCACAGAGCAGAAGCGGGCAGCCGAGGCCCAGCAATTCCTGTTAGAAGCGGGCACCCTCCTCTCCACCTCCCTGGATTACGAAACCACCCTGGAAAATCTGGCCCATCTCGTCATTCCCTCTCTGGCAGACTGGTGTACGATTCACATCATTCAGGAGGATGACACGCTAGCGCAGGTGGCGGGGGTCCATCGAGAGTCTGCCAAAACAGAAATTGTTAAAAACTTGCAGCAACGCTATCCCCTGGATTTAGATGCTTCCTGTGGAGTGCCCCGGATTGTACGATCGGGGCAACCAGAGTTCTATCCGATGGTTTCCGATCGCCTCCTGGCAGCCATGACCCAAAACGAAGCCCATTTTCAGATGTTGCGGGACTTGGGGATTCGTTCCATGATGGGCTTGCCCCTGATTGCGCGAGACCGGACTTTGGGGGCGATCGTGTTTGCCGCATCGGGCGATCGGCCTTCCTATACAGAAGCGGATCTGGTGCTGGCACAAGACTTGGCTTACCGGGCGGCCCTCGCGGTGGATAATGCCCGTCTCTACCAACAGGCGCGGGAGATCGGGGAAAATTTCCGACAAGCGCTGTTAATTTTGGGAGAACAACAGGGGCAGTTGCGGACGCTTCAGCAACTCACCAATCTCCTCAATCAACGGCTGGCAAATCTGCCGGATTTGTTACAAATCATGATTGATTCCATTTGTGCGGTGTTGCCCGGAGCGCAGTTTGGCTTGATTGCCCTGCACCAACCCCATCAAAATTCCCTGATTGTGACTGCCCAGGCGGGGCGAGGGGGGAACCGATTGCAAGCGGAAACCCTGAACTATATCAAGAGTCAGGTTCTCAATCAGGTGTTTGCGACGGGTGAATCTCAACTGGTGCAACTGCAATACCAACTGAATCCCGATGGAATTGACCTTCCGGCTGCCCTCTATGGGGTGACGATTGAATCGGCTCAGGCGGGCAGATTGGGAGTGTTGGCGGTTGGCAATTGGCAGCGATCGGATGCCCTGGATCGAGAAGAAGAATTGTTGTTAAAAGCCTTTGGCGAACAGGCGGCGATCGCCATTAACAATGCCCGTCTGATCAGTACCCTGGAAGAACGGGAAGAACGGCTTGCCATGCAGAATAATCTGTTGCTAGGGCAAAACCTGGAACTAGAGCAACAACGCCAACAAATTGAGGCCCAAAACGTCAAACTCATTGAAGCGGCTCAGATTAAATCCCAATTCCTGGCTACCATGTCCCATGAGTTGCGAACACCCATGAATGCCATCATCGGCTTTTCCCAGTTATTGATGCGACAAAATCGCCAGTTAACGCCGCAGCAGTTGGATATGGTATCCCGAATTTTGAATAATGGGAAGAATCTGCTGGCGTTAATTAACGATATTCTTGACCTGTCCCGATTGGAAGCAGGGCGCTTGGAACTCAAACTAGAAGCCTTTGATCTGCTGCAATTAGTGACCACTACAGCGTATGAGTTACGTTCCCTCGCAGAACAGAAAAAACTCGTCCTGCACGTTCATTCAGAACTCACCAATTCCCAGGTGATTAATGATTCAGTCCGGTTGCGACAAGTTTTAGTGAATTTGATTTCAAATGCCATTAAGTTCACGGATGCAGGACAGGTGAGTATTACCCTCAAGCAACTGAATGAGCATCAATTAACGATCGCCGTGCAAGATACGGGCATTGGCATCTCGGAAACCGACCTACCCCACATTTTTGAAGAGTTTCACCAGGTAGACCAGGCTCTCACTAAAAAGTATGCAGGAACCGGGTTGGGGTTGGCAATTACCGACTGGCTGATGCGGATGATGAACGGTCAAATTACGGTTCAGAGCCGACTTGGAGAGGGTTCTACCTTCACGATTCAGTTTCCCCGTCGGCTGGATTTGGCAGTAGGGGAGCGATCGTCTTCCTCAAATTCCCAGACCTCAAACCCGTCCTACCAATTATCAATGGATGGGTTTTCGTCACTGTAATTCTGTTAACTGTAATTCTGTTAACTGTAATTCTGTCAGCAATTCTGTAATTCTGTAATTTTGTCAGCAATGCTATCAACGTAACGCTAAAAGTATCTCTGCTATGCTGTTGTTTCTAGAAGAATTTGTTGCCACGAGTTGGGACTTTTTTGACTAACATAAAGCACTTCAATCCCGACAACCTTACCTTCAGCATTGTAGTCCAGGATAATCCCATCACTGACTTCTTCAGATTCGACGATCGCTGTATTATCCAATCGTAAGTACAATGCATCGTCTTCTTTATGAACAATTAGTTTCATTTCAGCCTTCTATCAAAAAAGATTGTCATAATCCGTTTGGGTTCAACGTTGGGATTTACAACAACACGCAGCCACCTATTTCCAAACTCAGATATTGGTTCTAAGTAATGGGTGTTACCGTGAGGATCAGCAAGGGGCAAAATTTTTTCAGGAGTCGAAAGTGCTTCGTCCAACCAAGACTCCTGAATATTGCGCTCTTGCATTTGATAAGACGCATGTTCAGAGAGTATGAACCCATCTATCATTCACTCTCCTTTTTATTTTTCTTTACCCCATCATATCCCATTAAATTTTTAAGGTAGACTGCTTCTGGTTTCCTCTCACAGCAACGTTGCAAGAGCAATACCTAACTAGCTATAGGATGAACATGCTGCAAGATAAGGAACGTGCGCCGCGCAACCGGACAATTACCTTGAGTCGGGAAGAACAATCTGCCTATCAGCACAGACTTTTGCAGCTAGAACAGCCTGTGGACTTGTCAGCGATCGTCAATCGCACGATTCATCAGGACTTGTTGCAAATTCTTGAGTTTTTGCCCAAGCACTGTGTTGATTTATTGTTTATTGATCCGCCTTATAACCTCAATAAAACATTCAATTCTAATCGCTTTAAGAAGCAAGATTTAGAGACTTATACGGGCTGGTTGAATCAGTGTTTGAGTGGATTAGAACCCTTACTAAAACCGACTGCTTCGATTTATATTTGTTCGGATTGGCAATCTTCCCCTGCCGTTTTTGAAGTCATTAAAAATCGCTTTCATGTGCGAAATCGGATTACCTGGGAGCGGGAAAAAGGACGGGGAGCGAGTCAAAATTGGAAAAATTCATCGGAAGATATCTGGTTTTGTACGGTTTCAGATACCTACACGTTTAATGTTGAGGCTGTGAAGCTGAAACGGAAAGTGAAAGCTCCCTATACGGTGAATGGCATGCCCAAAGATTGGGATATGACGGACAAGGGCAATTATCGGTTTACCCATCCTTCTAATTTGTGGACCGATCTCACCGTTCCTTTCTGGTCAATGCCCGAAAATACAGATCATCCGACACAAAAGCCAGAGAAGCTAGTCGCCAAAATTGTGCTTGCCAGTTCCAATCCGGGAGATGTCGTTTTCGACCCCTTTTTAGGATCGGGAACCACTTCCGTTGTTGCCAAGAAACTGGGGCGGCAATACTTTGGGGTGGAAATGGATGAACTGTATGCCTGTCTTGCAGAAAAACGCTTGCAGATGGCTGAAGGGGAACCCACCATTCAAGGTTACTCGGAGGGGGTGTTCTGGGAGCGGAATACAGCAGGGGAGCAGGGGCGATCGTCGGGAATAGGGGATGGGGAATAGGTAATGACGGTTCTTACTTGTCTTCCCATTGCTGTTTCATGCGGGTGATGCGATCGAGCAAACTTTCATTCGAGAGCCGAGAACTGAGCCGTTCCACCAGCAGGGGAAAGGCAAAGGGAGAGGGGCGGCGGGTTGTTTTCCAGATGATCGCCATCTCACGCATTTGGTCGAGGGTGCGATCGAGCCGATGGGCTTCTAGTTGGTCAGATAACACTTCCTGTTCCGCTTGTTGCAGTAACAGGTTTTCGGGTTCGTATTTTGTGAACACATCGTAGATCAGAGAGGCACTGATCTGTAACTGGCTGGTGGTTTTCTGGGAAGAGGGATAGCCCTTGAAGACTAATCCTGCAACCTGGGAAATGCCCCGGAACTTCCGGCCTGTCAATTCCGAAATATTGAGACTGGCTTTCAAGTCTGTTTCCATGTCTTCCCGTGATAGGAAATCTGTTGAGAAAAGTTTTTGAAATGGATAGTCTTTCGGGGCAAGGATTTCAAAGCCATAGTCATTGACGGAAATCGTAAACGTTGCGGGTTGTTGACGGGCAAAGCGATAGCTCCACAGGCAGCCTAATCCTTCATGGACAAATCGCCCTGCAAAAGGAAAGACATAGAGGTGCTGTCCATCCCGTGTTTTGCAACATTCCATCAGTAGTTCATGGCTAGCTGGAAGGTGGGAAATCCGTGCCTGGGTTGCCAGAATCGGTTGGAGGCAGGTTAATTCCCGGTTTAGGGCTTCTGGGGTGCGAGCGATCGCTATCTCGTGACGCAGATGGGTGCTGAGGGAATCGGAGATTGCCAGGGTTCCGCCCCCCCAAATCGGCGTGACGGTCGATCGCTTCGTGGTGCCTTTCACATACACCACCATATCTTTCATCATGAAGAATTCCAGTTGCTTCCCGGCAAAGAAGAAAACATCCCCTTTTTTGAGCTTGGAAACAAAGCTTTCCTCCACACTGCCAATTTCCCGCTGATTGGTATAGCGCATCCATACCGTTTGATTGGAGGTAATCGTTCCAATGCCCATTCGGTGTAGACGAGCAATCTGAGCGTCAGCAACCGTGTAATGACCCTTCTCTAAAATCAGCTTCCGGTAACGGGGATAGGCGTTTAAACACTTCCCACCTGTGGTTAAAAAATCGAGTACCCAGGTAAATTCAGCCTCCGTGAGTTGGGAATAGGCGATCGTGCTCCGGATTTCTAGAAACGCCTTCTCCGCCTCAAACCCATCCCCACAGGCGAGGGTGACAAGATGTTGCACCAGGACATCGTAAGGTTTGGAAAGGGGATGGCGAGGCTCCACATCACCCGCTTCTAGCCCCCGTCGAAATGCCGAGATTTCCAGCAGTTCCAGCGCGTTGGTGGGAAGGAACAAAATCTCGGATGTGCCCTGGGGGACGTGGGCCGATCGCCCCGCCCGTTGCAGCAACCGCGCCAGGTTCTTCGCACTGCCAATCTGCACCACCCGTTCCACAGGTTGGAAGTCCACCCCCAGATCTAGGGAAGACGTACAGACCACCCAGCGAATCTCTCCGGCTTTCAGCCCTGCTTCGATCGCCTCCCGTTCCTTGAGATGGATGGAACTGTGGTGGAGGGCGATGCGATCGGCCTGATCCGGTAGGGCAAAGGTGAGGGCTTGATACCATTTCTCGGCTTGAGAACGGGTGTTCGTAAAGATCAGGGTGGAAATTTCAATATCCAGCGCTGCGACCAGATCTTCAAACATGCGGAGTCCCAAATGCCCTACCCAGGGAAAGGTATCAACGGAATCAGGGAGAATGCTGTGGATGACGGTGCGCCGCTGGAGGTTCGATCGCACGACGATCGGGGTGGCTCCCCGACCCACGGCCACCTGAGCCGCTTCCGCTACATTTCCCAGCGTGGCAGAAATGGCCCAGGTTCTTACGTTCGGTTGCAATCCCCGCAGGTGGGCAAGACAGAGTTCTGTTTGCGTGCCCCGTTTGGAACTCAGTAATTCATGCCATTCATCCAAAATGACACATCTCAGAGCTTGAAAGCGGTCTTTCCCCTCTTTGTAGGACAGCATCAATGCCAGGGATTCGGGGGTGGTGATCAGAATCTCCGGCATGTTTTTGAGTTGCTGGGCCTTGCGGGAAGCACTGGTATCCCCGGTGCGGGACTCCACTCGCAATGACCATCCCATTTCTGCGATCGGTCGGCGAATGGATTGTTCAATATCCCGCGAAAGTGCCCGTAATGGGGTGATGTAGAGCAGTTGCAATCCCTTGCTGGGAGTCGCCAACATCTCTGCGATCGGCCCCATCACGGCCCCGTAGGTCTTCCCCGATCCCGTCGGCACCTGGATCAGGCCACTGTGCCCTGCCAGGTAAGCTTCCCAGGTTTCCCGTTGGAAAGGCAGGGGTTCCCAC
>JANRKG010000305.1:0-8213 GCA_033763635.1 Leptolyngbyaceae cyanobacterium bins.59
TTTGTCTTTTCTTTGGCATCACCCCACTTTAATAGATCTTTAACAATCCATAGATCATCATTCTTCGGTTGATACTCTCAAAAAACGCAACATCATCTGCGTCTTTCTCTCTCTACAAGCGAGCAGCATGGTACTCACCACTAAGGATAGTTAGCAATGCAATCAAAAGCAATCGTCTATCTCGCTGTTGCTATATGCAGCATTTTTCCCTTGACCGGTATTGGATTGCTGATTGGCGCGTTCTCCTCGTATAGAAATACCAGTTCATTTGTCAAAGCAGCCTCCAGATCTGAAGGGACTGTGGTGGATATGGTAGTAGTGGATACGGGAGTGAATAATTCGAGTAGATCTAGATCCTCTATTGCCTATAGACCTACCATTCATTTCATTGATCACACGGGCGAGAAAGTCGAATTTACTTCATCAGTTGGCACTAACCCACCAAGTTACTCGAAAGGACAAAAGGTGGAAATTTTATACCACCCAGATGAACCAGAAAATGCACAGATCAATGACTTCGGCTCTCTGTGGGGTGATTCGATCACCCTAGGGGGAATGGGCGGGGGATTTTTGATAATCGGGATGATCCTCATGAGTATCCCCTTTGTTGTATTTGTTCTGCCAAATTTCAATAAGGAGTACTTAAAGAAAAGTGGAGTACCGATTCAGACTAAGTTCCAACGTGTTGAGATCAATAACTCTGTGTCCATAGATGGGGTACATCCATTTGTGGTTCTAACGCAATGGCAGGACCCCTCAACATCGGAGTTGCACATATTCCGAAGTGACGATCTCCAGTTTGATCCGTCAGATTACATGAAGAGCGAGAGAATTACAGTCTTTATAGAGGAAAATAATCCGAAGAAGTATTACGTTGATCTCTCATTTCTTCCTAAACCTGCGGAATAAGTTAGTGACCACAACATACTGAACAAGAGTTAAGCCCTACTGAAGCCCTCTATCGCGCCCCACCCGAAAATATTTCGGGTAGGGTGGGGTTGTATGCCCAGGATTTACGACTTCTACTTTGAGCCACACACTCGCTAGAACCCACAAGGCAATACCATAGCGACGAGCCTAGAATTCACGGACTAGAACTATTCTTCTATCGATCACCTTTTAGGCAACCAGTGCACATTCTCAAGAAACGGAACATCATCTGCGGCATTCCCGCTCCCTACAATCGAGCACCATGGTACACCCATAGGATGCAGTATCAACTGCGAAGCTGGAGGCTTGTGTTACGGTAAACCAAGGGCTTTGGGTATACCAAATAGAACTCACGCCAAGGCAAGAGGGGTCGGCACGGCAGGCGGTTAGCGCATCAGATAAGCTCCCTTCGATTCCCCGTTTGCCAGTGATAATGCCTTGGTAAGGGCCGCGCACTGTACAGGTTTTGGCTTCAGTGTCGAGCAGGAGTTGGTTGTTGCTGCAAGGCGACTGGACTGGAGAACCTAGAGCATCTATTTCGGACGCTGTGAGACGACGGCCAACTAGGTCAGGCTGCGTCTTGGGGTAAGCACGGGTATGCCCAACAGAGAGAAGAAGTCCACAAGCTACAATCCATAATCCTGGCTTCATATACACTCTGTTCTGGATGTGTTTAAGTTGGGTAGATTGAGCAAGGAATAAGAGAAGTCCCAATCCTTGTTAAAAAGTATACAATTCATGAAAACTAGTGGGTCATTTGCTACGGTTAATGCCTTGGATTAAAAGAGGGAAAATAATAGCACTCTAGCGTGAGGTGGCGCTATGACTCGTCAGCAAAAGCACCCGCTTCGAGATTTGACTGCTGAAGAACAGCAGTATTTGGAAAAGGTCAGTCGATCGCAAAGTGAAAGTGTCAGTCGTGTAGTCCGGGCCAAGATATTGTTGCTTGTTGCAGAGGGAAAAAACTACACAGAAGCAGCCCACGAAGTGGGACGACGTTGTGGAGATGCAGTTGGGAAATTAGTGGCTCGATTCAACGGAGAGGGAATAAAGCAAATGACCCACCAGTTAGTTTACAGCCCAATTTCTACATCTTCAAGGACACCCAATGCGTCAGGGATAAGAACAGCTGTTGAGTAATAAAGACTAACTAAATAAGATTTAACTCCCTTGTCGTTGATTCCCGTAAACTGCACCGATAAGCTGGGTTGATGCTCATCGGGAATGCCCGTTTTATGGAGACCAATTACCCCTTGATGATCCTCTCCAACACGCAGGATAAGGATAGAGGTTGTTCCCTCCTTGGTAATCGGAATTTTATTGCAGGGAAAAATCGGGTAATTGCGCCAAGCAGGAATAATTTTGCCGTCTATTTCTCGACTGGGGGAATAGATACCACGATGGTTACACTCTCGGTTAAATGCTGCGATCGCGCGAGGATGCGCTAAGAAAAAATGGGATTTGCGTCGCCGGGACAGCAATTCATCCAAATCATCGGGAGTTGGGGGTCCGCTACGGGTATAGATGCGTTGCTCAAGGGCAGCGTTATGCAACAAGCCAAATTCCGGGCTGTTGATCAGGTCATATTCTTGCCGTTCGCGCAACGCTTCAATAGTCAGGCGTAACTGCTGTTGTGTCTGATCCATGGGTTCACTGTGGAGATCAGCGACCCGTGTATTAACCCGTAAAATCGTTTGGGCAGTACTCAACTTATATTCCCTGGGGGTCAAATCATAATCCACAAAAGTTCGAGGCAGTGGTGTTTCCAGTCCATGACCCGCAGCCAAGGCAATTGCTGCTTGGTGGTGGCGATCTTGAGGTTTGTCGATCAGTTCTCGAAAACGGTCAAGTTGAGTTTGTAACGCCTCAGACTGATTCAAAATCTCCCGAAACCGTTGGATAGGTAGAGACAAGACAGTACAACGGGTAATGGCTTGAAACGTTGCCTCCCAAATCGGCTGTCCTAAGGCAATTGCTTCCCCGCCAAAGGTATCTCCATCGGCTAAGATATCTCGCAATGCCTGTCTTTCGTACTTTCCGTCCTTCAGCTTATTGATTTTACCGTGGGCGATCAAAAAGACTTGCTCGATCGGTTGTCCTTCCTCAACAATGACATCCCCTCTTCCAAACTCTCGTTGCACACAACCACTAGCCAAGGCATTTAAAACCTCAGTATCTTCAAATCCCTGGAGTAAGGGAAGTTCAATCAAAGATTGGGGAATAACATGAACTTCAGCGCCTGTATTGCTAAAACTAACCCGCCCTTCCCCCAAGTTATAGGTCAACCGACGGTTAACCCGGTAAGCTCCCCCTATCATAGGTACCCAGGGTAACATCTGGAGTAACCATCGCGGGGTAATCCCCTGCATTTGGGGCGGTGTTTTTGTAGTAGTCGCTAAATTCTTAGCTGCTTGGGTACTTAAACTCAACAGTGATCGCTCTAAATTCGCCCTAATTGAAGCATCTGTCATGACGGTAATATCTGACGCTAATTGATCGAGAGATTAGGGTGCGTTACATGGTTGCTATCTTGGCAATAACCAGCATTGAACAAGCCGTTGCAACGCACCAATTTACACCCATTCTGGTCAGCGACCTGTTTCCAAAGTAGTCAACGACCGCTGACCTCTACACCATTGGCTATAAGAGATCGATTCCCTAGTTACAGCCCAATTTCTACCTCTTCGAGAATACCTAATGCATCGGGAACGAGGACAGCGAGGGAGTAGTAAACGCTCACTAAGTAGGAAATCACTGCCTTTTCGTTAATTCCCATGAAACGCACCGATAAACTGGGCTGATATTCGTCAGGAATATTGGTTTTATGCAGACCAATGACCCCTTGATTAGCTGCGCCTGCCCGCATCAAGACAATAGAACTGGTTCGTTCCTTAGTAACAGGAATTTTATTGCAAGGATAGATAGGAATACCACGCCAAGAAGGAATAGCGCTATTGCCCATAGGGATCGGAGCCGGATAGAGTCCTAAACGGTTGCATTCCCGACCAAAGGCTGCAATAGTTCGGGGATGGGCTAAGAAAAAGCTCGGTTCCTTCCAAACAATGGAGATCAGCTCATCGAGATCATCGGGGGTTGGGGGGCCACTGCGGGTAAAGATGCGTTGGCTGACATCCGCGTTGTGCAACAGTCCAAAGTCACGATTGTTAATCATTTCGTGCTCTTGGCGTTCCCGCAACGCTTCGATCGTCAGGCGCAATTGCTCCTCTGTTTGGTTCATGGGTTCGTTGTAGAGGTCAGCAACCCGTGTATTAATCTGCAAAATGGTTTGAGCAACGCTTAACTGGTATTCTCGTGGATTCATCTCATAATCCGCAAAGGTTCCCGGTAATAGGCTCTCCCCTGCATGGCCTGAAGAAATATCAATGGCAGATTCCCCTTCTGAGTTCTTGGGTTTGCTCAATTTAGCGCGGAACTCGTCTACCTGTGCCTGTAACGCTTCTGACTGGTTCACCAAGGTTTGAAAAGCGGATTGGGGCAGGGAGAGAATCGTACAACGGGTTAAAGCGGTCAGGGTGACATCCCAAGTATCCTGAGAGTCCACTAAAGCATAATCCCCAAAATGATCACCAGTTGCCAAGACTTTCAGGGTAACTTGCTCATCATACTTGCCTGCTCCCACCACTCTCACTTTACCGTGAGCAACCAGGATGATCTGCTCTGCCGCTTGGCCTGCCTGGATGATGGCCTCTCCCGCCGAAAATTCCTGTTGGACAAATTGACTGGCGAGGGCATTTAATACTTCAATATCTTGAAATCCCCGTAACAAAGGCAATTCAATCAACTCCTGGGGAATCACTTGAATTTGTGCCCCCGTATTGGCAAAGGCAATTCGCCCATCCCCAACGGTGTAAGTTAAGCGACGGTTGACCCGATAGCTTCCCCCGACGGCTTCAACCCAAGGGAGCAATTTTAAGAGCCACCGTGAGGTAATACCCTGCATTTGGGGTTGGGTTTTGGTAGTGGTCGCCAAATTCCGCGCCGCTTCGGTTCCCAAACTCATGGGCTGTTGTTCAATTTGATCTTCTAGCAGGGGGGTATTAGCTGCATTGGCCATGATTGATTAATCTCCGTTAGTAGATTTACTGATAAGCAAGGGAATTCGTATAGCTTTTTCAGGCAAATAAGGTACAGAGTGCAGAGATATTGCCTCCGCGTGAAGGCATAGGGCTATGCCCCCAAACTCATCGGCATGAAATTGCGATATCAAATTTTCTAAGGCTCGATCGTGTCTAGGCGTTAGGATGGCGTTCGCCTTGTTTGACTAGGAGTGATCGAATATTGATCGCTGAACTTCCCAATCCTGTCGGCACTCCAACTAAGGTGGGTTGCATTTCAGATTTTGGGGTTTCCTGGAGGTGAGGTCTGGAAAGCAGGGATCTAATTGAGTTGGCAGCGGTGCCTAGCCCTGTGGAACCCTGCAATAACCGCTTTTCGGTCGAGTTTTGACGCAATTCAAATTCCTTATAGCGGTCTACGGCTCGATGCCATTGGAGCACGCCACACATCCACTGTTCCAGTCTCTTGACATAGGCGTACAGTTGCTCACGGGCTTTGCTATCGAGGTCGAAATCATCACACAGGAATGGTAATTCCGTTGCCACGATATGTTCAAACTGCTGGGCACGAGAGGTCATCAGATTGTTGACAACCATGACGGCTTCAGGAATATCACACTCCAGGAAATTTTGCACCACCAGCACGCCGTTGTTGAGTTCTCCCTCAAATTCGATTTCTTTCTGGTAAGAAAACACATCGTTGGTCAAACAAGCGTAGTCAGCGGCTGAATTATCAATGTTCTGCATCGTTCGGGTGCGAAAGACCTCCAGCGGAATTGCATCCCCTTGGGTCAGCCGCGATAGACTCATGGTCAGATCAGACCCAAAGGTTTTACGGCGCATCTCCACATAGTCGATCGGATCAGGAATGCGGTTTTGGGTTTGGTTGGCCAGTTCCCATAACCAGCTTTCCGTCATCGCTTCGATCGCCCGACGAAACGATCGACGAGTGTTGGGGGTCATCGAGTCCACAGTTCTAGCCCAGATATCCCCTAATCCCCGTTCGACTGGATTGGTAGCTTCAGGAGGGGGACTACCATCTACGGGCATAAAGGCGGATAGACGCGCATTGAACAGTTTTGCCCCGGCCATGTTGCGGCTGGAACCATAGAGAGCTGGGAAATAATCATCAGCATAGGTTCCCCAAACCAGCCAGCAAGCAGTGATGTTCAATTCAGAAGCCGACCCAGCAGGATGAATATAAGCACCGCACAAAGCCACATCCGCCACATCAAACTTATGATCATTCCAGATGTAAACTCCTGGCATTCCAGGCATCACATCCAGCATCCCCATGCGACGCGCCCAATCTTTGGAATGCCGTCGCGCTTCCTCCAGATTGGGATTGAGGTAAGTGGAGAAGGGCATGTAAAAATCCGGCAGCGTTACTGACCCCACAGGTTTATGGGGAACATGGGTAAAGTTTTTGAACCGTTTCAGCCCCAAACTGTTGGTTAAAGAACTTAAACGGGCGGCAGATGTCCCCAGTCCTGTAGGTCCAGCCAACAGCCAATCTATCGTTGAAGATTTGTCCGCTTTTTTGTTCATGTAGCGGCTCGATCGCATGTGCCACTCATGACCCCCTGACTGCCAATCTTGCAGTCCCTTAGCATAGAGAACCACTTTGACTCGCTCATCAGGCGTTAGCCCGTATTCCTCGAATAAGGATGGCAGTTCAGTAAAAAAGGTGTTCTCGAACTGTTGCACCCGCGAGGTCAACAAATCGTTGGTCAGGTTAGCCGCTTCTTGGGGACTGACACCAAGAAATCGCTCCAAAACCAGGACACAGTTGGCATTTTCTCCTTCTTCTTCTACTTCTCGTTGATAAGACAAGATATCATTCCGCAGATGAACTCCATCGGAAAAGGTATCTTTGAGGACACGCATCGGCCGAGTTGGAGCGATCCGGGCGGGAATTTCTGCCCCAACGGCGTGTTCTACCAAGTTAGCTGACCAGGGTGCACCGCCAACTTTCCGCCGCATCTCAATGTATTCAATCGGATTAGCAACCCGATCCTGGGTAATATTTGCCAACTCCCAGATCGACTCCCCCAAAAGGTTGATAGTACTTTCAGAAAAGCGAATCGTCCAATCTTCAGAAGCATTGGGAACCGTGCGCGACCACAGGTCAATTAACCCCCGCTCAACTGCATTGGTCGCTGACGGAGAGGTTTCTTGAGGCGTTATCGGCATAAAAGCAGATAATCCATTCAGGTACTGCTTTGCGCCGATCATATCTTGAGTTCGTTTATAAAGCTCAAGAAAGTGGTCATCAAAGAAGAATACCCATACATACCAATCCGTGATCAAGTTGAGCATTGGCTCATCGATATCCGGGTGCGTATAGGCACACAGTAGAGCATAGTCATGGGTATCAAACTTGCGTTCAGTCCAAATGCCATAATCTTCAGAATCTTCTGGTGCACCCAAAATCCCCATTTCATAAGCCCAGGCTTTAGAGTGAACCCGCGCTGCTTGCAGGTTGGGATTTAGCCTTGCAGGCCAGGGGAG
This sequence comes from Leptolyngbyaceae cyanobacterium bins.59, assembly GCA_033763635.1. Lineage (GTDB taxonomy): Bacteria > Cyanobacteriota > Cyanobacteriia > JANRKG01. The sequence goes on from JANRKG010000305.1 coordinate 7,518, forward strand.
ATAGAAATCAGGCAGCTCAAAGGGTTGCTTGTTTGCGCTCATTTGTCGGCTAGTTTATTTGTACCAAAGTTCGACACACTCAAACCTAGCAATACGGTGAGAATTGTGGCATAAATGGATACCAGCAATCCTCGTCCCATCCAGTACTCTGAACTGATTGCTTAGCGTAATCGTTTGTCAGCTTATCGTCTACCTCGTTGCGAAGCTCCTCTGTAAGGAGTGGAGGTGTACTCCAGATTAAGTTGTTCAACGGGACTACGACCATTGGCAGAGAAAGGTTGAACAGATAGCAAACCACCATCAAAAAGTTGCAATCGAGCCACATTCAGTAATTCAACTGAATACTCGAAAGAAGCTCGAAATCTACACTTCGAAATCTACATTAACGGTTACAGAATTCTTGAAAGTGAGGATAGAAGATATGTTCTTCTTGGTCAAAGTGATGCTTTTTTAAGCTCATCATCTATCTCATGCGGCTCATCGTACTTTGAAAAAAAGCTATAGCTTTGTCACTAACTGGTTGCAATAGTTGAAATTGCTCCAAATCCTTACAAAGAATCTGATTTATTTCAGTAGCAGACACGAGAAGCGGGCAAAGTTCCCTTTTTTCCTCCTACCTTTTTTCCTCCTACCTTTATTGTTAAGGTTGCCTGAACGTAATAAGTGACGATCGACAGAAGCCAGAAGAAAAGCAAC
>JANRKG010000306.1:0-8567 GCA_033763635.1 Leptolyngbyaceae cyanobacterium bins.59
TGATTCTGGATGAAGAAGGCGCGATTTTCCTGGTTGATTTTGGAGCAGTGCAGGATCGGGCGAGGGCAGAGGGAGCCACCTTCACAGTAGTGGGAACAGGCGGTTATGTTCCTCCCGAACAATTATGGGGACGGGCCGTACCAGCCTCAGATTTATATGCCCTGGGAGCAACCCTGATCCATTTAATGACCGGAGTGGCCCCTTCCGAATTGCCCCAGAAGCAGATGCGACTGCAATTTCGGGATTATATTTCCCTGCATCCGGCCTTTGCCCACTGGCTGGAACGGCTCACCCATCCTGCCTCGGAACAACGTTTTGCCCAGGCGGGAGCAGCCCTGCAAGACCTTGAGGCGATTGACCATTCCCCCATCCCCCGGATCAATCCTCGTGCCCATATCCCCCAGATCCGCTATGGCAGCATTGCGGGTCTGAGTCTGTTCCAGTACCTCTTTCTGGGCGTGAGCGTTGCCATATTCTGGCCTGCAACGATGATGCGACGGGATGCCAAAACCTATGAAGGAGGGCAGAAGGTGTACTACCTGAACATGGAGCAACAGGGGTATTTTCGCCAGCATGGGCACTTTGCTACCCGTATTTCCCACCTAGCCAAGGGAGTTCTCCCCTCACAAAACGAGGACTACAAATTTGATACGGTTATTAAACCCACGATGGTTGTCAATTACGCTGTGCCTCAGCGCAAGAGTCTCCATGTCCATGTAGGAGCGGTCTACCGATTTCCCAATCCACCGACCTCGCAACTTTCCCAATCTCCCGAAGCAACCCCATTTTTGATGGTCCAATGTCAGGCGATCTCCCCTGGCAACGTGCTCCTCCCCGATCCCTTCATTCGCGATGGGCTGCTTCAATGTCCTCTAGGTACAGAATTTCGGGATGGTCATCCAGGATTTGTCGTGATTGAGAAACAAATCCTGGTTCGCGACCAAGATCCAACACTCATCACCCTTCGAGGCGTTCCCCTGGCGGATCAGGCTGATTGGGAACGGGCGAAGCAGTTTGACACGCTAGTTTATATAAATTATCAGTATGACAAAGCAGAAGCCCTGGCAAAGCAAGTGCAAAATCCAGACCTGCGGCGGGATCTTCTGAGGAGACTGGAGGGAGCAAGGGGCAGGAAGTAGAGTGGAGGAGATGTACGGGATCGATCGTCTCCTGTCTCCACAACGGAACTTTGTACCACCGAATTGGGGTCATGCGTTAGGCTAGCCTGAAGAACTCAATGCCATTTCCCGATCGCTTCCATGAATGATGCTGTTCGTTTCTGGCGAAATGTCAATCGTCGCCTATTACCTGCTGGGTTAGCGGCCCTAACCTGTGGCCTGATTCTGGTGCTACAACCTGCCCAGATTCTCAGCCAAACAACGCCCCCGCCCCCCGTTATCAGCCCGGAAGCCAAACCCACCCCAGGAACGGAAACCCCCACCCCTGTCCCAGATCTAAAAACTCCCGGCCTGAGTCCCGAAGAGGCAAAGCGGCAACAGAAACTGATGGAAGCCGATCGCCTTTACCTGAGTGGACAGATTGCTGCCGCCACCGCCCTTTATCGGGAAGCAAAACCTGCCTTTCGCAACTCAGAAGTGCCCCCTGCCAAAATCCCTGAACCTTTTTCTGATCCCGCGCTCCTGCCTCCAGCGGGTAAGGTGTACTGGCGGGAAGCAGAGGCAGGACGGGCTGCCAAGTTAGAAACTCGGACCCTGGTGCCCCTGCGGTTGCTCGTGCAGCAGTATCCCCAGTTCATTCCAGGGGTCGTGCAGTTAGCCCAGGTTCTGAAGGAGTATAAACAAAACAATGAAGCCCTGACCGTTTTAGAGCGTGCCGCCAGCCTTTACCCTAACCAGGCAGACCTGATTCGGGCGCGGGTGACTGCCCTCGGAGAGGCTGAGAAATGGATGGAAGCATCGATCGCCGCCCGCCAGTTCGCAGTGCTCTATCCCAGTGATCCCGCTGCTCCCGAATTTCAGCGCCTTGCCGATGAGAATTTGCAGCGCTTCAAGTCTGCAACGCAGGAACGACTGACAGGCAATACGATCGCAAACTTCATTACAGGTGCCCTGGGTTTTGCCCTCACCGGGAGCCTGTACGGTCCCTTTTCTGCCGTCCAAACAACGATTTTGATGTTGCAGGGCGAAACGGGGGTTGGTGAGCAGGTGGCGCGAGAAGCCAAGCAACAACTGAAGATGGTAGAAGACCCGGCAGTGGTGGGCTACGTCAATGAGGTTGGGCAAAAAATCACGACCGTCGCAGGACGCAACGATTTCAAGTACGAATTTCATGTTGTGCTGGACGATCGCCTGAATGCCTTTGCTTTACCCGGAGGCAAGATCTTTGTGAACGCTGGGGCCATTAAAAACACCAACTCAGAGGCCGAGTTAGCAGGTCTACTGGCCCATGAAGTGTCCCACGCTGTCCTATCGCACGGATTCCAACTAGTTACAGAAGGCACCCTGCTGGACAACGTAACCCAGTTCATCCCCCTGGGCGGGGTGATTTCCCAACTCTTTGTTTTAGACTACAGCCGCGAAATGGAACGACAGGCTGATTTATTGGGAACCCGAATTCTAGTGGCGAAGGGATATGCAGCGGACGGGTTGAGAAACTTGATGATCGCTCTCAAGAAAGAAGAAAAGTCCTATCCCTTTAGTTGGCTGACCACCCATCCCGTGACAGACGAACGCATTGCGTACCTGGAAGCCCTGATCGAAAGCAACGGCTACAATCGCTATGCCTATGAAGGAGTCGAGAAGCACAATCAAGCCAAAACTCAGGTGATTGCCCTCTTAAATGCAGACAAGCAGCAGGAGAAGAAACCCCAGTAATTGATGCATGAGCGATGTTTCGTCAAGCCCCCATGATTCATCATGGGATAGGAAAGAAAATCTGTAGATAAGCACCTATCAAATCCTGTCCCCACAATGCGGCGATCATCGCTCCTAGCGCCAAAAAGGGACCGAAAGGCATGGGTTGGCCTCGCTTCAGCAGCCCGATCGCAATCGCCCCGCCCCCCAAGAAAGCACCGATCCCACAAGCCATAAAACTAGCTAACAGTAAATTTTGCCAGCCCAACCAAGCTCCCATCATGGCCGCTAACTTTGCGTCTCCTCCCCCCATCGCTTCCTTACGCAGCAACAGGGATGCTGTCCAGCTAATGGTATCCAGCAGCCAGATCCCCACCACGGCCCCCAGGATGCCCGACATTAAGCCAGTCACGAATAGGCGAAAGTCACCCGTCATTGCAAAGCCGACGATCGCCTGAAAGAGCAGCCCCAAAACTAATCCAGACTTCGTTAAGACATTGGGCAGGGTCAGGGTATCCAGGTCGATGACAGAGAGGGCCAGGAGCCAGCTAAAAAAGGTCCAGTACCCCAGAGTTTGCAGCGAAAAATAACTTTCCTGAGGCAGGTCAATGCGCCAAAACACCAGCACAAATAACAACCCAGTGAGGGCTTCGATCAGAGGATAACGAATGGAAATAGGAGTGCGGCAATGCTTGCATCGTCCTTTGAGCATGAACCAGCCTAAAACAGGTACATTTTCCTGGTTACCCAGCCGATGCTTGCATTGGGGACAGTGGGAGGGAGGCCAGAGGATCGATCGCCCTGCGGGAATCCGGTAAATGACCACGTTCAAGAAGCTGCCGATCGAAGCACCGATGGCAAACACAATGAGCGTAACCAGGAGGGGAACTAGAATTTGCATAGATAAGGCAGAGGGCAGAAGGCAAAGGGCAGAAGGCGAAAGAATGTTGCAGCTTTTTTCTTACCTTGTGCCTCCTGCCTTCGGCCTTCATTCCGCCTATGCTGCTTCTGGTGCTTCAATGAGGCTAAAGGGTACGAAACATTCTTGCGGTAGCAGAATCGGCTTGCGGGTCATAATCAGCTTGCCCCGGTAGGTGTACTGATTAATGGCGACCCCGATCGGGTTTTGGATGCGATCGGGATTGGCCTCATAGTACACCCGATAAATTTGTCGGGCGGCTCTGACAACTGCCGGACTCAGGACAACGGGAACATTCACTGGCTCTTGCTTGCTCTCGGACCGTTGCTGTGAAACGTATACCACTAATCCTCTCCCAGTTCCACTTGACGTTAATTAATGGGTGTGGTTGAGGCAAGTGTAGCAAACAAACTTACGTCTGCGAGATGAACTTTTCCCCATATCCCATCACAAGGCTTCTAACAATACCTGGCCCATTTCCTGACAACCAACCAGTTTCATGCCCTCGGAGAAAATGTCACCTGTCCGATAGCCTGCATCCAGCACTTTCATCACAGCCTGTTCAATGCGATCGGAGGCTTCCGGTTGATCCAGGCCATACCGCAACATCATTGCAGCGCTCAATACTTGTGCCAGGGGATTCGCTTTGTTTTGTCCGGCGATGTCGGGGGCAGACCCATGCACAGGTTCAAACACACCGGGGCCAGAAGCTCCTAGACTCGCGGAGGGAAGCATGCCAATACTTCCCGTCAACATGGCGGCTTCATCGGAGAGAATGTCGCCAAACAGATTGCCCGTGACGATCGTATCGAACTGCTTGGGCCATCGCACGAGTTGCATCGCCGCATTATCTACGTATAAATGGGAAAGTTCGATATCAGGATAATCAGTTGCAAGTTGGGTGATGCGATCGCGCCACAATTGGGACACTTCCAGCACATTCGCCTTATCCACTGAACAGAGCCGTTTGCCCCGCTTTTGAGCAGTCTCAAAAGCCACTCGCCCAATGCGATCGATTTCCGATTCGGCATAGGCCATCGTATTCACCCCTCGCTTCTCTCCGGCCTCCGTTGCAAAGATCCCCTTCGGTTGCCCGAAATAAATCCCGCCCGTCAACTCCCGAACCACCATAATATCCACCCCTTCCACCACTTCCCGCTTTAGGGAAGACGCATCGATGAGCTGGGGCAAAATTTTGGCAGGGCGCAGATTCGCAAACAGACCTAACCCAGCCCGCAATCCCAACAGTCCGGTTTCGGGGCGCAAGTTGCGGGGTAGAGTGTCCCACTTGTAGCCCCCGATCGCCGCTAACAGCACTGCATCACTTTTGCAGCACTCCTCCAGGGTAGCAGCGGGCAAGGGTTCGCCAACGGCATCGATCGCGGCTCCCCCAATCAGAGCCTCATGAAACTCAAAATGCAGGTCCGTCTGCTGACCGACCCGTTTCAGTACCTCAACCGCCACTGCCATAATTTCTGGGCCAATGCCGTCCCCTGGGAGCAGCGTAATCCGGTAGGTCTGTACCATAGTCTGTGTTTATCTTTATGTGTCGTAAATGGATGACCCTAGAGGCTTTCTACAGAAATGTCTCTAATGTTCAGGGAATCTAGTCTACCCCAAACGAACCCAGTCTCCGCAGGAACCTGGAAGCCTCCCTTGCAGTCTTCTACCGGAGCAATCACTGAAGCAAAATTCGTAGAATAATGTCTGGAGAAGCTTCTTAAAAAGAGATGGGTGCCCACTTCTATTACTGAAGCAGACACCCAACCCATGTATCTATAGGAATTCAAGCTCAGGGTCTTTATATTGGCTGACCCCGTTTCATATCTTTAGTTTGGCAGGGCTTTTCCGGAATCCAAGATTTCGCAATGTTTTCTTTATATTTCCATTTCTGTTTTTTAACAAAGTTCTGTAACGGATTCTTAGCAAAGTTTCGTGGTTCTTTGAAATGACGCTAAAGCGTCCAGGGTACTTACTTTGAAGGTCGTTTTCGATCGCGATCGATCCGAAAGAGCCATACCATCAGAGCCACGACCCCGACCTGGAGGGCAAAGTTAGGAAATGCGGTGCCCACATCCCGTCCGGCTGCAAGTTGGGCCAGAAACACAAACGCACCAATGAGTCCCGATCCGGCAAAGGTGACATAAATAAATTTGCGGAGTCCTCGATAGGGAGCTTGTGCTTCCGCCAACAAACGGGCATATTTATCGGGGTCCTGTTGTTGTAAGCGGTTGGGTCGTTCTCCGGGAGGCGTAGGGGTAGGCATGGGGAATAGGGGTACAAAACCTCTCTGATTTTAGCGATCGACGGATGATCGTTTCCGAAAATCCACCTGGATGATTAACCTCACCCCTGCTATAATTCCTAAGGATATGCCGATGTGGCTCAGTGGTAGAGCACTCGATTCGTAATCGAGCGGTCGCGGGTTCAAATCCCGCCATCGGCTTTAGGAGATTACTTTTTGAAGGTGTCTATACAGGATTTCTGTAAAGTATGTCGTTTTACAGAAATCCTGTAGTGTAGGCATCTGGCCTACGACGCAAGCGAGACGCTTGCCCTACGGTGATGTGTGTGGTCAGGGTCATCGGTCCAGACTTGTCTCATAGGATTAGCAAATCACAGCAAAAAACCAGGACGAACTTCAATTCGCCCTGGAAGAACACGAATGGATTAGAAAAACACGAATAAATAGACGGAGCTTAGGATTAGCTGGCAATGCCTCTGGGGACTCCTTCCAGCGCTTCCTCTTCTGTTTCAAAAATCTCGAAGACAGAATCCATCATCGTGACTTCAAAAACCAGCTTGGCTTCTGGGTGAACGTTACAAATCCGGAAGCTACCTTTCACTTTCTCCGCATCTCGCATGCCAGCGACAAGGGAGGTCAAGCCAGAACTGTCAATAAAGTTGACCTGTCCTAGATTTACGACCACATGGCGACTGAGCTTCGAAATACACTCTTGAAGCTTCAGCCGAAACTGCCAAGCCGTTGTGATGTCTAAGCGCCCGGTCGGTGTCAGAACAATTACGAGCGTTCCATCCTTGGTTGTATAGGTTTTCTGCTCCATTTGGGCACTTATCCTCCCCTAAAATCTACGGATGTGTGAGCGAGTCCTGCAAGTTTGCACATAAGTTCGGTAGCAGCGGTTTGATGCAAATTAGATGTGCTAATCAGGTAGCAAGGACACCAGCCTATCCTGACATAGGTCCACCCCAAGAATGCCCAATCCTGTATCGATCATTTGCAATTTAATGAAAACTTATCATACCTCTGGGAAATCAGATTGAAATCTTAGGCAGAAAGCTTCCAATTCACCCAATCCTGAGGCTTCAAGAAAACTTCATACAGGATAGCCTCACGGGAACCTGGCTCTGGTTGATAACCATACTCCCAGCGCACCAACGGAGGCAAGGACATCAGAATAGACTCGGTTCGCCCATTGGTTTGCAGACCGAAGATCGTACCCCGATCGTAAACCAAGTTGAACTCAACATAGCGACCTCGACGATAGAGTTGAAAGTTCCGTTCCCGCTCACCATATTCAAGCTCCCGTCTGCGCTCCACGATCGGAGCATAGGCCGGAAGAAAAGCATCCCCACAACTTTGAACAAAGGCAAACAGGTCTTCCCAGGTCCGGTTGCCGATCGGCCCAACCGCTTCGCTATGCTGGGCGGCGGGACCCGCCCCATCCGGTCCTCGATACAACAACCCTTGACCATCTTGATAATCGAAGAAAATCCCGCCCACACCGCGCGATTCCTGGCGATGCTTCAGGTGGAAATACTCATCACACCAGCGTTTGAAGGTTGGATAGTATTCGGGATGGTGCTCATCACAAGCCTGCTTGAGCGTGGTATGGAAATGAACCGCATCCTCCTCAAAGGGGTAGTAGGGCGTGAGGTCAATGCCACCACCAAACCACCAGACTGGACCCGCTTCAAAGTAGCGATAGTTCAGGTGAACCGTTGGGATGTAAGGATTGTGGGGGTGTAATACCAGCGAAGTTCCGGTTGCATAGAAGCGATGACCTGCCGCTTCAGGACGCTGAACCAGAATCGAGGGAGGCAGATGATGGCCCCAAACCTCGGAAAAATTGACACCGCCCTGTTCCAATACAGCACCGTCACGGGCCACCCGCGATCGTCCCCCACCGCCTTCTTCTCGTTCCCAGGAATCCTCTTTAAACTGGGTCCCACCATCCAACTGTTCAAGACCCTGACAGATTTTGTCCTGCAAGCCGCGCATGAACTGGCTAACGCGCTCCCGTGAATCAGTAGGCGGGAGGGAATGGGAAGAAGCAATATTGGGGGTGAGGGAAGTGGTCATAACCTTTGATAATTATCAGAACGAATCAAGATCTTATGAAGAGACTGTGCTTTGGAAAAACCAGCGACTCTAATCCTTGAGAATACCATAGGGACCTTCTTTGGTTGAGAGACTGTAACAGTCTGGATCATGAAGCGGCTAAGCAAAATTTGTTGCTTAGTCGCTAGCAAATTTCTCTACTTAAGGAGATATGATTTCTGCCTCAGCCTATCGCTAGAATGCATAGCCTAAAGGGGTTAATATTCAAAATTCAGCCCACCTTTCCCAAAGTTAGAATTGACGTTCTCCGAACCGAACCCCTGTTGTGAGAATTAAGAAATACGCAGAGAAATGCGCGGGTATGTAAGGATAATTCTTTGAGGTTAGCGACATTGAAATGGGTTATTGAAATGGGTTATGGAGGATTGGTTGAAGAATCGATTGCGAAGAAATCCTGAATATCGATCGAAAGGGAGGGATTGATCATGCTGAAGTTTCTGTCCCAGCGGTTTATTCGGCGCAAGAAGCGGCG
>JANRKG010000307.1:0-4402 GCA_033763635.1 Leptolyngbyaceae cyanobacterium bins.59
ATACTTGCCTTTGACTTTGATCCATTGGCGATCTGCTTTGGGAACGGTGGTGCGCCCGTGTTCCCCTTGAATCAGCATCGTGGCTGGATGGACATCGTTGCTAACAATCTCTGATAGTCCCTGCTGGTTGAGAAGCAAATATTGTGGGACATCGGGGGCAGGTGAGAGGTTAAAGCGGCTCCAAATCTGATTCCATAACTGATTGACATCCATCGGTTTAACATCAAGGCCCATCTTGATGTTGAGCAATTGCTCCCAACGCAAGTAGCCTTCTATCAAAACTCGGTGCAGCATATCTTCCAGCCGTTGTTCTGCCACTTCATCGCCTTTGCCCTTGAACACTTCCCAGAATTCCACCAGCTTTGCCAGGGACTTTTCAATCCAATCCGCATTACTTGCCGTTTTCTGGTTCGGTTCAATGGAATAGGTGGCATAGATTTGCAGGTGCTTGGGCTTCCGGATGCCTGCGGCTTTAAGTTCCTGTGCCCTGCTCTTTTCACTCATGAGCAACAGCCGCAACTCTGGAGACGGAGCCTTTTGCAACAGGTCATCCAATTCCATCTGCCGATCGCGATCGTCTCGAAAAGATTGCAGATGAAAAGTTAGATGCCCCCCCGATGGCAGTTCCTTGAGAGCGGATTCGAGTTTGCTCAAGGTAGGTTTGATTTGCTCTGAGCGCAATGTATCGTGAATCCCATTGCTGGTGAAGCCAAAAACAAATTGATAACGGTTTTTACTTTTTTGCAGAATTGCAGTTCCGACACTTCGCCCTTTTAAGTTCAGTTGGGCGAAGCCTGCCAGAGCATTAAAGTCCTCAAAGGCAGATTGAGTAACCGTTTTCTTTTGCTTTCCCCGCTCCAGAAGGGTAATTCGTTTTTTCCCTAATTTCGATTTCATAATCTTCTCCGCTTACGGCTCAAGGTCCGGTTGCGTTCGGGTATTCGGCTTTCCCGCAGGCTGCTGTACAGTTGATTGCCCAGGGTCCAACGAGGCACCCCACAAAACTTACTCAAAAATCGCCAACTTTCATTCCCGGTCAGCGTCCACCAGGTTCCCATACCCCAACCTGCGACTAAACAAGTAGCAATCCAGGGCAAACCTAACAACCCCTGACACAGCAGATAAGCAAAGACGATGATGCCAATCCAGGCCACCACCTGTTCACCCGGAATCGGTCCTAGTCGGGGTTTGGTGTTTAGAACTTGATTAACGGGAATAAATTCATCTTTGTCGTGTTCGATCGTCATAATCGGATGATGGAGAAAAAATAGGAACGGCGATCGGTCTGGCAAATATCAACCAATCGCCATTCTGTTGAACAACACAAGGGGTAGCCTGAATTAACTGGTAATGAGGGTAGTGAGTGCGTCTCCAATGACAATGCAGAGCACCACAATTAAAGGAACACGAGCCGCCGTCGTGTTAGAGTCGAACGTGGGTCGCCCCAACGAACTCTCCTTCAAAACCGGACGTGAGACTTTCGCCTCATCCGGCTCCTCAATGAATTGAGCTTGTGTCCTAGAAGCTGATAATGACCCATCTACTGCGGTCTTCTGGTCATGACAATGACCATGTACCAGTTGCAGGTTCTTGTAGTTATCTTTTCCACCCAAAATCTTGGGTTGAATATGATCTACTTCGATTGGTTCATTGAATGTGATGTGAAGTCCACACAGAGCGCATTTCCCCTTCTGTCGCTGGAGCAGCTTGGCAATTCGTTCTGGGATACCAGGATAATGCCCCATGCGTTTCGCCCAATAGGCCCAATCCCCATCAAAGGGAGATTTGGCACTGTTGAGTGAGACAAAGCGTCCCGCAATGTGGTCTGTATGACGGGTCAGAATGACCTCATCCTCTGCGAATCGCCAACCCTCTTGCCCATCGACCCGCCAATACTTTGCAGCTACCTTGTGCGTTCCTTGTCCAGAGCAACGTCTGATTGCCCAGGCTCGGAGTTTCTGGTAGGTTTGAAAGTCAGCTTGGGACAGTTGATCTCTGGCATTGAAGTAGCCAAAGTACCTGGCCCATCCCCGAATCACAGGATTCAGAGCTTTGATCAATGCGGCTTGAGGAGCATGGCTGTGTCGCTTGATGATCTCCCTGACGTTTGCCAGATGTTGTTTTAGACTTTCCGCACTCGGAGTGACAAAGAGCTTGAATCCCAGTGACTGACTCGTAATTTCTCCACGGTAATTTCCTTGGTTGACTCGACTAGCTCGATAGGCTCCTACTTTATGCTGTTGGAAGTGATAACCGAGAAAGTCGAATCCAACGTTTCCCTCAACCGGGGTCAGGGTGTGAGTAATGCGAGTCTTTTCTGGATGAATCGTGAGTCCCATGTCTTTGAGCCAGTCAGCCAGAGCCACCTGACATCCTTGCACCACATCCAGGTCTTGATGCAGAACAACAAAGTCGTCTGCATAACGAACCAGTTTAGGGGGAGAGACGGTCTGACGCTGACCCTTTTCGTTAACCGGGTAGCGGTACGGATAAAGCTGTTGCAGATGTTCCTCCATTCCATGCAAAGCGATATTTGCAAGCAAGGGAGAAATGACACCGCCCTGAGGCGTTCCTTGTTCTGTGGCAAACCAATCTTTACCTTCAATCACTCCAGATTTCAGCCACGCTTTGATCTGTCGTCTGAGGCTCGCAAAGGTGCCAATCTTATCCAACAGCTTTTCGTGGTCAATCTGGTCAAAAACATTTTGATATATCCGCGTCGAGGGCATATTTTGCCTTCTGCTGGATTGTTGTCTGAATCGCTCTAAGCGCATCATGTGCGGAGCGTCCAGGTCGAAACCCATAGGAATGCGCTTCAAATTTTGCTTCCCATTGAGGTTCGAGTGCAAGTTTGACCAGAGCTTGTTTCGCACGTTCGAGCATTGTAGGAATTCCGAGGGGGCGTTTTTCTGGCTTTCCTGGTTTTGGAATCAAGACCCGTCGAACGGGATCTGAATGGTCACTCAACGAGAGCGTTCGTGCCAGTTTTAACCGTTGGATTGGAGTTAATGATTTAACACCATCGACTCCAGCCGTGTGTTTGCCTCGGTTATCCTGCGTTACTTTGCGAACAGCGATACACCGTGCTGACCAGGACCGTAACAGGGTCTTTTGCAGAGCATGAACTGTTTTGACATCATCATTCTTTTCAGCTCGGTAAATCCGCGTTTGCAGCTTGAAAACTGTGACCTCTAGCCGATGCCAGGGTAGTGTTTCCCATTCTACTGGAGTGTGTAACTCAGTTTTAGACATATGCACTGCGACTTGCCTCATTACCCTCAATTCATCGTGTATCCGTCTGCATATCCTGGGCATTACTCCAGGCATTAGCTTCTGATACAATCCCGCCTACTCACCGCTTGCGGCTTGGCTGCCTGCTCCAAATTAGATTTTGGAGAGCCTGTGAGCAGGTTACTTCGTTCCGAATGACCATTGTTAAAATCCTTAGGGTGATGCTTGTCCACCGGGTTTATGGGGAGTGCTTGCTGGTCAAGACTGGAGTCGCCAGCCCCCGTTATCCTTGCCTTTTGGCTTGGGCAATAATCGTTGTAGCCCATTCGACGTAACGATGGTTAAAACGCATCTTTGCTTTCGCTACCCATAGATTCTTGCTAGGCAGGTTTGCCGAGTACGATTCTCGGAAGTCTGCCGTTCATCCCCGCTTCACCCGCTTGATAGCCAGTCGCGCAGATGGGGGAAGTGCTGTCACCGTTGCACCTACAGGGTAGGTCTTTCACCTACATGGTCACTCAGTTGTCAAGGTTGTAAGAACCTTGCGCCTAATCCTCCAAACCCAAGAAGGGCATGGTTTCTAGGCAACGAATCGCACCCACTCCTCATCGTTCCTGAAGGCATTAATGACGCGGATCAGAGCGATTCCGATGTAAATACAGAAGATGACTCGCAGCGTTCCAAAGATCAGAGGGATGAAGGTATCGATGCCAGTCACACCATTGACTGCAAAGATCTGTTGCACGTATTGTTCTGCTGCACTAAAAAATAATGCCTGACTGGGAGCCATCATGGATAACCAGGCCCCACTGGCAAAGCAAGTCGAAAGCCAGGGGAGTTTGCTTTCAGGAATCCGTGCTTTTTCCAATAGCATTGTCCAAATCTTTCGACAAACTGGGGTGCTGCGGAGGATACCTTTCACAATCCGCAGGGTCAAGGCCGCGATCGTGGCTCCCAAGATAAACAAAGGCGCATGGAGAACGAGGTTCAGCCCTAAAATAACACCGGATACGAGCCAGGGAGCTATTTGACGCAACTGAGTGCGAAATTCCTGGGTCCAGAACTGGGACAGGATAGCTCGTAAACCAATTTTAGAGGTGGGAGCCGGAGCAAGTTCTACCCGCCCTGCTGCGTCAGGTGCGAGGGGAAGTGACAGAGATAGCTCAAGAGT
>JANRKG010000308.1:0-32031 GCA_033763635.1 Leptolyngbyaceae cyanobacterium bins.59
AGATCCACCGGAGTCGTCACCTTCAGATTGGTTTCCTCCCCTGCTACGATTTGCACCGGGAGGTTGCACTGCTCAAACAATGCCGCATCATCGGTGACTTCCCACCCCTGGCGACGGCCTTCTTCGTGGCAAGCCTTCAGGCGATCGACCTCAAAAGCCTGGGGGGTTTGGGCGGCCCATAGCAAGCGGCGATCGGGCGTACTCTGAATGACGGTGCTTCCAGACTCCACCACCTTGATCGTGTCCTTCACAGGAATGGCAGCGATTAAACCGGGGCAGTGGAGAATGGCTTCGGAACAGCGATCGAGGAGATTTGCTGTCACCAAGCATCGCGCTCCATCATGAATGAGAACATACTGGGCTGTCGCAGGAAGTGCCTGGAGGCCGTTGTAAACCGATTCTTGACGAGTTGTGCTTCCCTGAACAAACTCAACGTGATCCGTCATCTCCAGGTGAATCACGATGTCTTTGAAATCAGGCCAGTCTTCCGGTTGCCCAACAATATAAATGTGCCGAATGGATTGGGACTCTTTGGCTGCCCGGAGGGTCCAGGCAATCAGGGGTTGACCCAAGAGAGGCAGTAATAGCTTGTTACGCTGACTTCCCATCCGTCGTCCACTTCCTGCTGCCGGAATCAGTAGATCCATGTGCCCCATCCTTAACAATGAAATTGAGAAGACCAGGGGAAAGGGGTGTGATGAACAACACAATCAATCGGAAAATTTGTCGGCGACTCATTACCTCTTCCCGATTCCCCATTGCCTATTCCCCATCTTCCACTAAAATGAGGAGCGAATCTATGTAACAACATATTTATGCGAGTATTGGCCCTTGTCCCTGGTGGGATTGGCGATCAAATCCTGTTTTTTCCCACCCTTGACGACCTGAAGCGTACCTATCCTAATGCTGAAATCGATGTCATCGTTGAACCACGGGCCAAGGATGCCTACCGAGTTTCTAAGTCCGTTCGGGATACGCTCACCTTTGACTTTAAGGGAAATAACAGTCTAGCGGATTGGGGCAACTTGCTGGGTGTGATGCGCGATCGGGAATATGACATCGCCCTCTCCCTGGGGCAACGATGGGGGGTCGGTTTGCTGCTCTGGCTCACGGGCATTCCATCTCGGATTGGATATGCTGGGGGCGGGTCTGGCTTCCTCACAAGTCCAGTCCCCCTCAACCCGGATCAGTACGCTGCGGCAATGTATCACGACCTTTTGCAGGGCTTGAACATCACAACTCCCTGTCCTGAGGTTGCTATCAGCGTTCCCAAGAAGGATCTGGAATGGGCGGATGAGGAGAAGCAGCGTCTAGGTCTGCAAAAGGGCTATGTGTTGATTCATGGAGGGTCCAGCCAGCTTGCCAAATTGAAAGGAATTGACAAGATCTACCCTGCTGAACAATGGGTGCAAATTATTCAAGACTTTCAGCAAAAGCAACCAGACTTGCCGATCGTTGTGATTCAGGGACCAGAGGATGCTGCGTTTGTGAACGTTCTACAACAATCTTGTGGGAAATCTCTCAAAGTCACTTCCCCCTCTGATATTGGCAAACTCGCAGCCATCATTGCTGGATGTAATTTAATGCTCTGTACGGATAGTGCGCCGATGCACTTGGCGGTGGCCTTAAAAGTCTTTACCCTCGCTCTATTTGGCCCCACCGATCCCGCTAAGTTGTTGCCTGTCAGCGATCGTTTCGTGGGGATCAAATCCCCAACAAACAAGATGGGGGATATTTTACCTGGAACCGTTCTGGCAAAAGTTTGGGGTGGTTGAGGTGGCGAAACCAGCCGTATTTCTAGACCGGGATGGGGTTTTAAATGTCGAAGTGGGCTACATCCATCAAGTTGAGGACTTGAATCTGATTCCCGGAGTCGCTCAAGCGGTCCGTCGCTTGAACGACCGGGGGTTCTTTTGTTGCCTGGTGTCGAATCAGTCGGGGCCTTCGCGGGGCTATTACCCGCGTGAGCATGTGGAAGCTTTGCATGAACGCTTGTGCCGACTCTTGGAACAGGAAGCTGCTGCTCGGCTCGATGCCCTCTATTTCTGCCCTCACCTGAGTGCCCCCGAAGGAGGCAAAGTTCCAGAGTTTACCGGATGGACAACCTGGCGTAAACCCAACACAGGGATGTTGATCGCTGCTGCCTGGGAACATGACCTCGATTTGCCCCGCAGCTACATGGTAGGGGACAAGGCAACCGATATCGATCTGGCCCATAATGCTGGATGTCCCGGAATCCTGGTGCAAACCGGGTATGGTGAGCAAATTTTGAAGGGTGACTATCAACACCATGCCCAACCGGACTATGTAGCAGCAGATTTAGCGGTTGCTGTCGATTGGATTTGCCAAAAGAGTCCTAATTTTTAGCCCACCCTTTAGGAAGAGAAAAGCGGAGTCCTTGTCAATCCTTGCGGATGGAGTGAGGAAGGTATTGCTTTTTGCTTCTTAAAGAATGGGCTATTCCAGAATTCAGTCAACCATAAACGGGTGTTTGAAAGCCCGTGGGCTAATTGCGATCGGCACTCTTAGAAGGCAAGTTTCCCTTCGTATATTCCTGCCACAAGAGCGCTAATTCTTGTGCTCGAGAACGCCATTCAGGCTTGATTTGATACATGCGTCGAGGCCGTCCTCTTCCCTCAACTTTCTTCCAATAACCTATGATCGCTCCCTCATCTTCCAGGAACTTGAGGGCACTGTAGAGAACGGTATCCGAGAGTCGATAAGTTGGATAATCGTTCTCCAGTAGCAAAATTAACTCCGTTCCATAGGAATCTTCCCGCAACAAAACGACCAAGACGTAGCAGACTGCTTGTTCTTTGGTCAAATAAATTGGAGGAGGATCTTGAAAAAACTGGTAAATGTCCTCAAACTTCATGCCCTTATCTAAGCCTACGCTCCTATCTAAACCCATGACAAATAACCTCTTCAAAAAGCGCGTTCTATTGTTTTGCTAGATAGTGTCCTAATTTCATCTCAAAGCACAATTCACAGAAAAGTTTTGCAAAAGTAACGGTGAAGCAAGCAAAAGTTGTGAAGTCGGCGTGTGAAAGAATCAAGCACTAAAGTCTACTATCCTTACAGACATGATTAAATCTTGAACAGACAAAACTAATATTCAAATACCAAAGGGCTGAACTTAAGCCTACCTAAATTGACGTAGATAACTAATATAAAGAATAGGCTCTTAAAAGAATCAGTATAGTTTTCCTTTTGAACCAAGGCAGTTTACTTCCATTGCATCAGTGTAATTACCAGAGTGATAAGCATTTTTTAAGTAAAGATTGTCTTGAACTTTTAAATAGACCGTACAATCACTTACCAAAAAATAATTGCCATGATTCTGATTGCCTGTTTTAATTACCATGATTGTGATTGTCCTAATTCTTGCCCTGATTGCCCCTTTATAAACTCTCTTTGCGAACTCTCTTTGCGAACGCTCTTTGTGAACTATTAGTTAGACCATTTTAGTTAACCTAATCTAATTAGCCCTTTTGAAACTAGTCTCCTCTTTTCTTCCTGTCAATTCTCCACTCAAGTATTAAGCCGTCTCATACCTATTGTAGATCCGCCTAACATGAATTGTCCGACACCCAAGAAATATCTGAAAAATATCTATCAAAGGGTGGGGATAGGGAACTGGAATGTCATTCGTTAAGAAACAGCTTAAAAAACAACTTAAAAAATAACCGGAAAAAGAGGGCAATAAAAATCTGAATGTTCCTGAACGGACAATGAATTAAAACTTTTTAGAAAAGCCTACACAGAACCTAATCATTCAGTTGACCCAAGAAGGTTTTATAATCCATCCGACAATACATCAATTCTAGACAACCGACAATACTTCGTGTGCTAAGTTTAATAGAAGAAAGAGAAGATTGTGTAGCAATTGGCAACAGTGTAGCGATCGGCAACAGTAGTAAAACTGGCAGAAAAGTTACCGATTGCTTAAATTAGGTGGCAGATAAAAGAGGGCTTGTGATTTTGAAAAGCATCTCAGTTGGGGTTGGGTGAATTTTACTGATTTGCTATGTCTTGATCGGAGGGTAAACTTCGAAGTGCTGCTTTCGTACAAGCTTGGATTTTACGCGGGAGTTTCTTCTAAGAGTGTGGTTCGAGGGTCTCGTCGTTTAAGCCTGTTTATCAGAGTGGGTAGCTTTGAGAAAGCAGTTCAGTTTAACTTACGGCTTGATTGGTTTCACCGTTGTTTCTGAATTTATTGAGGCGGAATTGGTTTATAAATTGATTGGGAGCAGCGGCAACCTGACTATTAGAATACCTGCTGGGCGATCTAAGGCACATGGAACCAACAACCACTTTGATAGGCAAATACGCGCCAGACTTTGAATTGCCGGGTACTGATCATGGAGTGCATCACCTGGCTCGATACCTGGAAACTTTTCAGGCAGTGGGGGTGATCTTTATCTGTAACCATTGTCCCTTTGTTCGGTTGTATCTCGATCGCTTTAAACAACTCCAAACTCAATTTCAAGATCAGGGTTTTACGCTCATTGGTATTAATGCCAATGATGCAACGCGCTATCCAGAGGATGGATTTGAGGAAATGATTCAGTTCTCGACGGATCACCAACTCAACTTTCCCTATCTGCGAGATGTGACCCAGGATGTCGCTCATAGTTTTAGGGCCAGCGCAACCCCACAGGCGTTTTTAATCGATCGCAAAAGTGTTGTTCGCTATAGTGGCGGAATTGATGACAGTCCCCAAGACCCCGGAGCCGTACAAACCCCTTATTTAGAACTCGCAATTACCCAATTACTCGCTTACCAGGAAGTAGCTCAGGCAGAAACGGAAGCAGTCGGTTGCTCGATTAAGTGGCGGAGTTAGGGCATTGGATAAGCTAGGGATTCCGCCTCTTCCATCTCCACTACGTAATTCTGCTGCTGAACCGAGCGCATGCTATCTTTAGTTGGAGGTAATTCGAGTTACTAATAATAAGGATTCATGGGACTAACGTATCAGCGGGTCTTGCTCAAGTTGAGCGGTGAAGCCTTGATGGGTGATCTATCGTATGGAATTGATCCGGCGGTGGTTCAGTCCATTGCTCAGGAAGTAGCAGACATCGCTGCTACCGGGGTTCAAGTGGCGATCGTGGTCGGTGGTGGGAACATTTTTCGCGGAGTGAAAGGCGCGGCGGCGGGCATGGACCGAGCCACAGCCGATTACATTGGCATGATTGCAACGGTGATGAACGCCATGACCTTGCAAGATTCTTTAGAGCAGTTGGGGGTTCCAACGCGGGTGCAAACGGCGATCGCGATGCAAGAAGTTGCAGAACCTTACATTCGACGGCGGGCCATGCGTCATCTAGAGAAAGGACGGGTTGTGATCTTTGGGGCAGGTTCGGGAAATCCCTTCTTTACAACCGATACCACTGCGGCACTTCGGGCGGCTGAGATTGGGGCAGATGTCCTCTTTAAGGCGACGAAAGTAGATGGGGTGTATGACTCTGACCCCAAAAAGAATCCCAATGCCCGTCGCTATCAAAGCCTCAACTACCATCACGTCCTGACACAAGATCTGCGAGTCATGGACAGTACGGCAATCTCACTCTGTAAAGATAACAACATTCCTATAATTGTATTTGACCTATCCGTGCGGGGAAACATTCACCGAGCCGTGATGGGAGAATCGATTGGGACCATTGTGGGAGGTTTCTGTGAAGTTATCTGATGTTGAAACATTGATGCAGAAGGCAATTGAGTCAACTCAAAGGGCCTTCAATACAATTCGAACGGGACGGGCCAATGCTTCAATTTTGGACCGCATCACCATTGAGTATTATGGAGCCGATACCCCTCTGAAGTCCCTGGCGAGTATCAGTACCCCCGATGCCAGCACCATTCTGATTCAGCCCTTCGATCGCAGTAGCGTCTCTGCCATTGAAAAAGCCATCTCCCTGTCTGATGTTGGGCTGACTCCTAACAATGATGGAAGTGCGATTCGTTTGAATGTGCCCCCTCTAACCAGCGAACGCCGGAAGGAATTTGTCAAAGTCGCTGCCAAGTATGCAGAAGAAGGCAAAGTTTCGATTCGCAACATTCGGCGGGATGCGATCGATTCAGTGCGGAAGCAGGAAAAGAGCAGCGAGATTTCCGAAGATGAAGCGCGGGATTTGCAGGACAAGATCCAAAAACTGACCGACAAATATATTGCGAAGGTGGAAAGTGTCCTGACAGACAAAGAAAAGGACATTATGACGATCTAAATGGGAACCTGGATGGGTTTCATGAGGCGCGAATGGTTTCCACTCCCCTCCGGCTCTGGATTGAAGGACCGACTCGCAGCGGAAAAACAGTTCAGCTCGTCGATCACTATCGAGATCTGGTTCAGACAGACCTGACTGGATTAGAGCGTTCTCCAAAAAGAATAAAACTCTCCCGACGGGCCATTCTTCAACGATCGGCCTCTCGCATTCTTGTGTTTGCCGATACGGGAGATAATCGGCTGATCTTGACCGATCGCCTGTTGGTCGCGACGGGAGGGCAATGTTCCATTCAATCCAAAACCCCCCTCAGCTTTTTTGAGGATGAGGTTGTTCTCTTCTGGCCTTTACTGATTCAGAAACTGTCGCTGAAAGCTCAGTTTCCCATTCGGCTACGGCCTGAAAATGAGCAGGAACTGGCGACCCAACTCTGGCGATCGTCCCTTACCCCAACCCTTCTACAACAAGCAGGAGTGGGGGAATACCGTATGGTGCGGCGATTGCTGGACTTGATACAACTGGCGGCCCTGAGCGGCACCCCCTTTGAGGAGATTCCCCTTCTGATGGAACAGGGCTTTCCAGAGGTGTTGTTGCCCTGGTCTCAGTTGGGGGCGTTACAGCAACAGTGGCGGACCTGGTGCCTGGAACGAGGATTGCTCACCTATGGGCTTTTGACTGAATTGTATGGACGCTATTTACTGCCAGATCCGACCTATCAGCAACAGTTGCTTCAACGGTATCAAGCAGTGCTGGCGGATGATGTAGATAACTATCCGGCAATCATGCGGGATCTCTTTGAGGGGTTGCTGGATCAGGGAACGATCGGAGTCTTTACCTTCAACCCGAATGGCGCAAGTCGTTTGGGATTGGGGGCCGATCCGGGGTACCTGGAGAGACTGCGTACCCATTGTGAAGCGATTACCTTACCCGATCTAGCAAGCAGTCTTGGAGAAACCGTTGCGAACAACATTGTAGAACTGGTGAGTAATCCCCTCTTTCTCTACCAGATTCCAGAAACAGTACAGTCAATCCAGACCTTTTCCCGTGCCCAACTGTTACGCCGCACCGCTGAGGTGATTGCGGAAGGGGTGCGATCGGGGCAGGTGCAACCCCAGGAAGTGGTCGTGATTGCTCCCGGTCTGGATGCGATCGCCCGTTACAGCCTGACGGAAATTTTGGTGAACAAGGGCATTGCAGTAGAACGCCTGAACGATCAGCGGCCCCTTGCCAGTTCCCCCTTCGTGCAGGCGTTGCTGACCTTGATGGCTCTGGTCTATCCGGGTTTGGGTCGTCTGGTCGATCGAGATAGTGTCACGGAAATGCTGGTCGTCTTGAGTCAGAAGCCAAGGGTGGGGCAAGTCTGGGGACAGGAAGAAACTTCTCCGGCGACAAGTTCTGATCGAGCCTCCCTTTCCGTCGTTCCAGTGATTGATTTTGTGCGGGCCAGTCTGCTGGCGGACTACTGCTTTGAACCCCATCCCGATCGGCCTCGCCTGTTGCCGATCGCCGCCTTTCCCCGTTGGGATCGGTTGGGTTATCAGGCGGCAACGGCCTATGAAGAGATTCTGAACTGGATTGAAGCCCAGAAGGAACAAAAGGAACAGCGCTTGATCCCCAGTCCCCTTTCTTTGCTGGACCGGGCAATCCAGCGCTTTTTGTGGAATGGGAGTTCCCTGAGTTACGACAAACTGGCTGCTCTCCGAGAACTGATGGAAACTGCCCAGCATTACTGGGAGGTGGAAACTCGCCTCCGCCAAAGTGAAGGGGAAGAACCCGCCATTCAGGCTCCTGTCGGGCGATTTATCCAACTCCTGCGAAGCGGAACGATTACTGCTGACCCTTATCCAGTACGTCCCCTGGGTATGATCAGACCCGCTGTGATGCTGGCGAATATCTTTCAATACCGCTCCAACCGCCTGGCGCATCGGTGGCAGTTCTGGTTGGATGCGGGATCGCCCCGCTGGTTCACCGGAACAGAGGCGCTGTATGGTTCTCCCCTATTTCTCCAAAACTGGTCCGGGCGACCCTGGAGTGAGGTGGATGCGATCGCAGCCCAGGAACAGCGATTGCGGCGGGTTCTGCTAGATTTGCTGGGACGGACGACGGAGCGGGTGTTTCTGTGCCACAGTGACCTCTCAATCAATGGGCAGGAACAAACGGGATCTTTGCTGGCCCTTGTGAATGCCTCTGTGCCGATCGCTTCTGATGGTAGGGTGCCAACTGAAGCCTGATTACTGCAACTAGAAACCGAGAACCTATACTCTGAAGAAACCTGGCGGGCTTCGAATCCCCCTTCTCGTGGCTAATCCCAGTTAAAACGATTGGGTAGAGGTTTCCATTTCCTCCAGTGCATAACTTCTGTAGAGGAACGGTAGCCGCTTTGCGCCTGCTTCTCCAGTTTTGGTAGCTTTAATAAAAATATACTGACCCAGGTCTGTTTTGCGGTGGTTGATAAATGATTGTAGATAATAGACGGATGTTAAGTGCTTTGCTTGGTTGGGTGATACATCGGCAGTAAATAGGGTGTCAATGGTGAATCCCATGTAGCTCAGCATCGATCGTAACTCGCGGGATGTATATTCACGATTGTGGCGACCGTAGATTCCATAGGCTGAGTATGTATCGTAAATATTTTCTCCAACAATTAAGCGGGCAACATTCTCCAGGCGAATGGCATTAGGCGTGGTTAACACTAGCGTTCCACCCGGTTTCAAGATACGTTTTATTTCCCGTAAGGATTTCAGGGGGTCTAGGGTGAGGTGTTCCAGGATTTCGCAATATAGGATGACATCAAATTCTCCATCATCGAAGGGAGCCTGTTCAGTTTCCAGATTGAAGTGGTGGGATTTGAAGGAGAGAGTTTGCGGCTGTCTGGTTTGAGGATTGAGGCAAGACAGTTCGACAACTTCTGTTTTTGTGATTGGATCTAATTCGTAGTCTGGGCTGAAGTAATTGGCTAGTGTCAAATCCAGGGAAGTGTAATACTTAAGCAGCAGGGTTGTAAAGTAAGGATTAGAACCCAACTCCAGGCATTTACCTGTCATGTCTTTGACGAGTCCATAGGTGTAGACAAAACGTCTGAAGTCTTGGCGGCAATAATTGACCATCTCAGGGAAAAAAGCGATGGATTCCAGAATTTCTCGTAATTCCGGTTCCGAGATACCTGGGGGTAGGGGTAGGGCTGGCGTGAGGGGAAAAAGTTCTGTTGGTTCGGCATTCCAGCTAGCATCCAGGTGGCCCAAGATCTGCTTAATAAACAATCGAACTTTCCGGATAGAGCCATTCATAGAATTTCGGCTATAGCGGTTTTCAAACTTAGGTTACTTTACTACAGCTAAAGCAGAGAGTACGGCATGTCCTGCTAAATTTGCTGGGGTGGACAACTAAGGGGGGATTTCTGTGCCACAGTGATCTCTCAATCAGTGGGTAGGCACAAACGGGATTTTTGCTGGCCCTTGTGAATGCCTCTGTGCCGATCGCTTCTGATGGCAGGGTGCCAACCGAAGCCTGATTACCGCAGCCAGAGCCAGAAAAACCACCAGCGACTCATCAGCGCCCACAGTAGGAGGGGGATGCCAATCATGACGGCAGCGATCGTCCAGCCCTGCTGATGCTTCTTAAATTGTTGAATATCTCGCCAATAAGTGCCCTTCCAGGCCCAGGCATTCCCCCACCGTCCTAATGTCGCCATTAAGCCAACCTCTAGTAAGAAGCTGATCAGCAGAATTGCTTTGAAAAGAAAGGGATTACTGGCAGCCGTAAACCGCACAATCCACCAGGTGCTGTTACTGAGTAGCCAAACCAGAACTCCAAACCAAACTCGATGGGTGAGAGACCAGTAGGGAGCCAGCAGAAATGCCCCCCAATTCCAACCCCGGATCTCTTTAGGAACGGGAATGGAGCGATCGAAGAGCTTGCCCTGCCCTGAATTGTTGTTGGGGATGGTAGGGGTGATGAGACCCAGCCTACCAGACTCGATGATTTCCCCCGATTTCAGTGCCTCTAAAGCCTCCGCCGCACTGGTAAAGCGCCGTTCCAGGGAAGGTTCCGTAATTTTGTTTAGCCAACTTGCAAAACTGAGACTCAAGTTCAATGATTCGGGAATGGAGATGCGTAGATCTCGCTGGGGGAGTTCCGATGGAGGAATCCCAGTGAGTAAGTGCAGTAGAGTGGTTCCTAATGCATAGAGATCAGACGCGGGAACGGTTCGCCCCCCAAATTGCTCAACAGGAGCGTAGCCGTAGGTGCCCACGATCGTAATCGTCGCCCCTTCCGCTACCCCCTGACTCTGAACCGCCCCAAAATCCACCAGATAGATCTGCCCATCTTCTCCCGCAATCAAATTACTCGGCTTGATATCCCGATGCAGGACAGGAACCAATCGCGCATGAAGGTAGATCAAAATTTCCAAAACATCGATCGCAATTTGCTGGGCTACCTCTTCTGAAAAGCCCTCCCCCTGGGCCAGTAACTCTTTCAATGAACGACCCGGAATGTAATTCTGCACCATGCCAAACCACAGGCTGTGATCGTCGATTGAAAAGTAGTCCCGGTAGCAGGGAATGCGAGGATGGGTTAACTCCTTCAGGGTTTGGGCTTCCCGTTCAAATAACTTCAGGTTCTCCCATTGAACATCTCCGCCAAAGGTCAGCAGCTTGACAATGACAAGTTCAGACGGGCTTACCTGCGTGTCTTCTGCCAGCCAAGTCTGTCGCCCCGCATTATGACCGAGTTTCTTTTGCAGATGGTAGCGATCGTGCAGAACGTGTCCGGGAGTCAGCATAGTGATTCAGAAAACGAGGGGCTAAGGTGCTGTTAAATTCTGATTCTGACTCCTGCCTACTCAGAAAGTTCCTTTCTAAACAACTGCTTCACCACTTCCCAGGCATCCACAGCGGCATCTGCATTGTAGCTTCCTCGATGATCGCAGAAGAACCCATGATCGGCATCTGAATAGCGCAGTACCCGATGAGGAATCTGGTGTTTTTGTAATTCGGCTTCAATTTGATTGACCTGTTCTAGCGGAATACTGGCATCCTGCATTCCGAAGAAAGCATAGAGGGTTCCCTGGATTTCAGAGGTTCGGGCGAGGGTGGGCGCACCCCCACCGGGAGTCATCGTCACAATTCCGGCTCCGTAAAAAGATGCGGTTGCCTGCACCTCCGGTAGGGTTGCTGCGAGATAGGCGACATGACCTCCAAAGCAGAATCCAATGCAGCCCACTTTCTCCGCTTTGACGATCGGAAGTTCTTTGAGAAAGGCGATCGTCGCCTGAATATCCCTCAGCAGTTCAGTCGCCTGGGTCTGCTCTTTGTACTTCCGCCCTGTCTGCACATCTTCTGCGGTGTACCCGGTCTCAAAGCCAGGGGCCAGTCGTTGATAAAGTGCCGGAGCAATCGCCACATATCCCTCTCTGGCAAAACGTTCTGTCACTTCCCGGATGTGGGCATTGACCCCAAAGATTTCCTGTAGGACCACGATCGCCGGAAAAGGACCCTCTCCCTGGGGGTGGGCCAGATAAGCGGCGATTTGAAGTTCATTACCAGGAATCTGGACAGGAGTTGTTTGGATCTCCATTCTGACCTACCTTATGACTTGTCTTCAGGGAACTGCCGCTTCAAGTATCTCTTTTTATTTTTGCGATGGACAACACGATAGCCAAGCCTATCCTCCATAATTCGATATAGGGAAAGTAATATTGCCCATTTCCTGCGCCCGATTCTAACTCTGGAGAGTCTGGATGATCCAGTTCCATATTCAGTCTGATAGCGAAATTCCTGCATCCACCCAGCTTTACAACCAGATCCGGTTTGCGATCGCTTCGCGTCAGTATCCACCGGGGCACCGCCTCCCCAGCACGCGCCAACTGGCAATGCAAACGGGGTTACATCGCAACACCATCAGCAAAGTCTATCGTCAACTCGAAGAGGATGGTGTGGTGGAGTCCCAGGCGGGATCGGGAATTTATGTGCGGGCGCAGGGGGACGAGGGCAGACCTGCCCTGCGGTCTCCGATCATTGAACAGTTTCCAGAAGCCCATCGGCAGGTGAAGCAAAGCCTGGATGAGTTACTGCGTCAGGGGTGTTCCTTAAACCAGGCACGGGAAGTGTTTCTGGCGGAGGTGGATTGGCGATTACGATGCAGTGCCAGAGTATTGGTCACGGCCCCCATGCAGGACATTGGGGCAGGAGAATTGATGACCAACCAACTGGAGGAAGCTCTGCGGATTCCGGTACAACTGGTGCCAATGGAAGAACTGGATCAGGTGCTGGACCAGACGCGATCGGGCACTGTTGTCACAAGTCGTTATTTCATTGGCGAGGCAGAGGCGATCGCGGCTCCTAAGTCTGTGCGTGTGATCCCCGTTGATATCTATGATTATGCGGAAGAAATCAAAACCCTGGTGGCCCTTCCGAAAGATAGTTGCCTGGGTTTGGTCAGTGTGAGTTCAGGGATTCTGCGGGCAGCGGCGGTGATTATTCACAGTCTGCGAGGAGATAATCTGCTGGTGATGACGGCTCAACCGAATGACAAGTACAAGCTGAATGCGATCGTGCGGAGTGCCCAGACGATTGCGAGTTTCGATCGCATCAGTTGTACAACGGTGAAGGCGGCAGTGGCAGACGCACGGGAAGATTTAATCCGTGCCCCAAAACTATACTGCTGTGAAACCTACATCGGAGAACGGTCTATCAATTTGCTGAAGCGTGAACTGGGGCTAGATTAGCCCCATCTTCGCAACATATTGTAAGTAAAATTTGGTTGCTTTTGTTGTTGGCTTCCAAAATGCCTTGATAGCCTCAAAGAAGTTAGGCAAGCATGATGCTTGTCTAATTTACCCATCTATAGGTGTTTATACGGGGCAATGATGAATCGGTATTCCTTCAAATGGGTCCAGGAATGGTGTGAAGAAAATGGCTGGACTGACCCTTTCCTAGAATGCCGGATGTATTGGGCATTTCCTCCCGGTGGTGTGATGCCGTTGCCCGTTCCTCAAGATGCTCTGGAATCAATTAAGTCTCAAAAGGGTTTGAGTTTTAGTGAGCGGACTTGGACCTTCTCTGCCGTTTTCTTTTCCCTATCTTGCGTTATCAGTAGCTATATCTGGCAATCCCCCATGCCCCTAGTGGCTGCTTTTGCCTTCTGCGCGATCGTGGTGGCCCAGTTTGAGGAAGACTGAGGCAACTTTACGCATGCCCCGCTTCAGATATTCCCGAAAGCTCAATGGGTAGAAGATCGGACCTTCTGGGATTTCGGGAGTAAAGTGGGGTTGATATAACTGTCTGAAGGTTCTGAGTTGAGCTTCATCAAAGGCTGCCACAATATTTGGGTATCTTCCTTTTAGGATGTGGTAGTACATCACAAGGTGGCATTCGCTTTCATCATAGAGATCCAGATAGCCTGAACCGTCTACTGCTAGAAGAATGGGAAACTGAGAGCGAAGCAGATCAAAGAAATCTGGAACAGAGGTTCGCTGAAATGCATTCAGGCACCAATGATTCAGTTCCAGGACGACAATTGGTTGATGGGTTTTCAGAGTTTGGGTTGCACCCTTCAAGACTTGTCCTTCGAATCCTTCGACATCGATTTTGATGAAGTCTACTTTTGTAAGATGAAGCGATTGGACGACTTCATCGAGGGGGCGAATAATGATTTTTTCAACAATATGGCCTGTTCCTGCCTGGGTTTGATTGGAGACAAATGCAACTGCTCGGTTCGAAGGAGCAAGCGTTAACGGATACTCGCCGGGTTCTGTTCCAAGTCCAATGTTTTTTGGAAAGATATTGGTAAGCCCAGAAGAGGTAATATTCTTTTCGAGAAAAGAAAAAGTTGTTGGTGAAGGTTCAAAGGCATAAACTTCCTGAGCTAATTTGCCAAACAACAAAGCAGTACAGCCAATGTTGGCACCGATATCCAGGATGGTTGTACTGTTGCTTGCTAGTACCTTGAATAGCGGGACCATCTCTAGCTCAAAGCCATTTTTGTTGATTTGTTCCAGGTAGTCGTCATCTGACGTGATCAGGTACGTTTTGTCTCCGATCGCCACGTTGTATTCTCGGATGGTGCTCATATTTAGCTCTCCCTACCCCGGTGTTCCATCCCCCGGCATCCGCCAAACCTGGCTAGGCAGGAAGAGAACGGGCGTTCCCTGGATAATCTTCTCGATGCCATCTCGGATGCTGTCGTCATCTGCCATCTCGTCCGCTAATAGGAACTTGATGAGTTGAAACGCGATTGTATAGGTCTGGAAATAGCCGCCATGCAGGTCTACTTTCCCAACTCCTAAGAGATAAAGAGGGGTATTCAAAATATCAATGAGCAGACCTGTTGCCCGGTTCAGGGGAAGGGGAATTTGATTCACCCCTTTCATACGAGAGCAATCCAGGTAATTAAATTTGCAAAACAGATCATAACTAGAGGTGGGCCGCACCGCTGGTTCACTATGCACCATGATTCGCACATTTGGACGGTAGGGAACTTCTCGCCCCACCTTTGTGGGTTTGAGATACACATTCCCTAACCGCATCCCTGCCATTTGCAGACTGGGTTCTGTAAACCAGTTCCCCATCGTCGATAGGTAACGCAGCACAATATCTCGATCGCTGGATAGCAGATAAATCCGCCGACAACGACGAATCGCAGACCGGACATAATTATTGCGCCCTTCCCGCAAGAATTCTAGAGGAATATCGGGGGAGGCCAGCAGCATCTTATCCAGCAGCAAATTGTCCCCAATGCTATCGGGTTCGTCGTTCTCTAGCTCGGTATCCGGTCGGATTGCACCCCCATCGTCCTTCCCAAAGCGATCGGATAGGATGCGGAGCACGTTGACCAGTAACAGGGCACCCATGCTATGCCCAATGAGATTCACCCACAGGTTACGATCTTTGGGCCAATGTTGTTTGTGCGTGAGTGCCCGATCGAGTCGCCAGAAAAACTCTGCCAAATCTGGAGCACCGTAGTGAATGGCTCGATAGCGATCTCGCTGGTAAACTACAATTCGCAGCAGCAGCAGCAGCAGGAGCCAGAACATGAACAGGGCAGGTGTGAGCCAGTACCAGTGAACCGCCAAATTGAGGGTTTCCCGGTATCGGAGGGTCTGATCGATCGCAGCGATACCCGGAATCTGATCCAGCAGCCACAGGACGGGAGCCATGACCCAGCGCAGGAATACATACAGAATGGCTCCAGCAATTCCAGCAATGCCGCTTAAGGAAAAGAGAAACTTCAGGACGACACCGGGGCTGGTGCGGTAGTCAGCCCACAGACCGGGGCTAGTAATCGGTTTCTCGCTGGGCCAGGAGTAGCCCACGTACAGATGATCGGGCTTGAGGGTGCGAGATTCAGGGCTATTCCCCGATGGATCAAGGGCCGCAGCCTCCTGGCAAAAGCTGTAGTAGAAACCGTCGGCTGGATTTGCATAGCCGTGAGTTCGCAGGGTCAGCCGTCTAATGTTCTGTTCATCGACGATTCGGCTAAACTCATTGAGGTTAAACAGAGGCCGGAAGCGATTCGCCGGGGGGAGGACTCGATCGACATCCAGGGAAACGGGAACGGTACTGGTAATGAGAAAAACGTTGGGGTGTTCGTTATCCGCATAAACCTCGAAGTTTCGGCTAACGGTTTCAGAAAACTGTTGGGTCTTCCAGGCACTCAGAACTTCAATCACGAAATCCTCGTTGACGGTGCGGAAGAAATCACAGGAAGCAGGATAGGGGCACTGGGTTTGAAGGGTCTTCACGATCGCCGCTTCTGAATCTAACCCTGCATAGACAGGCGCACCCTTCAAACCTTTTGCAGCCAGGGTCTCTGATACGCGATAGGCAAGCTGTATAATCCGAGCTTTTGTCCACCAATCTGTAAAGGGGGCCGCGTTACGAATGATCGATTCCAGCCATTGCTGATCGTTTCGGGCTGTTTCCAGGGGTTTGTGATCCCAGGAGAATGGCAAAGATTCGTAACATCGTTTAGCCCCCATTATTGACTCCCTGACTATTTCTTGAGTTCATTAAGCATCGCTCTGGCTTCTCGCATTCCTTCCGCATTACCCTGTTGTTGGTAAAGGGTATAGGCTCGATCGAAGGCAAGCCCCGCTTCCTGTAACCGATCCCGTCCCCTCAAGGCCATTCCCAGGTTATAGTGGGCACGGGCATTATCAGGATTATCGCTGGTCAAATCTCGAAAAATGACGATCGCGCGTAAAAATTCTTGTTGTGTTAGATAAATCTCGCCGATCGCGTTTTGAGCCTCAATATAATTAGGTCTAGCTGCAATCGCCTTGCGATAGGAAGTCAGGGCTTCCGGCAAGTCTCCTTCTAATTGGAAAATTCGCCCAATCTTATAGTGTAGAAGCGCGTTTCGGGGTTCTAGACGGGCAGCCTGGGTAAGAGCTTTTAACCCTGCTTCGGGATTGCGAAGACCAAACCAGGCAACTCCCAGGTTCAACTGAACTGTTCCTTTACGCGGGGCGAGTTGAGCAGCCCGCTGAAGAACCCTGAGGGCTTCCTGGGGTCGTCCCTGTTGCAGGTACAGCGATCCCATCAATTCGTAGGGCATGTAGTTCTTCGGCTCCAGTGTTGCGACCTGCCGATAGGCTGTGAGTGCGCCGTCATAATCTTCTTGTCGGACTAATACCACTCCCAACCCTAAATAAGCATCTGTATGGCGGCGGTTGAGTTGGGTGGTGCGACGGTATGCCGCCGCCGCTCCTGCGTTGTCTCCCAGGTTCGCCAGCCCAAACCCCAGAGCATAGTGAAAGTCCGCGTTGTTGGGAGCAAGGGCGATCGCCTGCTGATAGGCTACTACAGATTCTTGGAAATTGCCTTGTTGAGCGTATAAATAGCCAATCCCTGAAAAAATTCGTGGATTTCTGCTATCTAGAGCAGCGGCTTGCTGATATAACTCCAGCGCTTCTTCCAGCTTTCCAGCATCGACCAGTTTTCGTCCCTCTCGTAACAACCGGGTCAATTCGGGGTTATTCCGAACACCCGCTTGAGCGTATTGACGGGTCGATTGTTTGGCCTCACTTGCGGGTGGATAGCTCAAAAGCATTCCAGACATCAGAAAGGTGACGGCGAGGAACGACAAAGATTTACGCACAACAAATTACCCCAAGTAAAAACGGTGATCTGAATGAGTTTCGTAGATTTACGACCGTGAAGCCAGGGATCGCCCGATGGTGGGGATCAAGAAACGATTCTATCAAGCGATTGATGCCCTTGGGGAAAATGCCCCCTCGGTGGATAGAGGTTGTTCTCGTGGGTCTCCTCTACCGTTAGCTAAATCCATTTTCCTTGAACAGAAACTTATCTCATCCGAATTTTGGGGAACAAATTTAGCTATGGCATACACAAATCGACCTGCTGATAACGTGATGGAACGAGGCTCCTATGCCTCCGTCGTGGATTATCACGATCGCGTTCGTTGGGGTCCTATTTTTTCGGGCTTGGTGATTGCACTGGCAACCCAACTGGTTCTGAGTGCGATCGGAGCAGCCTTAGGGCTAACTTCCATTGCGGGGTCCGGTGCGCCTCGCTCTAATGCAGATGATGTGGGTTCTGCTGTTGGAATCTGGTCCATCATCAGTCTTTTCATTTCACTCTTTGTGGGTGGTTGGACGACGGCACGGGCCTGTGGTCCCATGAACCGCAGTACGGCTCTGTTGAATGGGGCGATTCTGTGGGCGACCACGCTGGCTTTAGGCTCTTGGTTGCTGGCGAGTGGCGTATCCGGTGCTTTTGGGATCATCGCTTCCAATGCGGGTGATGTCATCAATCAGGTCGGTGCCCCCAATGTTCCCACTGATGCCCCGAATGTATCGGCTCAACAAACACGGGATATTGCTGGGAATGCGGCGAAGGTGGGTTGGTCCTTTGCGATCGGTTCTCTGCTCGGTCTGGCAGCCTCCATGATTGGTGCATCCGTCGGTACTCGCCATCCACGAGTGATGAGTGACGTTTAGAAGTTTAAGCCTGTCTCCGTTCGGGGCACCTTCTGATGGGTGCCCTTTTTTTGCTGCGGATGGCATCCCCCTAGTAATGTATAGTTCAGCTAGATTCACGTTATTTAGAGGATTCCTGTGCTGGCTGCGAGTGTTGCATTGGGTATTGGGGCGGCAGCCCTGCTAGTGGGAGTAGGTGGGTTGGCGTTGGAATCCCAGTACCGCCGCCGCCCTGGGAATGATCTGGAACTGACCTCCGGAGATTGGCAGCTAGAGGTGTACGATCCCCGACACTATTTGCTGGCGGGTGAGATGGAGTTTCAAAATCAAACCCGTACCCTGGAAATTATGGTGCCGGAGGTTTGGGCAGAAGTCACGCTGCTGTCAAAGGGGAGTTTGGCAGGGGTGACGCATAAGATTCGCGTGATCCCACAGCACGCAGATGCTCCTGCAAGGGATGATGATTACTGGTTTGCCTACATTGTGAAAGTGGGCAAGAAAACTCGTCTGCGAGTGGCGATCGACATCCAGGGAAAAGAACTGGAGAGCCTGAAGGCTGCTTGGGTGCGAGTTCACTATGTCACCTACGGTCCTGCTGGGCGGATTCCTAAAGCCCGCCATATCGTCGTGCCGCTTCAATTTCCCGCGCCTCTGACTCATCAGCGTTGGCGGCCTACGGCTGAGGCAGATGTTTTGCCGATTCCAACCCATCTCCTGACCCATCTGGATGATCCGGTTTCAGTGGTGCAACGCTACGTTCTGCCCTACAGCCAACCGGGGGATGTGGTTGCAATTGGGGAAACACCGATCGCCATTATGCAAGGACGGTTTTATCACCCGACTCAAATTCGACCCGGTTGGTTAGCCAAACGATTGTGCTACTTCTTCCTGCCCACCTCCAGTCTGGCAACGGCTTGTGGGCTGCAAGCCCTGGTGGATATTGTGGGTCCGTGGCGGGTCTTGTTTGCGTTTGTGGTGGGATCTCTGGCAAAAGTACTGGGTAAACCAGGAGTCTTCTACCAATTGGCAGGGGAACAGGCCCGTCTGATTGATGATGTCACGGGAACGTTGCCCCCCTACGATCAATTTATTGTGTTAGGTCCTGACGATCCGCAACAAGTTGTTAACCAAATTCGAGACGCAACGGGTCTGGCCGCTGCGATTGTAGACGTGAATGACTTGAAAGCAGTTAAGATATTGGCAGCGACCTCTGGTGTTTCAACGTCCTTTCTAAAGCAAGCGTTGATTAGCAACCCAGCGGGAAATGCAGACGAACAAACTCCGATCGTGTTGATTCGGCCTACTGAACCCACTCGCCCTAGTTCAGGGTGATGCTCTCAGTCTGAATGCTTTAAGCTAGAAGGTGAGGGCCTCTCCTGAAATATCACTAAAAATCTCACTGGAGATTATTGAAAGAGATCGCGGAACCTTAGCACCAGTAAGAACAAGTCCCAGCATCAAGAGTATCTGGCTAATGACTTCAGCCCCTCCTGACAAGCTTAATATTTCGATTCGCCCGGTTCAGTTGAATGATTTGGACCGGGTTGAGCAGCTATTTTTGCAGATGGTTGAAGTGGAAAGTCCTGAAGTGGCAAGTGATATCAGTCGTCAATTTCAGCAGATTCGCCGCTGGTACGGCCCGTTGATGCTCTTAAATTTGTTCCCGAATCCGCTCCAACACCTCTTTTCAATTTATGTGGCGGAGCAAGATAGCCAGATTATCGGTGCGATTCAGGTTTCACCCTTTAACCGAACTCGGAGTACCTGGCAGGTCGATCGGGTTGTGGTCGATTCGCCAGGGGAACATTTGGTTTTGGGATCTCAGTTGCTTCGGTATTGTCTGGAGACGATTTGGGAAGCCCGTACCTGGCTGGTCGAAGTGGATGTGAATAACAAATCTACCCTGGCTTTGTATCGCCATAACGGGTTTCAACTGCTGGCCCAAACCACCTACTGGTCGATCGCGCCCGAACTTCTGCCCGATGTGGCGGAACGTGAACCGGATCTTCCCAATCTTTTGCCCATTAGTAATGCAGATGCCCAACTGCTCTACCAGTTAGATACGGCCTCGATGCCGCCTCTGGTCCGTCAGGTGTTCGATCGCCATCTTCATGACTTTAAAACCCACCCATTGGATGTCCTGGTTGAGACAATCGGGCAACGGTTGGGGCAGGTGGAGGTTGTGAGCGGCTACGTGTTTGAACCCCAACGGAAAGCAGCGATCGGATATTTCCGGGTCAATTTGAGTCGGGACGGGTCTCGGCCCCACACCTCTGAGTTGACGGTACATCCGGCGTATACCTGGCTCTATCCCGAACTGCTGAATCAAATGGCTCGTGTCGCTCAGGTTGTTCCGGGCTTACCCCTGCACCTGGTTTCGGCGGATTATCAGGCAGAGCGAGAAGCCTATCTAGAGCGGTTAGGAGCGACCCGAATTTCCCATACTTCCCTGATGTCGCGATCGGTGTGGCATAAATTACGGGAAGTTCGGCCTTCTCTGGAAGGATTACAACTTTCTGAAGTCCTCCAGGGCTTCCAACGGGCACAAAAACCGATTCCGGGCCGTGTCTCAATGCAGTGGGCTAACCCTGCTTCTGAACAACCCAATTCTTCCCACAGCCGCCGTAAGCATCCTAAGCTTTCTAAAATTTCCCGTATGCAATCAGGCGATCATGGCTATCATTTCAGTTCTGGGATTAGACATCGGTAAGAAGCGCATTGGGGTGTCGGGTTGCGATGGCACGGGCTTAATCGCTACAGGACTGACGACGATCGAACGCAAGTCTTTCCCTGATCTGATTACTCAGCTTCAAACCCTGGTCAACCAGCGGCAGGTTCAACTCCTGGTTGTCGGTCTACCTTACTCGATGGATGGTACGCTGGGGGCACAGGCACGGTATGTTCAGAAACAGGCGACTGCGATTGCCAAGGCATTGCAGTTACCTCTGGAATATATGGATGAACGTCTGACAAGCTTTCAGGCCGAACAAATGATGCGGGCTGAAAGATTGCAACCTTCCCGGAATAAGGCGTTGATCGATCGCAAAGCAGCTAGCCTAATTTTGCAACAATGGCTAGATGCTCGACGAGCCGAGAAATGACCCGAATGAAGGATACTGAGTCCCGGATACGAGACAATGGATGCCAGAAGCAAATAAGGAAAGAGAAGGTCCGGAAATGGAAGATGAAGTCATGGATGCCCCGACAGTTACGATCACGGATGAGGCAGGCCGCTCCCTGATCTGTTATGTAGAACACTCCCTGGACCTGGAAGGTCAGGAATATTTGCTCCTGCTGCCGGTGGATTCCCCCATTGAGATCTTCGTTTGGCAGGCTGGAGAAGAGGATGAGGAAGAAGCGGTTCTGGTAGAACAGGATGCGGAGATTGATCTCCTGTTTCCGATCGCCAGCGCAGTTTTACAGGAGCAAAATCTAAAGCTGAAGCGTACAGCGGTCGCTTTGACGGTGGAAGGGGAACTGCCTGATGTGGAAGAAGAGGACTATGAAGATGAAGAAGACGGCTTTGAAGAGCATGAAGAGTTGCAATTCCTTGCCAACTTCTATCATGAAGAACAGGAGTATGCGATCTATACTCCCCTGGACCCCTTCTTTATCCTGGCTCGGTTGAATGAGGCAGGGCAGCCTGTTCTACTCACGCCAGAGGAAATGGAGAAAATTGAGCCACTGTTGCCGATGATTGAGGACCAGTTGTTTGATGAGATGGAATAGAAGTTGTTAAGTTAGCTTTTGATTCCAGAACGCTGAGAGGCGCGATCGATCGCGCCTATTATTTTTCGTTAAAAAAAACAGGGTGCCGTTGACGATACTCCGCTTTAAATCCATGATTTTTCCCAGGTTCCGCTCTGAAATTTTTCCCCACAGAGTTTAGTCACAATGGGTCAAAAGAAATTCAAGGGGTTGATTTATCCAGTCTTCCTGCTCCTCGTCTTGGGTCTTTGTAGTTGGCAGGGATGGGCCTGGTGGAGTTGGGTGAGCGCGCCTCTCATCCAGATGGATTCTGGTCCGCCAGAAAAAAGTGTGCGTATCCAGATTCCTGCGGGTACGCCTGCTCAACATATCGGTCAAGATTTACAGGCGGCAGGGCTGATTCGCTCTAGCTTTGCCTGGAATCTCTGGTCGCGATGGTTGACCTTGCAAAACCGGGGAGGTGGGTTTCAAGCAGGAACCTATGAGCTTTCTCCCACCCAGTCCATGCAATCGATCGCCGCCACTATCTGGTCTGGGAAGGTGGTGCGCTATAGCTTTACCGTGCCAGAGGGTTGGTCCTTTGAGCAGATGGCAAGCTATTTTGAAGCCCAAGGTTTCTTTAAGGGAAAGGATTTCTTGACAGCAGTGCGATCGGTTCCTCGCGATCGCTATCCCTGGCTTCCTCCAAATTTGCCCCATCTGGAAGGGTTTCTCTATCCCGATACCTATGAGATGACGGGCGATCGGATTACCCCCCCGGAAGTGGTCGAGATGATGCTCAAGCGCTTTGAGCAGGTAGCACTGCCCCTCTATCAACAACGCAAGGGGCAAACAGATCTGAGTCTTCTAAATTGGGTCACTCTGGCAAGTATCGTTGAAAAGGAAGCGGTCATCCCCTCAGAACGGCCCCGGATTGCTGGGGTTTTTGTGCAACGGCTGAAACAGAATATTCCTCTGGGGGCCGACCCGACGGTTGAATATGGGCTGAACATCCGGCAAACGCTGGAGCAACCCCTGACCTTGGCCCAGGTACGTACCCCTTCCCCGTACAATACTTACCTGAACCCAGGGCTACCCCCCACGCCGATCGCCAGTCCTGGTCTGGCGAGTTTGGAGGCTTCCCTCTATCCCGAAGCCACCCCATACCTTTACTTTGTCGCTCGTTACGATGGCACCCATGTCTTTAGCCGAACGCTGGAGGAACATGAAGCAGCGCAAGCCGCTATCCGAGATGAGATTGAACGTCGTCAAAAGCAACCCTAGTTATGTCCATTGGTTTACTGCTTCAGCCCGATCTGGTTTTGGATGGTCCTGTTCTGAAATTGACTCCCTCAATTCTGGAACGGCACAGCTTGAAGGGTTTAATTTTGGATGTGGATGAAACGCTGGTGCCTTTTAGTAGTGCTGAAGCATCGGCTGAATTGCTGCAATGGGCAGTGGAAATTAAGCAAGTGGCAACGTTGCATCTTGTGAGCAATAACTTAAGTGAAGCTCGCATTCAAAGAATTGCCCATGCCCTTGCGGTTCCCTATACCTTTGGAGCGCGGAAACCCTCCCGCCGGAAGGTCAGGCAGGCGTTTGTTGAAATGAATTTGCCGATGGCGCAGGTGGCAATGGTGGGCGATCGGCTCTTTACAGATGTTCTGGCGGGCAATCGCTTGGGGCTGTTTACGGTGCTCGTGGAACCGATGGTTGATCCGGATCACCTTGTTCGTCGCCATTTTGTCCGTACCTTTGAGGTCTGGATTTCCCAAAAGCTGGGAGCTTCTCTCAAACACCCTGGCTAAAAACCGGAGCGTTTACCTTACAATTTTTGGGCTGCTACTCCCTGTTCCATGTCTCAAACGATCGTTGTTAAAATCGGCACCTCCAGCCTGACCGATCCGGAAGCGGGGCACTTGGCCCTCTCGACGATCGCTGCCCTGGTGGAAACCCTCTGCTCTCTGCGTCGCCAGGGGCATCGGGTTGTTCTGGTCTCTTCGGGAGCGGTGGGGGTGGGGTGTGCCCGCTTGAAGCTCACCGAACGTCCCCGGTTGATTGCCTTGAAGCAAGCCGTCGCAGCAGTGGGGCAGGGGCGTTTGATTCGCGTGTATGATGACTTGTTTACGACGCTCCAACAGCCGATCGCTCAGGTGTTGCTCACTCGTGGAGATCTGGTGCAACGAAGTCAGTATGTGAATATCTACAATACATTTCGCGAGCTTCTGCAACTCCAGGTCATCCCGATCGTGAATGAGAATGATACGGTTGCGGTGGATGAGCTAAAGTTTGGCGATAATGATACCCTTTCGGCTTTGGTTGCCAGCCTGGTCGAAGCAGATTGGTTATTTCTTCTGACGGATGTGGACCGTCTCTACTCTGCTGATCCCCGCCGTTATGAAGACGCTCAACCCATTAGTCTGGTCCAGGATATTAACGAGTTGGCGACTGTTCAGACGGGAACGCAGGGTTCCCAATGGGGCACGGGGGGGATGGTGACAAAGATTTCAGCAGCCCGGATTGCGACGGATGCAGGGGTCCGGACGGTCATCACAGAGGGCCGATCGCCCCACAATATCCAAAAAATCCTGGCAGGGGAGATGCTCGGCACCCACTTTGAACCCCAACCCCGCCCATTTAATGCCCGAAAACGCTGGATTGCTCATGGCCTGATCCCTACAGGGAAGCTGTTTCTCGATGAGGGAGCGGTGGAAGCGATCTGTCAGCGGGGCAAGTCCCTCCTGGCAGCGGGAGTCGTTCAGGTGGAGGGGGACTTCCACAATCAGGATGCGGTGGCTCTGTGCGATCGGGCAGGGCGGGAAATTGCACGCGGAATTGTCAGTTATAGCAGTAGTGAGTTACGGCAAATCCAAGGGCAACAGTCGGAGGCCATCTCTGAGATTTTGGGATACATGGGGGCGGAAACAGTGGTTCATCGGGATAACTTGGTATTGATGTAGGGACGTTATCCCAGAACACCCCTACACCAATACCATCCCGATCGACTGCAATTGACGGTCTTGGGAGATTGCCAGAAAAAATTTTCCAATGGGTTCGGCTCCGCTCAACCAGTATTCGTGCCCTGAGCGCAGCCGAAGGGCAACCCACAGGTAAACTCTTTTCTGGAAATCTTCTTAAAAGAATGGGCATCCCCATTGGTCAATTCTTTTAAACGATCGCCTTAGTGGGCAAAAAGCATCGTTTCCGGAGGGGCAATATTGATGCTCTTAACCTGGGCCGGACTTTTCTTGACTTGATTTTCTGACTGCTGGCGTGAAGAGATGGAGATTCGAGAAGCCTCTGGTTCAGATCTCAATTCCGGTTGAGGAACAGATTGGTGGGAAATCCAACTTAACCCGCCGAGGGCTCCTGCCATGAGGGTCAGGTAGCCCACATAGAGATGGGTCGTTCGTAAGTAAAATCCCTGATTGGTTTGGGGACGGCTCCAGCAGGGAACTAAGCCTTCCTGGGAAGCGGGTGATGGAATCGCCGCTGCCATCTCATTTCCTTTCAGCCCAAGGGCATTTCCTAAACGGCGGACAAACCCCCGAACGTAGATGTCTTCGGGTAGACGATCGAACTGCCCCATCTCTAATGCTCGAATCTGATAGACTGGAACCCAAGTTTTTTGGTGCAGTTCATCAAGGGATAGAGACTGAGCTTGTCGTGTTGCTTGCAACGTAGCCCCGACTTCCCGGAGGTATACTTCCCGTTCACTAGACCCTCCATCAACCTTCGCTGACTTACGGGCACGTTCCTTTGATTGAGTTGCCCTGGGGATTGTTGGGGGTTTTGCCGGAAGCGCTTCTTGAATCCGACTCCCTATTTCCGAATGATTCAAAGTGAGGTGAATGGCTTCTCGAATGGTTGTTTGCAGGAGGTTGTGAATTTCTTGGGAGGTTTCTCCTATTCCTAGTCGGCCGATCGTCTGCTGGTATGTCGCACTGTTATATAGTACCTGCTCAACTTGTTGAACAATTGTTTCCCAACTTTGACTGGTCAGGGTTGGCTCTCCTAACGGGGCTGAACTGAGGCAATGTTTGGTCTGGGCGAACATAAGCTCTCCTGATTCATGATTAGGGTGGAGATAGCAGACAATATTCTTTAAGAGTCAAGATTTGATCTCCAAAGATGAGACAGCTCTTGAAAGAGCAAGAGGAGATGGTTGAAGGCTTAACCATCTCCTCTTATTTCCAGAATTTAGTTGCTAGCTCCGGAAGGAGCGGGAGAGATCTGCAAAGACTACTTGCAAATAACCCTTAAATACTGCCAATCCCCCTGCTGATCAGGAAATTTACTGCCAATTGCGGCGTTGGCCTCCTGATTCACAATCTTGCGCCCAGCAACGCTCTAAAAGCCGAATTTGATAAGCACGCCAGAATCGTTGGGGGTTTAAGATGGGTTTGCGCGTTGGGTCAAATAACGGTTGATCTAGAAATTGCCAGATGGGGAACTGAAAGTAGGAAGAGTTTTGCTTGAACATTTTAGACACCGTGTGTGAGGAGAGATCGTGAGGCCGAGTGGAGGATGGATTAGTTGAGTGTTCTGTATATAACCATGCCAAAGCTCCCAGGATATTTTCTTGGTCGAAATCACGGAATCTTAGAGAACGTTTTACTAAGCTCCGTATTTTCCCAGAGGTGCGAGAGGCCAAAGCGTCAAGCTGATTTCTCTTACCCACTTCATAGATCTGGACAAAACAGCCCTATTTTCATCTCTGAAAAGGAAGATTGGCCTCCCCCAGGGAGGATTAGCGCAATTACAGATAAGTAAGGATTCTAAGTATTTAACGCCTTCAAACCTAATAAAAAGTGCAAAAGTTACTTGAACATTTGTAAACTCTATAAAAGCACTTAATAAACTACCGCCCCAGTTCTTACCGTTCCAGTTCTTATTCAGGTCAGTTGTCATGTCTTTTAAGGAGTCTCTATGAAGCAAATGTTCTCTGCCGAGCGCTTCTATCTGGTTGCTCATATTTTGGCAATGGCCTTTGGGCTGGCAGGTCTACTGGTAGTTCTTCCCCATCCTGAACTGATCTCAGGGCTATCTAATTTTGGGCAAACCCTGTTTGAGTGGGGCATGTCTGGGGGAGGGGTATTTTACATTTTGTTGGGAGCGATCGCTGTCTCCCTC
Source organism: Leptolyngbyaceae cyanobacterium bins.59 (assembly GCA_033763635.1). Lineage (GTDB taxonomy): Bacteria > Cyanobacteriota > Cyanobacteriia > JANRKG01. The sequence continues at coordinate 26,983 of JANRKG010000308.1, forward strand.
TATGCTCGCAGAACGCTGGGAAATGCAGCGTGGTTTGCGTTTCTGCTCCCCTCTGTTTTTCTGTCCCTGACTAGCGAGTTGCTGGGAACCAGCACGGGTTTTCCCTTTGGAGACTATAGCTATCTGAGCGGGCTGGGCTACAAGATTGCGGGATTGGTTCCTTTTACCATTCCCCTGTCCTGGTTCTACCTTGGGTTTGTTTCCTATGTCATGGCGAGAGCGGGATTGGAACCTTTTCGCAAGCAGGGCGAGTCGGGCAAGTTGCCAGGTTGGTTGGTTCAAGGATTATCGATCGCTCTGGGATCGTTGCTACTCATGTCCTGGGACTTTGTGTTAGACCCTGCTATGAGTCAAACCTCTTATCCCTTCTGGTACTGGCATCAACCGGGTGCATTTTTCGGCATGCCTTACCAAAACTTTTTGGGCTGGTTTGGGACGGGTGCAGTCTTTATGACCGTTGCGGCCCTCATTTGGGAACGGATGCCCCATCTGAAAGACCTGTTCCAACAGAAGGACTCTAAGAAGCCAGATCTGACCTTCCCCTTAATTGTGTATATTAGTGATTTTACTTTTGCCACGGTCTTAAGCTTGGCGGCAGGGCTATGGATTCCAGTCGTGCTGGGGGTTTTCGTGGGTGTATTACCCGCAGTGAGCCTTTGCTGGTTAGCCTGGAGCCAAGCTTCCCGAAACCCGAATGAAGTGGAAGCGCTGGACAGTATCCCTGCCAGGGTGAGTGGGGTTGTTTCTCCCAAAACGGCTCCAACGTCAGTCAAGGTTTCTAGCAAGCTGTAGCCGATTCGATGGTTGTTTTGAACGTATTGTTACTGCGACTGCCAGAAGCAGGGGAGGTTCCAATCCTATTTTCAGCCCTATCCCTGATCCTGCTGGTGGTTCAAGTGCCCGCAGCCCTCTTGCTCCTCTCTCGATTAGCAAAGGGACCAACACGAAAACCTCCCGTTCAACCGGGGGTCAGTCTTCCAGAAATGTTGGGGACTGTTAGTATCATTGTCCCAACCTTGAATGAGGCAAAGCGGATTGGTCCCTGCCTGGAGGGTTTAACGCATCAGGGATATGAAGTGCGTGAGGTCCTGGTGGTAGATAGCCGTTCCCAGGATGGAACGCCAGAGATGGTCAAACAAATGGCCCAATCTGATCCCCGGTTTCGGTTACTGGTTGATGATCCCCTACCTCCTGGTTGGGTTGGAAGACCCTGGGCTTTACATACGGGTTTTTTACAAAGTGCTGAAGCAAGTGAATGGGTTTTGGGGATTGATGCGGACACGCAACCCAGCCCTGGTCTCGTTGCAGGTTTGTTAGCGATCACCCAACAAGATGGGTATGATCTCGTATCTCTATCGCCTCGGTTTATTCTGAAAGATCCCGGTGAACTGTGGCTCCAACCCTCTTTACTGATGACCCTGCTCTATCGGTTTGGCCCTGCTGGAGACCCAACAAGTCAACCAGAGCGGGTGATGGCAAATGGGCAGTGTTTTCTCTGTCGTCGCTCTTTGCTGGCTCAGTTGGGAGGCTATACGAGCGCACGCAGTTCCTTCTGTGATGATGTAACGCTCGCTCGCTACGCCGCCAGTCAAGGGGCCAAGGTTGGCTTTTTGGATGGTTCTCAGGTTTTGAAAGTTCGCATGTACGAAGGGGCGATCGAAACTTGGCAAGAATGGGGGCGATCGCTTGACTTGAAGGATGCTGCCAGTTCAGGGCAAATTTGGGGCGATTTATGGCTTTTACTCTCGGTTCAGGGCTTACCTCTGCCTGTTCTGCTAGTGGGATTGCTTATGTTCATGGGAGTCCCGACCAATCCTGTTCTCTGGGCAACTTACGGCCTGAACCTGTTTCTCGTTGCGATTCGAGTGGCCTTACTGGTGGCGATCGTTGGTTCCTATGATTTTACTCAGACCCGATCGACCTGGGCTTTCTGGCTTTCTCCCCTGAGTGATCCCCTGGCATTTCTACGAATTTTACTCTCATCGCTACAAACAGAAATTACCTGGCGAGGACGAAGTTATACTCAACCAGGTAACTAGAAATTGCTTTAGTTTGTGAGAAATTTTAGCTGTTCCCTTCAGGAAACAAGCCGGACTCCCAATCCTCTATTTCTTCTAGAATCTGGGAGTCTTGAGCAACAACGGGAACTTCTGATTCCCCGGCACCAGTGACCGCACGCACGACAAAGGGAAGACAGGCTCCCTTCAACCCCCGTTTAATGCGATCGGGAGTTTCTGGAAAAAGAATAAAGAGCGGATGCAAATCATTCGCTTCTTCCCCTAAAATATGCCGCTGGTGGGGGGGCAACTCCCACTGATACCCCCGATCCAGCCAGACCTGGGTTTGTCGCCACCGATTCAAAAGGTCCGAGAGTTCTTCCTGGGGACGATGGATAAAGACAAAAATTTCAATTCCCGCTTTGACCTTCCAATCGGGATCACACATCAAAATCGCTAGATCGCAGGGAAGTTGCCGCAATTCCAAGGGAGGAATGCTGGAAACTCCTCCAGAAGTCGAGGAAGCAGATTGTTTTACCCGTGCGACAGGAAGCGGTAGGATGACTAAACTTTCGTCTGCCCGACGCAGACTTGGAAGCATTTCCAGGTAAGGGCGATGTTGTTTGAGAAGGGCAATGGTAGAAGACAGATTGCTGTAATCTGCCAGGGATTCTTCGTAGTGGGTTTGTCGAACAGGCATCATTTGCGAATCCGTTAGCCAATACTCTCGAACACTTTGAACATCGGTAGGTACATCGACAAGAGAATGGAACCCACCATGCCCCCCAGGAACATAATCATGATCGGCTCCATGATACTGGTCAGAGCTTTTACGGCCTGTTCCACTTCGTCTTCATAGAAATCAGCCACCTTCATCAGCATCTTATCGACTTCCCCCGTTTCTTCACCAATACTGATCATCTGGATCGCCATAATTGGGAAGACATCCGCCCGTTGTAATGCGGTACTGATCATCCCCCCCGTTTGAATTTCTTTCCGGGCATCATCTACCGCGTTTGCAATCACCTGATTTCCTGAGGTGTCGCGCACAATTTCCAGGGAGGTGAGGATCGGTACACCAGAGCGAGTCAATGCTCCAAAAGTTCGGCAGAAGCGGGCTGTCGCTGTTTTTTGAATCAAATCGCCAAAAAGGGGCATTTTCAGGAAAACGCGGTCCATCGTTTCCCGTCCTACCCGTGTCTTGTAGTATTGCTTGTAGGCAACTGAGCAACCAAAGAGAACCGCAATTAGCCCGACCATATACTGGGGAGTCCGCAAAAAGGCACTGATGGCGAGCATCGCCTTCGTAAATGCGGGCAGATCGGTGCCCAGTTCTTTAAAGATGGCGGCAAACGTTGGCAACAGAAAAACGGTCATCCCGATAAAGATAACGGTTGCCAGAACCCCTACGGTTACAGGGTAGGACATGGCTGATTTAATCTGGTTCTGCAAGCGAGCCACGTCTTCTAGAAGTTTTGCCAGACGGTTTAGAACTTCGTCTAGCACCCCCCCAACCTCGCCTGCCTGCACCATGCTGACATAGAGGTTGTCAAAACATTTGGGATGCTTCCGCATCGCGTCCGATAAGTTGGTTCCCTGTTGCACGTCATCGCTGATTTCCGTGAGTGCCTTTTTTAAACTGGGATTAGTGCATTGTTCCGAGAGAACACCCAACCCCCTCACCATTGCGACCCCTGCATTTACCAGAGCCGCAAATTGTCGAGAAAATACAGCTTTGTCCTTTACCGTGACGCTACTGAGGGCTGCTTCTAACTGCTTCATATCGAAGCCTGAGAAGCTTAATCCCTTTGCTTCTTTCAAATCCTGGACAACAAATCCCTTATCTCGTAGGGCTGTTCGCGCTTCTGCCAGGGATGTCGCAGATAAGCGCTGAGTTCTTGTATTTCCTTGGGAATCCCGAACACTGGCAGTATAGGTAGGCATAAATGATACCCTTAGAAGTCGCAAAATGACGGGTTAACTAAAGCAATGGGTTAGAAACGAATGGGGGATGCTAGAGAGGAGCACTGAAAAGGGCTACCCTATACTACCCATTCATTCTAACGATGATTTATTCTAACGATGATTGGCGAAGGCGCGGGACCCTGCAACGAATTGTTGACGGATGATAGGCAAGTAGAAGGGTTTGATGAATCAAGGGGTGGGTAAGCCTTCCCTCATCCACCCACTCATTCCCAACTTCTTATGTCATTTGAAGCGGATGGTTGAATCCGGGACACGCGCATCAGATTTTGCAAGCCTTGAAGCTGGCCCCAGTTGACTCACTATCCTCAGATTTCTACTGACTACAGGCGAATATTAGCGACGGGCGGGTGCGCCGGGTTGCCCACCGGGAACAGGCGCGCCGCCGATCATGCGTTGCAGTTCATCAGGCCGAGAGGTCTTGGACATGGCCGCTTCAAAGGAGATGGTTCCTGACATGTACTGGTCTGCCAATACCTTCTCTAGGGTTTGCATCCCCAATTTACCCCCCGTTTGAATCGCAGAATAAACCTGAGCCGTCTTTCCTTCCCGAATCAGGTTCGAGATAGCAGGGGTGACGATCATGATTTCTTGAGCCATGACCCGACCGTACTCCCCTGGTTTGGGGTTTTTCTTGGGTACCAGGGTTTGGCTAAATACGGCAACCAGGGAGTTGGATAACTGTACCCGAACCTGGGTTTGGCGTTCCGATGGGAATACGTCAATGATCCGGTCTACCGTTTGGGCCGCAGAACTGGTGTGCAGCGTCCCAAAAACTAAGTGCCCCGTTTCTGCGGCGGAAATGGCGAGGGCGATCGTCTCCAAGTCCCGCATTTCACCCACTAGAATGATATCTGGATCTTCCCGCAGTGCCGCTTTCAGGGCGTTCGCGAAACTCTTCGTATCTTCACCCAACTGCCGCTGGTGGATCAGACTCTTGATAGGTTCGTAGACGAACTCGATCGGGTCTTCAACCGTCAGAATGTGTTCAGCACGAGTTCGGTTAATCAGGTCAATCATGGCAGCCAGGGTTGTGGTTTTCCCAGAACCCGTCGGCCCTGTCACCAGG
>JANRKG010000309.1:0-2727 GCA_033763635.1 Leptolyngbyaceae cyanobacterium bins.59
CGATCGTCGTCTCAAAACGTTTCTAGACTTACAACTGAAGCTGTACTCTCAAGTGGACGCGGATTCAACGGCTTTGCTCTATGCCGCAACCGCTTTGGGAGTTTCCCAGGAGCCTCACGGGTTGTATCACTTACACGGCAGTATGCAGGTGTTAAGCGATCGGCTCGTAGAAGCTCTGGAGCGGGATGGGGGGCAACTGCGGATGCGCCACACGGTAGAGAAAATTTGCGTGGAAGGGGGACGGGTGACAGGCGTGGTCCTTCGCGACCAGAAGACGCAAAAAGTCTGGACGGAACAGGCCGATCAAGTTGTGGCGAATGTCACGGTTCAAGATTTGGTGAGGCTCCTGGGCGATGCAGCACCGGGAGGCTATCAACGACGGGTCGATAAGTTAATCCAGCCTTCGGGGGCATTTGTCGTGTACTTGGGCGTAGACGCGAGTGCCATCCCTGCGGACTGTCCGCCCCATCTCCAGTTTCTTTACGATGCAGAGGGGCCGATCGGCGAGAATAATTCCTTGTTCGTTTCCGTGAGCCGTCCGGGCGATGGACGAGCACCGGAAGGAAAGGCAACCATCACCGCGTCTTCCTTCACAGACCCAACTCTTTGGGCACAGGAGCAAGACTACGAGGCGTTGAAGGAGCAATACACCAGGACGGCGATCGATCGCTTAAGCCAGTTCTTCCACCTGAACGACCAGACAATTTTGCACCGGGAAGCAGGAACTCCTCGCACTTTTGCCCGCTACACAGCCCGATCGCAGGGGATTGTAGGGGGCATTGGACAGCGGATTCCAACATTTGGCCCGTTTGGGTTTGCCAATCGCACCCCGATCTCCCATCTCTGGTTAGTGGGCGACTCAACCCATCCCGGTGAGGGCACAGCGGGAGTCAGCTACTCCGCGCTGACAGTGGTACGGCAGATTGAGGCGGAATTGTGAGGGTTTAATTCTGGCTGAAAGACAATTCGATCGTAAAACAAGTCCTTCCTGCCCCACTCTGTACCTGAATGGTGCCACCTAAATGATTCACTAAGCGATTCACCAGCGTTAGCCCTAACCCCGTACCCCCTTGCTTCCAGGGGTCGCCACTGGGAACTCGGTAAAAGCGATCGAAAATGCGAGGTAATTCATGGGGCGGAATTTCAATACCCGTATTGATGATCCTGATTTGTAGTTGATCCGCCTGAATTCCTGATTCCACCTGAATTGTCCCCGTGGGAGGGGTGTATTTGCAAGCATTGTGCAGTAATTCACAGAGAATCCGTCGCAAGTTTGTGGGGTCCGACACGAGGTGGGGTAAATTCGGTTCTAAATGGATCGAGAGGTGCTGATTTCGCTCCTGAACTCGGTGTTGAAAGGGTTCGACGATCGCCGGAAGCCAGAGATACAGGTCAAGGGTCTCCAGACAGAGGGGTTGGGCCTGGGACTCCAGGCGTTGTAAATCCAACAAATCCTCGATCAGGTGCATTTCCCGATCGCATTCTGTTTTGAGAATTTGCAAATAAGTTGGGATGCGAGACGGGGGAGGAAGGGTTGGCATGCTTTCGCAATGTTGCCCTCCCTGCAAACAGTTCTCCAGCATTTGAATCGCCATCCGCATATTCGTGACGGGGGAACGCAATTCATGGGAAACCGTACTCAGAAAATCATCCTTGAGATGATTGAGCCTTTCTAGATCCGCAATATTGGCCTGGGCCGTCTGGTAAAGGCGGGCCTGCCGAATCGCGATTGCACATTGGTTTGCGACTTGCTGCACCAGGCGGATCTCCATTTCAGAAAACCGATAATCAACCTGATGGGTCAACCACAAATCCCCTAAAACCGCCTGGTCATCTACGAGGGGACAAACTAGAACGGTATAATGGGGCAAGTCTGGATTCGAAGGCAGGGGACAAAACTGGAAGTGTTGCCCATTTAACAGTTGTAAGTAGACTTCGGGAGCCTGGAGCATCTCAACGATCGCCCCCGATGCAGGAAGGAGACAATCCCTTTGCTCTGAAGCACAATATTCATACTGAATTGTAGAAATTCCCTGAGCTAAGTCGTAGATAGCTGTCCTACAGGACACCAGATGCAAAACCTCAGTGAGTTCCTGAACTGCGGTTTGCAAGATTTGGCTTTCGTTCAAGCTATCCCGGACTTTATCCGTGATGCGCCTCAGCGTCGCTTCAAACTCCAGGGATTGCAGCAGTTGGGTCGTTCGGCTTTGAACAGTGCGTTCCAGTTCTGCATTGAAGCGTTGGAGGTTTCTCTGTTCCTGTTCCTGTTGTTGCTGTAGGAGGTAGGCCGCCCGATTCACATTGATCAGATGGCGAACGCGATGCTTGAGAACCTGGGAATGGATGGGTTTCGGGATGTAATCCGTTGCTCCGACTGCAAAAGCTTTGTCGATCGATTCCTCATCCTCCAAACTTGTAATGATCAGAATCGGAGGATTGCGGTTGATACTCTCGCTCGTGGCATTGATCGGCTGAGAGCGATCGACAGCCTTGCCAGTCATCCGAGCGCAGCATTCAAACCCATCCATTTCGGGCATGATGGCATCCAGTAACACCAAATCTGGATGGAACAGTTGATAAGCACGTAAGCACTCCTCCCCATTGGTGGCTTGAATCACTCGATATCCCTCCTGACGCATCATTTGCCTCAAAAGGGTGCGAACCGCAACGTGATCATCTGCGATCAAGATCAGGGATGCAGCGGGTGGGGAAGCGAAAGGAGCAAGG
>JANRKG010000310.1:0-3559 GCA_033763635.1 Leptolyngbyaceae cyanobacterium bins.59
ATGTGCTTTTGGTGGTGCCCCCCTTCAAATTCCAGATTGCGACACTCAGCATAATTTCCCCGCCGGGTGAACGGGTTAATCCTAACAAGGTATTAGACCTTTAGATCATGTTTTTCTATCACTACCTAATCAGTTAATAGGTAAAAGGTATTAGACCTTATTACGTTTAGACTCTAAGCTGAATTCAGTGGGTTGCTCAACTTTGGTGTCAGAAGTTGAGCAAGTATCCAGAAAACAGCTAATCGTATTAGAGGTTTCAGCCATCATGGAAGAGGTAGCCCAAGCATCGAAAGTTGAGCAAGAGGATATGGGGGCATTAGTTCAGTTCCCGGTTAAGCGTCCCAGGTCAGTTGCACCCAAAGAGCCGCAGCCGAAGAAGGGCACATCTCCCAACAAGGGTCATGCTGCCAGTGGACGGACGCGGGAATATATGACTGAATCGGAAGTCGGGCAGTTGTTAGAGGCGGCGAAGAAGACTGCCCAAAACGGCTGGCGCAATTACTGCATTGTGTTGATGATGTTTCGCCACGGGCTGCGCGTGAGTGAAGCGGCGGATCTCCGGTGGACAGACATCGATTTTGCGGAGGGCACTATCTTTATCCGGCGGCTGAAGGGGTCTAAATCGACGACGCACTTCTTAGATGGGCTGGAGATGCGGGCATTGAAACGGCTCCAGCGGGAGCAGCCGCAATCGCCCTATCTATTCGTCGATCGCGATGGGAAACCACTGGCGGGGACGGCGATCGCCTCGATGATCAAGCGATTGGGTAAGGACTTGTTTTCGTTCCCGATTCACAGCCACATGCTGAGGCATTCCTGTGGTCATGCCCTGGCGATGAAGGGCACGGATACCCGGACGCTCCAGGACTATTTGGGGCATCGCTGCATCCAGCACACGGAACGGTATACCCAACTATCCCCCATCAAATTCAAAGGGCTGTGGGGCTAAGAGTCGTTCATGATTGCTTAAGCTCTCAGGAGCATCGCGCACAGAGACACCGATAATCGTGTTGGCTTAATGCCGTCACTGAGAATTAAATTCTGCTCATCGGTGTCCTTCACTAACTGGACGGTAAACTCAGCGGGTTCCAACTGGGCTTTTGCTCCATCTGTGTACTCTTTCAGCAACTTTTGCACCGACTTCATGTCTTTCCAGTTATTGAGTTTGCGGAGGGTCTCTTTGACCACTTTGCGATCGAGTCCATCGGGTAACTCTTGCAATGTGTTAATTCGTTTTTGAATTTTGTTGAGGCGCTCTGACGTGACATTGATGTTTTCAATGGTCTCTGGTTCGCTCAGTTCCTTTGCTCGTTGCTGTTTTAGGGCAACCAGTTGGGTGTAAAGCTTTTGCGTCATTGACTGCAAATGTCGTGCAGAAAATACATCTCCGGACTCTGGGGTTTTGCAGGCTGTGGCAATGGCAATCCCGTAGGCATCCCGTTCTCCGGTCTGGTCGTTCCAGAATATATGCTCTCGACGATCTGGAATGGGTTCACCATTCGGTCCGAAGTAGTCCAGTAGGAGGGCGACTAATCCGATCGCTTCGTCTTTCTCACCAGTCTGCCGCCCCAGAGCAATGGGGTTCGCTTGGTAATCATCGCCTAACTCTTTGAGTATTTTGTGGGTGTCCTCAGAGAAGAGGATTTCTTGTTGGGTGTAGAGGTCTCGTGACGTTTCCTGTTTCTGATATAGCGTTTCCTGAAAACTCTCCTGAGTTTGTCGCCTGTTTTCAACCAGGGTTCGGATAAAGTCTACATATCCCGGCAAGATCGTGTCGTCAAAGAGCGTATCACCGTAGATTGAAGCACCCAACTCATCAACGTTGGGAATGTGCTGTAAGGTGCCATCCCGGTTCGCTAACTCTGCCCCAATGAGCTTCTTGTTAAGGTTAGCAAGACGGCTGGCTTGACGAAGTAACTGGCTCTCGCTGTTGGCGTAGTAGATGTGGATGTATTCAGTTTGGTGCTGCTTGGGTCTGTCAATGCGTCCAATGCGCTGTTCCAGGGTCATTGGGTTCCAGGGTAAATCGATATTGATTAGGTAGTCAGCATCTTGAAGGTTTTGACCCACGGACAGCGTTTCTGACCCGATCAGCACGTTAATTTCTTCAGCCGCACTGGGGCGATCTCCCGGATTTCGGCATGTCGCGGCTGGCGCAAACAACTGGAAAAGCTCTAACCGTTTAATGCCTCTGCGTTCCCGGCTCGATTTCACTGCATTATGCGGAGCGATTGAAACGGCACGACCATCAGCATCGGGGAAATACCGCTTAGTGCCCCCGATCGCCATTCCAATTCCCTGACCCTCAATCGTGGTGTCTTGGGTCATGTAGCGGTAGTAGTCAAGCACTGTGTCGGCGAAGGTAGAAATGAGCAAGACCTTATGCCCTTGGCTGACCAGCTCGCGTACTTTACCCGTCACCTGTTCCCGCTTATGGTCTTTCACGAATTCATCTGCTAACAGGTCTTGAATCTCCCGTAACTGCATCAAGTCATTGTCACAGGCTGACCACATCAAGCTGTAGATGCGGCGGGCTTCGTTCGGATCAGCTTGCAATCGCTCGATCGCCAGTTCGATTGTTCGACGAAGTTGCTGACGTTTCTCCTGCTGCTCAGCAGTCGTTTCGTCTTCTTCATCGGTATCCTCTTCATCGATGTCGTTGTCGGGTTCTTGGGCATCCCAGAAGCCGAAGTCCAACTGCTCTGACTGCTCTGATTCAAAGCCATAGTGCAGGAAGAGAAACTGCTGTAACCCATCGGCATCCGGGGTAACACTGCCCAGGCGCGACTGCATCTGCTCGATCCGACCTCGAAAATTAATGATGGTGCGTTTCAAGGCATACATACTGGACTCTGCTCGTTGCAGGAAGAAGCGGCGTTGGTTTTGCAGCAGAGCACGTTGTTCCGCACTGCCCGTCAAATAGCGGACAGGATCGGCAAAGGGGATGTAGAGTTCAGTTTCAAACTGGGTGAAGATTTGCTCTAGTGCCTGCTCAGTGCTGGCTTCAAACTGGACTGGGAGCCATTCTGCTTGCCGTTTGGCATAGACATTGAGGTCGGGCATGGCATCCCGGAGCATTTGGCGGGTGCGTTGTAAGAACAATTCCCGGTAAGTGCGGCGAAACAAGACTGAATTGTCGGTAAATAGTTCAACTCCCGTTTCTCGGTTTTGAAACCACTGGGAAAGCTCGGGTGGAAAGTCAGCATCCGTAAAGCCTTCTGGTCTGGTGAGAAAGGGTTGGAGGATGTTGTAGATGTCTTCCCGGCGATTGTTCCAAGGGGTTGCTGTCAGCAAGAGAAAGTGGCGTTGTCGTCCAGATAGGCGATCGCGGTCTCGAATTTGCAGACACAGCTTGTGGATACGGTTTTTGTAGTTGCGGATGCCTTCATGGGCCTCGTCAATGATGACCAGATCCGGTCCACCATAGCGGTTGAAGTCATCGAAGAATCCCGTTCCCTTCCGGCTCATCAGGTTCTTGTTGTATAGCTCATAGTCGCTATCTCGGAACCCTAATTCCTCCATCTCGCGCTTCCAGTTGTCGTGTAGCTTCTTAGCCGCA
>JANRKG010000311.1:0-6413 GCA_033763635.1 Leptolyngbyaceae cyanobacterium bins.59
GAGTTTTGCGGGAGGAACGAGAGCGTAAGCATAATTAATCACAGGCATGGTGGGATTTCCCACCAGCAAAACATTACTGGAATTGTCGGGCAATGTGGACTTCCGATGTTGCCGAATAAATTGCAACACTTGAATTGAGGGAGCAAAGGAAATCGTGTGCTTTTCTAGTAAATACCGACCCTGGGAGTCCTGCAACGCGGCAAAGGGCAGGAGAAACAAGCGACCCTGGGGAATGAAGATCACCCGCTCATTGGGATTGCTGGGCAACAAATCTGCGATCGGGGCAATGAGGAGTTGATGAAGCCGTTGCAGGTGTTCATTCGTTGTGGAGGGAGTCGGTAATTCATTGAACTGTTGATCCGATTGAGCGACATTAAACGCGATCGGTTGGCTTCCCCTAGATTTGATTGCCGTTTCGCAGGTCACAATTCCCAGGCAACGGGTTGCCATCACCAAATTGTCAAGGGAGGTGTTTTGTTGTTTGAGCGGACTGAGATCAACCTGGCGAAACGTGATCTGTCCCGTGGGCTGAATCACCCAAATGAACAGGTATTCCTCTGATGTTGTCGGGCTGCGCTCCTCTTTAATGTGGGCATATTCCACCAGCGTTGCATTTTGTTCCCTGGCAACTTGTTGAATTTCTGCAATACGGATGGATTGAAACTCGTCTGGTGCTTTTCCCTGCGTTCGTTGCAGTAAAAGTTCTGAGTAAGCCCTTCCCCGTCCCTGCTCAGATACCTCCAGGGCTGCTTGCACCTGCTTCTGAGCAATCAAGACCCGTTGCAGCGTCTGATATCCGTTCCACCCTTTGAGGGGATTTTCCGCGTATCCTCCTGCTTTCTGGAAATTGTTGAGTTGCTGAAGCACCAACTCATGCCATTGAATTGATTCCCGGAGAGACTGTTCTGCATCTGCAAGTTTTCCAGATTTCAATAACGCCAATCCGATGTCAGACGTGAGAGCCATGCTTAACACAAGCTGGCGATCGCCGAATGTCCGCGTGATCGCTAAACTCTGTTGATAGTGTTCCAGAGCCTTTCCATTGTTCCCCAGTGCATAGTACACTCGCCCAATCTGATTCAAAATGATCGCTTCAGTCTCACGGTCTTTCTTCTCCTGGGTATAAGAGAGCTTCTGTTGTAAGCTTTCCAGGGCCTTCCCGTAGTTCCCCGACCGATAATAGGCATTTCCCAGATTGTACAGAATACCCATTTCGGCTTCGCGGTTTTTCATCTCCCGATAGAGGCTTAAAAGTTGCCGATCGTATTGAATGCCTCGAACATCGTCTTCCATCTCATAGAAGTAATTCGTCACATCGTTCACGCGATCGATAGGAACTCGACCATTGATTTGTTTCTCCAGCCTGAACGATTGCTGAAAGTAGCGATCGGCCTTGGAAGGATCTTTCAGAGCAATGTAAAACCACCCCAAGGTATGCAACGTATCTGCCTCGCCCTTAGCGTTTTTCATCATCCGATACAGGCTTAATAGTTGCTGATAAGTTCCCAGAGCTTTCCGGTTGTTTCTCTGACTTTGATAAAGACTTCCCAATTGTTCCAGGGTTTTTGCTTCGCCCTCACGGTCTTTTAATTCCCGATACAGCCTTAATCGCTGCTGAGCGGACTCTTCTTGCTTCTCTTTATCGCCCAGGAGGCTGTAAGCATATCCCATCTTTTCCAGTGCCCTGGCTTCACCTCGACGATCGCCCCTGTCTCGGTAAAGGCGGTAGGCTGCTTGAAAAGAGCGCAGGGCGGATTGAAAGAATTTTGCTTGTTCAGCAGATTTCCATTGGTATCCATCCGGTCTAGCTGAAAGTGCCTGTCGGATGGCTTGTTCTCCCTGTTCTACTAACCGAGCTGCTTCTGCTGTGCGAGGATCGATCGCTGCAATGTAGGTCTTTTGTTGTGGCCCATCAGACTGAACGGGTGGGGTTAGTTCTGCCATTTCAGCCTGAACAGATAGGGGACTTAAGACCAGCAAGAGGGTTAGTCCGAACAAAAGTTGAGTAGAACAATCGGATATACCATTAAAAATAGGCATAGAAGCCCCCAAGTTTATCAATAAACAACTGACTGACGTTCAAAGCCAAAGACACCTACTGTCCATGCTCTACAATTGAAACTCATATCATTTAGCAACGAATTCTGAATTGACTATGATGCCAATTGCGAGTGTTCTAGAACCCTGAATCGAATCAGGGGTTCACGATATTTAAGGGAAATCGTTTCTCAAAGGTAGATTCCTTCTCTCCCTCAATAGAGACCAATTGATCGGCAGGAAGAATTGCTTCTAAAAGGCTGCAAAGAATTCTTTGGTTTTGCTCAATATCTCTGAAGTCACTAATCAATTGACGGGTGACTTCTTAACAGTTTCAAGCTAGGAGAAGTCTTCAGGTCATATCTAAGCTGTTCATACTCCATTTCATTCTCCTCACTAAAAAGCAAGTAGGATGAATTTAAATAGTACACTTGCCCCTAACATCGGACAGGTCATACTGGCAAAAACGATGAGCATATCTTTCATGAAAGCTTTCGCCATCGTTGTAGGAAGCGTTCACTGCTCGATCGTGACTTGGATCGTTTTTGTCACCCATGCTGCCCTGGGATCAGGTTCATGGACTCCTGTACGGGTCAAGGGGGGGGCAACCTGTGGATTACCACCAAGGGCTTTTAGCAGGTTGCCAAAAGCAGAAACAAAAAGAGTTCGCCTGGGTTCTTCCCGATGGTTCTTGAGTTCCTCGATCGATGGCAGTTCTAAGTGCTGAAAATCAGCAGGCCCACGAGTTGCACAGAGCTTAAACATTTTCCTGAACTGTCGGTATCCATACCCCTCTGGAACGGTGAGGGTCAATGGAATCTCAATCGATTGCTGAGGCACTAACTCAAAAAAGGCAGATGAGATGCCTTGTAAGGGAATTTGTGAAATTGCCCAAGTGGGTTTTAGGTCCATTACAGCAATATTCAGCGATTGAGGTGAAACGTTTTCCACACGGATGTATACCAACGTGCCATGCTTTAAGGTGATTTGGCTTTGATTGGAAAAGGGTTGTTTCTTCTGATCTAACAAGACAAATTCCAGGGAGTTTGTCAATTCGGAAGCTGGGTTATTCAATTCCTGAATGGCTTGATACTTTGCCAGGTGAGCCAATCGTTTAACCACCTCTTTGGGTGCCAAAACGTCATTGATCTGAAGCGGAGGATTTAAGTTTTGCAGGGATGATCCAATACAAATCTCATATTCCCCGTTTCTCCCAACTGCAACCTGATAACGCCCTTCCTCTGCTCCCTGGACTTCCTTGATCCAGGCATTTCCGACTAAAGCTTTTCGTACTGCTTCCAGGGCGGTCTTCTGCTGATCCACGAGCGTTTGAGTGGGTAATTCGTGTTCAGCCTCTCCTAATTGCTTCTGGTCAAATAAGCGAACTCGGCGTATCAAGTCAACGGGGGGCGACAAAATAACCGCAGGTGAACCTTGCTCGATTGGTTTGACGACAATTCCGCCCTCGCCGGGATCAAGAATTCTGGCATAGGCATTGGATGCTTTGATATCGTCCGTAACCTCTACGATCGCCAGTTGCTTCTGTTTATCAGTGAAATCAGATGTGTTGAGTGGATAGATTGCAAATCGTGTGCCACTGCTTAACCCATTTGCAAGTCCTGCATTGAGTTGCACCTGCTTCCGGTTCATATCAACTGTCGTCACGGCTACTGTATGTAGGGTCAGAATCGTTTTGCCGCCAAACACAGCCCGATCGCCTTCTCCCAATAACATCGGTGATTGGGTCGCGAATTTGCTTTGGATTTTGGCACGAACTCGCTCGTATAACGTTTTATAGGTGAGTGTTTCTGGAATGGTAGAGAGGGTATCAATCATCCAGTAGGTGAGTGCCCCATGTCGTTCTTTGCCATTGACAGCATACTCATAGGCAAACTCCGTTGGACGGCAGGCTGCTAGCAACACATATTCTTTTGATTCGGGAACCCAGCAAGTGCGATGGGTTCCAGCGGTTAATAATTGCCAGTTATTGATGAGTTCTTCACGGGATGCTACCAGGCTTTCCGTTGGACGGCTTTTGTAATCCTTCTCGCCTGAGCCACGAATTGCACAATCTCCCCGTGTTGCACCACCGGAGTGACAACTATCCAAAACGATAGTGACCAACAATCCTTTTTCTGTCATGCGCTTGAGTAAGGTTGCGAGTTCCACATCCCGCAGGTAGCGTCCATTTTGTTGCCCAATATCCATCGGAACGATACCTTCATCGCTCTGTCCCTCTCCTTTGAGTTCGGGATAGAGGGTTGTGGCTCTTCCCCCATGCCCGGAATAGTGAATGTAAATGATGTCTTGAGATTGAGCAGTTTCTGTGATTTCTTGAAATGCATGGACGATATTTTCATAAGTGGGTAGAAGATGATTTTCATCCGTGGATGGAAGAGCGGGTTTGGGCAACGTCCTGGTATTTTCAGTCACATTTGGCGATGTGAGTTTCCGAATGTGTTCTTCTGGAATTTGCAGTGATTTCTTTAAAAAATCTTGGACAAGATTAATATCACGAACACAACCTTTCAAACTTCTGTAAAGCTTATTAGGTTCGTAATAATCAATTCCAATGAGCAGGGCATGAATGGTGGGTGCTTCTTGGGGCATGGTTCTTCTCCCTGATGTTGACGCTGTCTGTTGCGATGTCATCAACTTTCCAGTTCCGTGCTTGGAAGTTGGAGTGGTTCCGGATTGGCATCCCGTCGAATCTCAAATCTTTCGCCCCTTCAGCCAGTAAGTCACCATCTCTCCTTTACCTTTAATCGGTAACGTCCCTCGTTTCTCAAAATGATGGGTATCCTTAAGAATTTGGTACGTGGATTCCGTTACCTGAATGCAACCAGGCAAACTACTTGACTCCATCCGACTGGCTGTATTGACTGCATCACCCCACAGGTCATAGATAAACTTTTTGTTACCAATCACTCCGGCAATCACAGGTCCACTATTAATGCCAATCCTCAAGCGCAAGGGTTCCATGTCGGCAATGTGGAATTCAGGCATGGTAATCACTTCCTGCATCTCCAACGCCATATCCGCGATCGCTGCCGCATGATCCTCTCGCGGAATTGGCAACCCCCCAGCCACCATGTAGTTATCCCCAATGGTTTTGATTTTCTCCAGGCCATGACGATCGCTGAGTTCATCAAAGGCGGAAAAGATCCGATTCAACATAGCAACCAGATCATCCACAGAAATTAAGGTAGAAAGAGTTGTGAACCCGACGATATCGGCAAACAGCACGCTGACCGCCGCGAACCCATCCGAGATATTGCGCCGCCCCTGCTTCAGTTCTTCGGCGATCGGTTCGGGAAGGATATTTAACAACAAACTTTCTGCCTTTTCCCGTTCTGTCTGGGCCTCCCCTTCTGCCTTCTTCCGACGGGCCATTTCCTCGTAGTTTCGGAGAAAGGAGTCATTAAATGCCGTCATCACATCCCCCAGTTCATCCCGCCGATCAATCACCATCAACTGCGACTGGGGATCGGTCTGGTCCTGCTGGAGTGCTTCGGAGGCCGCCATCAACTGATCCCGGAGTTTCAGAATGGGTACAATCACGAGGGATTGCACAACGACCATCGTGGCTCCTGTAATCACGATCGAAATCAGGACGACAATCCCGAAAATTCGGAGTGCGTATGCGTAAAGCTGGCCCTGAATCGAGAAGGCATCGTGACGAATGACCAGAAGATAATCTTGACGCAAATCTTGAGAAACCCAGGCTGTATCAAAGCGCCGATCGAGCTTAAACCAGTGCTGGCGGACCTGTTGTTGCTTAATGCGGGCGTAGGTCAATTGGGGCACTTCTCCCAAACGGCCCAACTCTTGACCATCTGAGTCCCGATACAGCACTGCCCCCACCAGGTCTTGCATCATGGATTTATTCTGCAACGTCCGGATATGATTGAGCATCTCCTCCGGTGTTGCATTGGGGTCGGTTTCGACAAGCCACTCAATCTTTGCGGAGGTTACTTCCTTTACCTGATTTTCTAACCTTTTAACCTCATTCTGGATGGAGGGAATAAATACGATTCCTTCAATCACCATAAAACTGGTAAACACAGATAGGGCCAGTCGCCGAGATAGGCGAGCATTGTAGGAAGCCAGAATTTTCAAGAGATGAACTTGCTGCTTGCGGGAAGAAACACGGGAATTCGTTCCTACGATCGCCTGTTCAGTGGCATGAGGATGGGATTGGGTCATAGTTTTCTGACGATTCGCCTACTCAGGATAGGGGGGATGAACTGAGGCAATTTTTTAAAAAGAGTTTATCAATGGGTTGCCCTTCGACTGCGCTCAGGGGATAGACGCTGGTTGAGCGAAGCCGAAACCAGCAGAGAAATCATTTTCCAGAAATCTCCTGAGAACTTGAA
>JANRKG010000312.1:0-4728 GCA_033763635.1 Leptolyngbyaceae cyanobacterium bins.59
ATTAAGAAGGCGGTAAGCAGAACGGCAATACCACGGATTAAGGATCCAGGAACCGCCCCGCCTAACCCGTGAGCTTTCATCAGTGCGGCTTTCAGAGATCCACGCACTCCCATCATCAGGGGCATTCTCATAACTGTCATGCCAGTCGTCCCCGCACCATTCCCACACATTGCCGTGCATGTCGTACAGGCCAAAGCTATTTGGCGGATAGCTAGCAACTGGCGTTGTCCCCTTTGAATCCTCTGATCGAGTTGGTGAGTTTTGATACGCCACACTCCAGTCGTAGTTCGCCAAATTCGGAGTGATAATTTTACCAAAGTGAAAGGGGGTAGTTGTTCCGGCGCGGCAAGCATATTCCCATTCGGCCTCACTGGGCAGGCGATAGGGCCGATGGGTTTGGCGGGCAAGACGATCGCAAAACTCTACAGCATCCAGCCAGGAGACTTGCTCAACCGGGTGATTTTCTCGATTTTCTCCCTTAAAATTTGACGGGTCAGGGTCCAGGTCTCGCTTTACTTTGGGTAGAGTGGCAATCACTCGCCACTGAGCCTGAGTCACCTGAGTTTTTCCCATGAAGAAGCTTGGTACTGTTACTGAATGCTGCTCTTCATCACTATCCCGTTCCGGTTCATCCGCTGGAGATCCCATTAAGAAAGTCCCTCCTGGAATCAGGATCATGTCTAAGGTGATGCCATTGCCTAAAATTTCCGGGTAGTATTGAGCTTGACAGGTTTTGCGGCGTTCAATAATTCTCACTCCAACTCTCCCACAGCAAACACCTGACCAGCCGTTAACCGTAACTGAGGAACTTCCAGAGATTGAATGAGTTGGTCTCCTTGAAATCGTCCTACTTCAACATAGTGGCCTGCTTGCCATTCCAGCACCAGCACCGTCCCATCATCGGGATTCACAATCCAGTATTCCGGCACTCCGATCACAGCATACTGATGGCGCTTGCGGATGTAGTCTCGGTCATAACTCGTTTTGCCAGGACTGACGACTTCCACCACCAATCGAGGGGGTGGCATGTCGATCGTCACCGTCAGTCGGTGCTGAACCAGGGGTAAATGCTCCCGCCGGAGTATGACCAGATCGGGAAATCGATTTGCCGCATCTCCCGGTTCCAGGACAGGGGTTTGTACTTCGCAACGCCCTGCATGAAGGAGCTGAAAAGGAATACCTGCCTCTCGAAACATCAGGAACAGGTAGCTAGCAATGATGACGTTCAGCCCAGACTCCGGTGGCAAATCCAATAATTCTCCATCCACTAATTCACAGCGTCCTTCTACCCCGGTATCATCCAGGGCGAGATATTCCTCAAAGGTTAAACGCTGAATAGCTTTCATAAAAGGAATAACGCAGGGCTAAAGAGATTAAGCAGGGCTGCGCCTCAATTGTAACGAATCTCGATGGCTGGGCAACCGTTCGCCGAAGCTACCAGGCTACCCAAGCCTGTTTGATGTTTGGATGCAACTGCATCGCTGGAACAGGTCTGGACTCTTCCCACTCACCGAATGAATTCCCATCCATCCGCTCTGGTATTGAAGAGTGCTTGGAGCCACACAACAAACCCGAAAACCGTTATTGTTGTTGCGAATCCCCGCATCATTATGATTGCGGTAAGCAGAACGGCAATTCCTCGGATTATTGATCCAGGAACCGCCCCGCTTTCAATGCCTGTCCGTTTTTAAGAGTACAGAAGTCAGGAGTCAGAAGCCAGGAGTTAAGAAATTCATAACCTTTGCCTGCTACTGCTGCTGGAGGGATGCGGTGAGGGTTTGTCGTAGATGCCAGGTATCCCCATGTTCCAGATGGGCCATCCAACTTTGGAACGATCGCTCCATGTGGTCCAGTGTGACTCGACCGTTGGCATACTCCTGGGATAGCCGCTTCAGGCGGTGTCTTCCTCGATGGAGGTTGTCGTTGCGAACCCGAATGTGAACTGCTCTAGGAAAGGTATCCCCGGTAGGCAGCACCCGAAAGCCTACAAAGTTTGCACCAATGCGAGTTTCAAATAGCTGGCTTTTAATGGGATGAATTCTCAGTCGCAGGGTTTCAAGGTAGGTTTCGATCGCCCTCCTCGCATCCGCAAGAAAGCCCCGATCGTCAGAAAACAGCGAAAAATCGTCCACATAGCGCAGGTACCGCCTGACTTTGAGGGTTTCCTGCACAAAATGATCAAATCCATTCAGGTAGCAGTTGGCAAAGAACTGGCTGGTCAGATTGCCGATCGGTAAGCCGCGTCGCCGCTGGCAGGGGGTGAGCAGATCATCTCCCGGAAAGTATTCAATTACGGGTTCTTGGGGATTACTCTGATCGATGATCAGATCAATCAGGTTCAAAGTTTCAGGACACTTGATTTTGCGACGCAGGATGGTTTTCAAGATTTCGTGGTCGATCGACGGAAAATATTTGCGAACATCGCATTGCAGCGTATAACGGGTCGATCGGGCAAACTGGACAAAGCGCTTTAAAGCTCGATGGGTGCCAAAGCCTTTACGATTGGCGTAACTGTCATGGATAAATGTCCGCTCAAACAGAGGGACAATGACATTGCAAAGGGCATGATGCACAACTCGATCGCGGTAGGGAGCCGCTGAAATTAATCGGGGTTTTGGCTCATAGATTTGAAAAGTACGATATGCCCCCGGTTTATAGCTGTTAGTTTGAAGTTCCCGTTGCAGACAAATTAGTTCTTCTTCCAGATGGTAGTTGAAATCTAGAACATTGGGCCGAAAGCGCTTGGCTGCTTGAGCTTGACGGGCAGATCGAAGCAAATTTTCAAAGTCAATAACCTGGGGCCAGAGGTTGCCGTGACGCTTCATGGAGTCACCCGTCGCTGTCGTTGTTGCTTGACCCAACCGCCCAGGTCCGTGCCGATCTCGTTCAGCAGTTTTCCAACATACTCGTAGCGCTGGGCATTCATGAGTTGAAAATCGAGAAGCAGACGGGTTTGGTGACGCAAAATGTCCAGTCGGGTATTTAAGGTTTCCAAAACAGATATTTTCTCTGAACTGTAACGAGCCTGGATCAACCCCTCCAATAAATCGTAAAGACCTGCGGTAATGCGATCGCCCAACATAAATCGATGTTGGCGGGGCAGGCGATTCAAAATGGGCACGTACCAGCGAATTAAATCGTAGGTTTTTTGAATAATTGGGAGATCAGACATAGGCCAAATCCAGAAGGATTGTTAGTGTAGGGCGAAAACCTGGGGAAACCCAAAAATTTCAAAAAATTTTTCGAGGCGCTACGCGCCAACAAGAGAGTAAAAAGATCAAGAGGAAAGGGCTAAAAGGCAAGAGAGAAAAGGGCTACAGAGTCCTTGGAGCCACACAACAAACCCGAAAACCGTAATTGCTGCTGCGAACCCCCGCAACATTAAGATCGCGGTAAGCAGAACGGCAATACCACGGAATATCGATCCAGGAACCGCCCCGCCTAACCCGTAAGCTTTTATCAGTGCGGCTCTCAGAGATCCACGCACTCCCATCATTAGGGGCATTCTCATAACTATCATGCCAGTCATCCTCACACCACTCCCACACATTGCCGTGCATGTCGTACAGGCCAAAACCATTGGCAACTTCAAAACTGCCTACCGGGGTAGTACCTTTTGACCCCGATTGCTGCTTCGATCCCACCCCATAGGCTCGGCTCCAATCGTAGTTTGCTAGTTTGGGGGTGATGGTTTCTCCAAAGTGGAAAGGGCTGGTAGTTCCCGCACGGCAAGCGTACTCCCACTCCGCTTCACTGGGCAACCGATAGTCTTTCCCTGTATGCTGGGCCAACCGTGCACAAAACTCCTGGGCATCTAACCAGGAAACCCGCTCAACTGGATGATTGTCTACCTTAAATTGTGAGGGGTCAGGGTCTAAGGGGCGTTCAATCTGGTCTAGTGCGGCAACCCACTTCCACTGAGCTTGAGTGACAGGGTATTTGCCCATAAAGAAGGCAGGAACTCGAACTTCGTGGGTTGGTCCTTCATCTCCATATCGCTCTGGTTCATCCGCTGGAGATCCCATCACAAACGTTCCCTCTGGGATCGCGACCATTTCCAGTACAACAGTTTCCCCTAGTTGCTCCGTGTACCCCCACGCTTGCCCCTGCTGTTTTTGGATTACAACTTGAGGAGTTTTACGTCTTCCTGCGGGTCGGACTTCCACAGTAGCGACTTTAAAGTTAAAGGATTGGAGAGGAATTTCCTCCAGATCCACAAAAATTGTTTCAAACTCGATGTCCCGCAGTGACGGAAAAGAAATGGGAGGGGTGGAAACGGAATCGGCAACAGCGGCGGTTCGTTCCAGCCGTTGGGCCGTTTCAGCGTATTCACCCCCCAGAGTTTTTAGCGCTTCGCTGGTAATCTGAGCAAAGGAAAGCATCTCTGCTTCCAGATACTCCTCCCAAGGCAAATTCGGTAATAGAAAGGCTTCAAAACTCCGCCAGGATTTACCCAATCGCCGCTCAATATCCTCTGAGATCCGGTTGCGAACTTCTTCCGGCAAAGTTTCTAGAACTTCATCAGCGACTTCTTCCAGAACCATTTCCGTCTCAGAAATGGGAACCGACTTGAGCAACAAAGGTCGCACTCCAGATACGAAGTTGTACCGCAGTTGAGTTTTTTCCTGAGACTTTACCCACTCCGACCGAATCAAACCACTCAGAAAAATCTCTGCCAAATGCAGAGCACTGGCTTCTCCCTGCATCAGATTCCTCTGAATTAACCGA
>JANRKG010000313.1:0-4091 GCA_033763635.1 Leptolyngbyaceae cyanobacterium bins.59
AGAAACGGTATGGAAAGTCTATTTCTGCCAAATCTCCTGGTTATTTTCAATCCGAATTGAAACGCAAGGCTGAAAGTGCTGGCGGTTCGTTCATTCAGTTTTCGACTCAATCAACGGCATTATCACAAACTCATCTGAACGGGGAGCGAATCAAGAAGTCCCTTTCAGAACGAGTGCATTATGACCGCACAGGGGTTGTGATGCATCGTGATTTATTCTCGGCCTATTTGAGTCGATTTATTACTGACAATACGCTTAACGTGCAGGTGGCTAGAGATAGCTATCCAGGGTCGGAGTCGATCCTGACTGCCGCATGGGAAGCCTTTCAATCCTCGAAACGAGTAGGCGAGTCCGAAAGTCCGCAGCGTCAGTCTCCGGCAGAGAGGATGGCAGTGAAGCTAGGAACAGTTAGCCAGATAAGGGATTCGTCCACTGAAAAGCTATCTGAAGCTCCTAGCCAGAATCCCCCGGCTTCAGTCGGGGGATAGGCTCAAAGGGACTCGACTGGGATTCTCCTAAAGTTTGTGAGGTTCTCGATTCTACCCCAGTGCAAACCGGATTTTCCCATAACCTACAGCCCTGAGTGAGCTTACCCACCGTTGGCACTGTCCGGTCTGCGGAAGTCGGTGGAAGAAGAAGGCACAACATGCCGATCGTTGCCCTGGCGTTCCCATTGTGACCGAAAAAGAACGGCTTAGTCGTCTTTGATGCTGTTGCAATACCAGCAGCAAAGACGACAGATCGAGAACCCGATCGGGTATCTCTATGAGGCGATCGTCCACATTGCATAGGGAATTGGGGTGGGTTTTGACGGAGCAATTGATGCGAGGTTTTTCATTATCCCCTTTTCTCTAACTCTGCTCTCACCCAGGTTCTAAATGCTCGCATTGTTTTATTCCGCCCGATCGCTCGGCTTTGCTCAACATACTGAGGAATAACAGATGCTAGCTGCCATCCAGGTGCAGTTGGACTATCATCCACTTCAACATACTCTCCTGTCTGGAGAACATAAACCCGAATGAGATGGTTATCTCGTCTCCACAATTCAGGCACCCCCAGAGCCGCATAAATACCTGGATGGGTGCGAGAAGTGACATCCACTTCCAACGCCAAATCAGGTGGAGGATCGATCGCCAAATCAAGACGGTTTTTACCCCGTACCCGTAATTCATTTTGAATATAAAAGCATTGATCCGGTTCAATGCCCTGAAGCATCGCTTTGTTTTTGAATGTGGTCGATCCCAAAGTTAAAAATTCAATCTCTAATTCTTCTAGAAACGCTTTCAGTAAATCACTAATAATTTCCTTATCGAATTCATGGATAGGCAGCGGAGCCATAATCTCTAACACACCCCGATCATAAGCAATCTTCGTTGACCGCTGTTCACCCAATTCCTCTAGAACCGCTTCAAAAGTATCCCAATCAATACAGTGCAGCAAAATTCGTTGCCCTGGTGGAACCTGAATCAATTGAATGGGAATTTGTACAACCATAATCGCTTGCTTAAAAGAACAGGCATCGTCAATCCTGATTCTTCCATCGTAATTCAGAAAACGTGGCAACGGATGGGAAACGGATGAAGCGGATGGGCAATCGAGGAGAGGCCCAAACCACTTCACGGTTTCTCAAGTCTGTTGCTGATTGAAGAGGGGCGATCGAGACGATCGGGTGCATCTCAGTCTTATAAATGTAACAAGAAAACGGAGTAAACTATGTGGGCTACTTAAGGCTAACTTGTTGATCCCTTCTAACAACCCATGTCTCCCAAAGTGAACGATCGCCCTTCCCCCCAACATCTGAAAGCCGAACTGCTGCAACGATTACAGGAGTTAAGCCTGGAACAAGCACTGTTTCCCAATGTAGATAATGGATTGAGTGATCTGGTCATTCAGCTTGAGCAGGTCAACCCCACCCCCTTTCCCCTGCAAGTACAATTCCTGCCTAATTTACTGGGAAACTGGGAACTCATTTATGCATCTCGTGGCACGGTCGTCACTCGAAATTTGGATTCCCTCACCCAACCCTTTTTCTCTGGCATTCGACTTCAACGCATTTGGCAAACGCTAACCTCCAAAGACGATCGCACGTTGACAGCCGAAAATGGAGCAACCCTGGAACTACCGTGGTTGGGACAGTGGCAATTGCGGGCGAGAGGGCAGTGGCGATGGGAAACGGCAGAACAAACGGCGCATGTCAGCTTTAATGCCTTTTCAGTACAGGCTTGTCGTGTGTTCGGGCAACCTACCTGGCAGTTGCCAGAATTCAGCATTCCAGTCTTGGAACCCCTGAGAAATGAAGCGCTCTGGGTCACATCTTACCTGGATGATGAGTTAAGAATTGGACGGGGAGCCACTGGAAATCGATTTGTGTTTAGGCGTTAGGGTAGTGAGGGGTCAACCGCTTCCGCTTTCAGCAACCGTGCCCCTAAAAATTGCGCCAACCCCTCAGCCCCCTGTCGCATGACGGCATTGTGGTTCCACTGCAACAATGGACGAACGAAAGCTGCCAGCAGGTTCATCCATGCCTTCGTCGTCCTGACATTCCAGAAATACTTCACAAGCGTTCCTTCAGGAGCTGCTACTAATTCCCAGCGTCCTGTTCCTTCCACTTCCCCAACCGCTGTTAATTCCAATAGGGTCGGAGCATCCACCTGAGTCGTTCGAAGCTCAAAGGCCAGGGTGTAGGACAAAGGAGTTTTCCATTTCATGTACCAGATCGTCCCAACTCCACTGTCATCTCCTGCTTGTAACTGACGCACTTCAGCCACAGCTTTCCACCAGACAGGTAATCGATCGTAATCGACGATCGCTTGCCAGACCTTCTCAAGGGGAGCATCTAAAACCCAAACACTCAAGAAATGATAACTTGCCATGACCATTCATCCACGCGATCGGTTTTCCAAAATAACGAGAGAGTTCAACAGAATTTTAACCTGAGAGGTGGGTAACCACAGCCAGACACTCAGTAGACTCCCCCCAATGCAAAGTAGTCCTAAAATTCCCCACAGTTGCCAGGGATAATGAGTCCGGACGCTCAGGGTCGTTGCACTCGTATCACGAATAAACCGATCGATTTCAGGACGTTGGGACCGTAACTGCTGATCCGCAGAACGACCTTTGAGGCGACTAAAGGGCACAATTCCCATTGAATGAGTCACCAGGACAAATCGACTCATTGTTCTGCCAGTTCCTGGCTGGACTATATCCTTTTTTGTACAATTGTTGCGATCGCATTCTACTTCACTCAATCATGGAAACCTATCTGATTACAGGGGCAAATCGGGGCATTGGCTATGAATACTGCCGTCAACTCCAGGCACAGGGCAAGCATGTGATCGCCGTTTGTCGGACTGCCTCGGAGGAATTACAGCAACTTGGGGTACAAGTTGAAGCAGGCATTGACATTACCTCCGATGCTTCCGTGGCAGACTTATGCACAAGGTTGGGGAACAGAACGATCGATGTCTTGATTAACAACGCGGGTATCATCAAGCGGGTGACTTTAGAACACCTTGATTTTGACAGTATTCGAGAACAATTTGAAGTGAATGCCCTCGGTGCTTTGCGCCTGACCCATGCCCTCCTGCCCAATCTCAAAGCAGGTTCCAAGATTGTTCTCATGACCAGTCGTATGGGGTCGATCGCAGACAACACCTCTGGCAGTTCCTACGGCTACCGAATGTCTAAGGTGGCGTTATCGATGGCTGGAAAATCCCTGGCCCATGACCTTAAACCCCAAGGAATTGCCGTGGCAATTTTGCATCCTGGCTTGGTCCAAACCCGTATGACAAACTTCACAGCCGGGGGCATCACACCCGAAGTGTCTGTGAAGGGATTACTGGCACGCATTGATGAACTCACGATGGAAAATACAGGTACGTTTTGGCACGCGAATGGAGAGGTTTTACCCTGGTAATGGCAAAAAACGATTCACACTGCATAAAAAATACCGAAAACGCTCCCAGGACCCCATCAGCAAGGTTGTAACGGGTCGCATTGCTGGGTTGGCGTGGGTCGGCAATTGGTTCAATTGCTTGGCAAAGATAGCCCAGCAATACCGCAAAACTGAGGGGGAGGGGTTCCATCTGGCT
>JANRKG010000314.1:0-13084 GCA_033763635.1 Leptolyngbyaceae cyanobacterium bins.59
ATATTCTGTTGCTGGATGTCACCCCCCTCTCCCTTGGTGTTGAGACGATTGGTGGGGTGATGAAGAAGCTGATCCCCCGCAACACGACCATTCCTGTCAGACGATCGGACGTTTTCTCGACTTCCGAGAATAATCAGACGATGGTGGAAATCCATGTCGTTCAGGGAGAACGGGAAATGGCAGCGGCGAATAAATCCCTGGGACGATTTAAGCTCACCGGGATTCCCCCGGCTCCTCGTGGAATTCCCCAAATCCTGGTGGCCCTGGACATTGATGCAAACGGGATTCTCCAGGTTGCTGCCCTCGACAAAACGACAGGCCGAGAACAGAGCATCACCATTCAAGATGCCTCAACGCTGGCAGAAGAAGAGGTACAACGGATGCTGCGGGAAGCGGAGGCATTCGCAGCCCAGGACCGGGAAAAACGGGAGCGCATTGAGCGACGAACCGACTCTGAAAGCCTGATTACTCAATCCGAACGGTTCCTGCGCCAGTTGTCAATGGACTATGGAATTTACTATGCAAATGATCAACGCCGTCGCATTGAGCAACTCATTCAGGACTTACGGACTAGCCTGAGTGAAAACAACGATCGTGGAATTGACCGCAACTACCTGGATTTGCGGGATGCACTCTATAGCCTGAGACGGGAAGTGTACCAGCGGGAACGGGAAGAAAACGAAGAAGAGGATTTTCTCGGTTCTGCATTGGGTTCGATTCGTCGCGTCTTTTCTGGGGATGATGAGGACGATTACGACAGCTACAGAGACCGGGAGTATGGCGATCGAGGGTATGGCGATCGGGGTTACGGGGGTGGCTATGATAACCGTCGCCCAGAGGAACGAGGCTACAACGATCGGGGTTACAACGATCGGGGCTACAACGATCGGGGCTACAACGATCGCGAGTATGATACTCGCCGTTCGGACGATCGCCGTTCGGACGATCGCCGTTCTGACGATCGCCGCCCAGAGCGGAACCGCGATCGAGATTATTATGAAGATTCCTATCGGCGTTCCAATTCCAGTGGGGGGCGATCGATCAAACCTGCCCAGAATGATAATTGGGACGAGGATGAAGACGATTGGCTTTAGTTCTGAATTGGCTGTATCCCCTTAGATTAGAATAGATACGCCCTATCCAGGATCGAGACGTTTCCCCAGAACGTTTTACCGTCGATCGATCGATTACAATTCATATCCCTTATCTTGATCGCGATGCAAAATTTTCGTAATTACTATGAAATTTTGGGGGTTCCCAGAGACGCATCATTGGAAGAGATCAAGCAGGTCTACCGTAAACTGGCCCGTCAGTACCATCCTGACTTGAATCCCGGTAATAAAGCCGCCGAGGAAAAGTTCAAGGATATTGGGGAAGCCTATGAAGTCCTGTCTGATACAGCAAAGCGCGCCCAGTACGATGGGTTTAGTCGGTACTGGAAGCAGTCTGGCTTCCAGGGAACTGCAAGCCGTAGTAATGGTTGGGCTGGTCGTGCTGGGGCCGAGCGTACTGTAGGAGATGAAGGTGAGTTTAAAGACTTTACTGACTTCAATAGCTTCATCGATCATCTAATGGGTCGCAGTGGCGGACGTACTACCACCACAGCCCCCCGATCGGTTCCTGAAAATAACCAGTGGGAACCGGGCACCACGAAAAAAAGCTACACGGTTCCTCCCCGTGCGACAAAACTGGACGCGGAAGCGCGTTTAGTTGTTCCTCTGGAGAAAGCTTACACGGGCGGACGGGAACGCATTCGCTTGGAGGACGGGCGTTCTCTAGAAGTCAGTATGCCTCCCGCAATGCGAACGGGCGATCGAATTCGGTTGAAGGGTCAGGGCGTTGGAGGCGGAGATCTGTACTTGAAGATCGAAGTGGCTCCCCATAGTTTCTACCGGATCGAGAATACAGATATCTACTGTGAATTACCCGTCACTCCCAGCGAGGCGGTTCTGGGGGGGCAGGTAGAAGTACCGACTCTGGATGGGTTAGTGAAGATGACTATTCGCCCCGGAATGCGATCGGGCCAACGGCTCCGGTTAGCGAGTAAGGGCTATCCCGATGGAGATGGGCGGCGGGGAGATCAGATTGTCGAAATTCAAATTGTGGTTCCTAAAGATCCCAGTGAACAAGAACGGGAATTGTACGAAAAGTTACGTCATGTGGAAACCTTCAATCCCAGATCTGGCCTACCGATCTAAGGAATGGTAGGCAGAGTCGTTGGGGATGTGATGGAGGTGATTCTGATTACTCACCCAGTGGGCACGATGAGTAGCCCAGTAGATCCACTGCCGAAACCGTAACTGTTACAATAGTTAAGGAATATCATTCTTCGCTTAACACCATGACCCTGGGCAATTTGCGCGATCTCTATCAGCAAGTCATCCTGGAGCGCTACAAAAAGCCTCGCTTCAAGGGTAAAACGGACCCCGTTCATCGCTATCAGAAAGGTCACAATCCTTCCTGTGGGGACACGATCGAACTCACTCTGCAATTGAATGATGCCGGGGATCGGATCGAGGAGGTGCGCTTTGACGGGGAAGGATGTGCGATCGCAATAGCCTCAGCGGATTTAATGGCGGAAGCCCTGCGGGGAAAAGAAGTGGATGAAGCCCTGCGGATGGTACAACAGTTTCAGGTCATGATGAAAGGAGAAGGGGAGTTCCCGCAAGAACACCGAAAGTTAAATGTGATGCAGGGAGTTTCCCAGTTTCCGGTACGCATCAAGTGCGCGAATTTAACCTGGCATACCTTAAGGGCTGCTTTGGAGTCTAAGAACGGGGCGAATGCTGGGAGTGGATTTGTCAGCAACGAATAGTGTGATGTAAGCATGTATACTATTTCGTTGACAGATTCCCTTTTGACTTCCAATTCTTCAACTTCTTTTTTTAACCGTTTTTCCTAACTTCGATCGCCATGCCGACGACTGCTGATTTTTTTACCGCTACTCAATGGGTTGGAATTACAACCCTGGTTTTTGCTGCTCTGACGGTCCTTGCGTTCGTCCTGAGTTGGGGAATCCGTTTTCGATTGGTTGGGGTCACAGGGTTTACCGCAGTGTTGACAGGAGGGTTATTTGCCCTGAGTCTGGTTCCTCTGACCCATACGGTTATCCCCGGAGCTACGAAATTTTCTCGAACCTATGACAATGGGGCGACCCAGGCAGTGATTACCGTTTCCCCCGATATTACCGAGTCCCAGTTGGAAGCGACACTGCGGCAGGCGGCAGAAGATCTCTTCTCCTTTGGACGGTTAGGTTCCGGTGAGGATATGCTGACAATCCGGGCACGGACGCTGATTCATCCCTCTCCCGGTATCTCCCAACCCCTCTTCCTGGGGCAAGCCCGTCGCTCCCTCGCCAGCCGAGAGGATGGGCAAATGGTGATCGAGATCTTTAAGGATCGCCTGAGTCAAATTCCTAAAACATCTGCATAGGTTTCCCATCGGGCAACATCCCGATTAATAATAGAAAGATCCCAGGGGAAATTTCCCCTTGTTTTCTATCGATTTTGACTTGACATGTCCAGCCAAACCAGTTCCAAAAGTCCCATTATTCATTTGGCCATTGCCCCAATTCGGGTGATGCGGGGTGAACAAGCCCTGTCTGAAGCAGGGGAAGCCATTACCCAATTCGGGCGGCGACCGTTGATCATTGGGGGGAGTCATACCCTGGCGATCGTTGACTCAACCTTCAAACCCTTGTTAGACCAGCATTCCCTGATCTACACCCAGGCTAATTATGGCGGGAATTGTAGCGAATCTGGATTAGCCCAGTTGCATCAGGCACGGATGGATCATGCCGCAGACATGATCATTGGCATTGGCGGCGGTAAAGCCCTGGATACGGCTAAACTGGTTGCCCATCAAGCAAGTTTGCCCGTTGTCACAATTCCTACCTCTGCTGCAACGTGTGCCGCATGGACGGCCCTTTCCAATGTTTACTCGGATGAAGGAGCATTTCTCTACGATGTGGCCCTGGCCCATTGCCCTGATCTCTTAATTCTGGATTACTCCCTTGTTCAAACTGCCTCTCAGCGAACTCTAGTGGCGGGAATTGGGGATGCGCTGGCAAAGTGGTATGAGGCTTCCGTGAGCAGTGGTCATTCTGATCAAACCTTGATGATTGCTGCGGTGCAACAGGCGCGGGTGTTGCGGGATATTCTGTTTCAGAAGTCGATCGCCGCTCTGCAAGAACCCGGTGGAGCCAGTTGGCGAGAAGCGGTGGATGCGTCTGTCTTGCTGGCGGGGGTGGTTGGTGGCCTGGGGGGTGCCCAATGCCGAACGGTCGCAGCCCATGCGGTGCATAATGGTTTGACCCATCTCCCAGCCAGTCACGGCACACTTCATGGGGAAAAGGTGGCCTATGGCATCCTGGTACAACTGCGATTAGAGGAAATGCTGCAAGGCAATCAATTAGCGGCTAGTGCCCGTCAACAGTTGCTCAAGTTCTATCGTGAGATCGGGCTTCCCCAAAACCTGAGCGACTTGGGGATGGGCCACATTTCCCTGGTGGAGTTGCAACGGGCCGCCGAGCTTGCCTGTGCCCCCAACTCAGACATTCATCGGTTGCCTTTCCAGGTCGTGCCCAGTCAACTCATGGCAGCAATGGTTTCCACCACCGCCCCCGGTTGGTCTGATGGGGAAAATCGGCGACGGGTGGAAGATAACTCAGAAAATTCTGTGAGCGATCGAGAGGTGACAGCATGAGAGCGAATTGGTTGGAGCCTGCGGATCGTCTCAAGTCCCTACCTGCCTATGTCTTTGCCCGTCTGGATGAGTTGAAGGCTCATGCACGGGAGCAGGGGCTAGACCTGATTGATCTGGGAATGGGCAACCCCGACGGGGCAACCCCTCAGCCTGTGGTGGAGGCAGCGATCGAGGCACTCAAAGATCCGGCGAATCACGGCTATCCCCCCTTTGAAGGCACTGCTAGTTTTCGTCGTGCCATTACGGATTGGTATCACCGTCGCTATGGGGTTGAACTGGACCCGGAAGGAGAAGCCTTACCCCTATTGGGTTCGAAGGAAGGGCTGACCCACTTAGCCCTGGCCTATGTGAATCCGGGGGATCTGGTGTTAGTGCCTAGCCCCGCCTATCCCGCCCACTTTCGGGGACCATTGATTGCCGGAGGGAAGGTTCATACCCTGGTGCTAAAACCAGAGAACGGTTGGTTGATTGACCTGGCGGCGATTCCAGATGCGATCGCAGAACAGGCCAAAATCCTCTACTTCAATTACCCCAGTAATCCGACCGCCGCGACCGCTCCCAGAGAATTCTTTGAAGATGTGGTGGCCTTTGCCCGAAAGCATGAAATTCTGCTGGTGCATGACCTCTGCTACGCAGAACTTGCCTTCGATGGCTATCAGCCTACCAGCTTACTGGAAATTCCGGGAGCGAAGGAAATTGGGGTAGAGTTCCATACCCTATCCAAAACCTACAACATGGCGGGCTGGCGGGTCGGATTTGTTGTGGGGAATCGCCAGGTGGTTCAGGGCTTGAAAACCTTGAAGACGAATCTGGACTACGGTATCTTTTCCGCCTTACAAAAAGCGGCTGAAACAGCCCTTCAATTGCCAGATGTGTATCTCCAGGATGTACAAACTCGCTATCGAACCCGTCGCGATTTCTTGATTCAAGGGCTGGCGGATTTGGGTTGGGAGGTGCCCAAATCCTTAGCAACGATGTACCTCTGGGTGCCCTGTCCTCCAGGAATGAGTTCGACGGACTTTGCGCTAACGGTACTGCAACAGACGGGGGTGGTGGTGACTCCAGGGAACGCCTTTGGGTTTGCCGGGGAAGGGTATGTGCGGATTAGCTTGATTGCCGATTGCGATCGTCTCGGTGAAGCACTTCGTCGTTTCAAACAGGCAGGGATTCGGTTTAAGCCGGAGGCAGTCGTTTCCTAGTTTGGCTTGACCTTCGACCGTCTGTGCCATCACTGAAACGATTGCAACCGAGTTCCGATCCATTCGGCGAAGGGGCGCAGATCTTCGAGATACCGCGCCACCACAATTCCGCTGACAAATCCGAACAGATGCCCCTCCCACGACATGCGCGATCCGTCAGGCCGACGATCGCGCGGGACCATCAATTGCAGGGTCCAACCATAGAGAAAGATGGTGGCGATCGAAGCCAGAACCGCCATTGTGCTTTCCTGAAAGTATCCCCGGAGCAGCAGGAAGCCAAAGTAGGCGAAGATCAAGCGACTCGCTCCGATTTGCCGTCCTGCCCCGCCCAAACACCAGGTGGCAATTCCGCTCAAAACTTCACTAACAAGGGTGACAATCCAGAAGTCGATCGGGCCTTGCAAAAGCAGAATAAACCAGCCCAAGATCAAAAAGGGGGGCGTGTTATTGAGGAGGTGCCGCCAACTGCCATGTAGAAAAGCGGAAAATACAATTCCCACTAAGCCTTCCGAGGTGCGGGGACGCAGGGCGAATCGATTCAACTGACCATTCAGCAGAAAGTTGAGAACACTCACACTCCAAATCGCAATGAGACAGTAGCCCAAAATTGTGAAGTGAACTTGGAGTCTGCTGAGAACTGGAGTGAGGTCGATTGAGTCCATAATTTCGGTTGGCAGAAGCAAACTATGGCAAGAGACAGAAGGAAAATGCTCACGATACGGTCTGTTTAACCTGGACCCCGCCCTAACTTGAACGGCTACTGTTGTATAATCCCTCTGGCAGAAGAATACAAGGGTTAAATTACTCTTATTGTGAACGATCGGGCAGACCCATCTCCCCCAAAACAGGCCAGCGACCTGGAGCAAGATTTCCAGGTTGTCCATCGGGCCTTGCGAGTTTTAAGTGCCTGTACTCAGGCGGTCATTCGCGCGACAGATGAGCAGGCGCTATTGCAGACCCTCTGCCAACTGATTACAGAAGAAGCAGCCTACCGCATGGCCTGGGTAGGGTATGTCCGTTACGACGAGAACAAAACCGTTGAACCCATTGCCTGGGCAGGGTATGAAACGGAGTACTTAAGAACGATTAACGTGACCTGGGCAGATACGGAACGGGGGCGGGGACCGACGGGGCGAGCCATTCGATCGGGTCAACCTGTCGCCTGTCAGAATATGTTGGAAGATTCCCATTTTGCTCCCTGGCGAGCAGCGGCTCAGGAGCGGGGATATCAGGCTTCGCTGGTGTTGCTGTTGCGGGATAAAAGTAAGATTTTCGGCACTCTGAATATCTACTCCGCCGAAGCCGATGCGTTTAACCCAAGGGAATTAAATCTCCTGACAGAATTAGCAGATAGCTTAAGTTTTGGCATTCTGACCTTGCGAGAAAAGCAAAAACGGCAGCAGATCGAAGCAGCCCTGCGCCTCTCAGAGGAAAAATTTTCCAAAACCTTTTATAGTAGCCCGATCGCCAATAGCATTATCACCGTAGATGAAGGGATCATTCTAGATGTTAATCACGGATTTGAGTGGTTGTTTGGCTATGACCGGGAGGAAGTGATCGGGCGGACAACACGGGATTTGCAGATCTGGCAAAACGCGGACGATCGCACGACGATGCTCCAGCAATTGCAGACTCAGGGCAAGCTCAGAGACTACGAAGCGAATTTACAAAAACATCACGGGGGCAAAATCCTTTGTCGCATTTCGGCTGAACTAATCCAGGTTGGAGAACAGGTCTGTCTCCTTTCTGCGATTGAAGATATTACGGAACGCCGACAGGCCGAGCGAATGATCCTACAGATTAATGAGGAATTAGAACAGCGGGTCCAGGAACGAACGGTTGAACTGACCCAGGCCACAGAACAACTCCAATTGTTGAATCAGGAGTTGCAGCGATCGAATCAAGAATTAGAACAATTTGCTTACGTGGCATCCCACGATTTGCAAGAACCCCTCAGAGCCGTCACCGGGTACACCCAATTATTGATGAGTGAGTACCACGATCGCTTCGATGAAACCGCTCAGTCCTATGCGGAATTTGTTATCGATGGGGCAAAACGAATGCAGGTGCTGATTCAGGATTTGCTAGCCTATTCCCGTGTTGGAACTCGTGGCAAAGTATTCGCTGACGCAGATTGTAATAAAGTTGTCCAAGAGGCTATCCGAAATTTACAGGTTGCGATTCGGGAAAGTCAGGCATCCATTACAGTCAATGAGTTACCCACCCTCCAGGCCGACCAAAATCAACTGATCCAGTTATTTCAAAACTTGATCGGCAATGCAATCAAATTCTGTAAAACAGGGAACCCTTGTATTCAGATCCGGGCAACCCAGCGGGAGACTGACTTTCTCTTTGAGGTAGAGGATAATGGAATCGGGATCAAATCCCAGTATCTGGACCGGATCTTTGAGGTCTTTAAGCGACTTCACACGCGCCGAGAATACCCCGGTACGGGCATTGGGTTAGCAATTTGCAAAAAAATTGTTCTGCGGCATGGAGGGCAAATTTGGGCAGAGTCCACTCCTGGGCAGGGCACTACTTTCTTCTTCACCATTCCCCCTTACCTGCATGACCAATCACCTGAATTACCGCCCGATCGAAATCCTACTCGTGGAAGACTCTCCCAGTGATGCGAATTTAACGATTCGAGAGTTTGGTCGCGCCAAAATTGCCAATAATCTTCATTGGGTTGAGGACGGGGAAACCGCCATGAATTTTCTGCGCTGTGAAGGAGAATTTCAAGATGCTCCCCGTCCTGATCTCATTTTGCTCGATCTCAATTTACCCGGAATGGACGGGCGGGAAGTGCTGGCGGAAGTAAAAGCCGACGAAGCATTAAAATGCATTCCGATCGTCGTTTTAACCACTTCAAATGACGAGGAAGACGTGTTGCGTTCCTATAACTTCAATGCAAATTGCTACATAACAAAACCTATTGATATTCAGCAGTTTATTCATGTTGTGCAACTCATTAATGAGTTCTGGTTGGCAGCGGTTAAACTACCTAGTGGCTCAACCTGAAGCAGATTCTTTTCAATTTCTAAAAAGATGATAAGGAGATTACGAGAAAACACGTTCCCTGCTGGTTTCATCTCCGCTTGAAGAGAAAGACCGGACGAGTTGACAGGTTAAACCGCCCGTTTCGTAAGCCTTTTCCTTCTGCCCTCTGCCTTTTGTCTTCTGCTCTATCTCGCTATCAATGATTTCTACTTCAAACAGTTCCCATGCAGCAAAACTCTCTTCAGGTTTTATTGGTAGAAGATAGCCCAACCGATGCTCAACTCTTTCAGCATGTGTTTTTACGTGCGGGAGATGGGTACTGGAAACTCTTCCATGTGGAGCGACTCAGTGAGGCGATCGACTTCTGCCAGACCCAATCCTTCCAGGTGGCGTTACTGGATTTAGGGTTGCCGGATTCGGACGGATTAGAGACGATCGCCCAATTTCATCTCGCGGTTCCCGATATCCCAATTATTATTCTGACCATGCTGGATGATGAGGAACTGGCACTACAAGCGATGGCCCAGGGGGCACAAGATTACTTAGTGAAAGATCAGGTCACAACCCAACTACTGAGACGCAGTATTCGCTATACCCTGGAACGATCGCAAATTCTGCAAAAACTGAAAGACAACGAACAAACCACTTTGAAAGCCCTGGATAAGGAACGGGAACTGAACCAACTGAAAACCTATTTCATTTCAATGGTATCCCATGAATTCCGGAATCCTTTAACCGTTTTGCGGGCACTCAGCGAGATGTTATTTCGGTTTGACGGGAAGTTAACACCTGAGAAGAAAGAACTTTATTTGCAACAGGTGAATGGCGCAATTAAACACATGTGCCAGTTGCTCGATGAAGTAATTTTTTTAGGAGGTGTGGAGAGTGGCAAGTTTGAATTGGATGTTGCCATGTTGGATTTAAAGAGTTTTTGTGATGAGTTAATGACAGCTTGTGAATTCAGCGATAATCATCAACACCCTATTATCCTTCACTACCAATCTGACACGACTCAAGTCGAGCTAGATTACAACCTGTTGCGTCACATCTTAACCAATCTGCTCTCTAATGCTTTGAAGTATTCACCACCAGGAAATGAGGTGCAATTAGAGGTCCAACCGGGGAAAGGGGTCGTGTGCTTTCGGGTAATCGATTGCGGGATTGGCATCCCCGACGTTGAACAATATCGGCTCTTTGAAGCATTTAGTCGGTGTAGCAATGTGGGTCGCATTGAAGGAACGGGGTTGGGATTGGCGATCGTCAAACGATGTATCGACCTGCAAGGCGGAAAGATTGCCATTGAAAGCAACATGGGGATGGGAACGATCGTCACCGTTTCCATCCCCACTCGTACCCTTGCATTGCAGTAATCAGCCTACCCGATGCCGAGCAGTGTGCTGGAGTTCTTCAACCTGCTCAATGTAAAAGCGAGCCTCGGAAGCGGCTTCTGAATTTCCCCGTTGCTGATCCAGTTGTTCTAATTTACGAAAATCTGCAAGAGCCTGGGCAAACTGATTAAGTTGAAGGTAGGCCATCCCTCGCTGAAAGTAAGCAGCGCTGAAGGTTGGGTGGAGATCAATTGCCTGGGTGTAGTCGTCAATGGCACCCTGAATATCCTGGCAGTCATTGTAAAACGCCGCCCGCATCGCATACTGCATCGCGATTGCCTGGGTTTCATCCGCACACTCGATTGCCTGGGTGTAATCCTCTATTGCGCCTCGATGATTGCCAAGTTCACGCCGTACCCTAGCCCGACCGTTGTAACTCATCCGCTGCCAGAAACAATCAGCACTTCTTTGGAGCGCTCTTAAAGCACGGGTATAAAAAATTTCTGCATCTAATAACCGTCCCTGCTCTTCCAGACGAGAAGCCTTGCGATATAACAACAGGGGATCGATCAGGGCTGGGTGGATGGGCTGTTCCGAGTGGAGCCAGGGCTTTGCGAATACGGACCCTGCGAGGGCAGTTGCAGAGCTAACTGCCGTAAACATCATACCAATGTGCAACATAGGAATCAGGCTAATCGGATATCCTATTGTGGCTGCATGGCTCCCATCCCTTCATCCGCTACATGGAGGGAACTACTCCGCCATTTGGCATAGATTACACTCAGGTTAACAAATTGGTTAGATCGTTGCAGATAGGTAGAAAGTCCTGACAAGCACTGTGGCCCGGGCGGTAGACATGAAGCGGCATCCCCCGCCCGATCGCATTATTGAATTCCGAAGAATAGCGGATGTAATCATAGCACTTGATTTGCAACTGCCCCAATTGATCTGGCAGATCGGAGACGATCGTTCGCTGGGCCGCTTCCGTCCCATCATACTGAGTGGGGATCACGCCCAGAATTTTAGGAGCAGGATTCAGTTTAAGTTTCTGGCAGATGGCTTGCCGCCAGGAGAGTAACCCACTCGCCCCTTTTACCGACTTATAGGTGAGTTGGACAGGGATCAGCATATACGTTGAGGCAACCAAAGCCGCATTGGTCAACATGCCCAGCATCGCCGGACAGTCCAAAATGATGAGTTGATGGGGCAGGGGATACTTTTTCAGGCGATCGGCCAGCACAAACTCCCGCCGGGGTTGGCTCATCAAATCCTCAGCAATGTAAGACAGCACTGGCCCTCCCTGACAAATCTGAAGAACGCCCTTCGGTTTCCCCCAACGGGGCGTAACCAGAGGCCAGTTTCCAGAAAAATTTTCAGACAGGACGGCTGCGGTCGTTTCTTCGGGTTTGGGATCATGCTCCAAGCCACAAAAGAGGCTAATGGAGCCATTGGTATCCAGGTCCAGCAATGCTACATCGAAACCGCGACGGGCCATTTCGTAGCCAACGTGAACCGCTAGCGTTGTTTTACCCACTCCCCCTGCGTTTGCGCCAACCCAGAGAATAATTTGACTCAAATGAGTGTATTGAGGGGATAAGACTGCTGATTTTGCAGCTACTTTACTCATGGTCAATTTAATGATTGTTGAGAATAGGATTAAACAAGCGCATGATTACCCTTAAAGGTTTCGTTAAATTCCCACTCATTTTACCTTCGTTTTCCAAAAATCCGGCAATTTACCTCGTGATGTCCACCGATTGGTATGCTAGCTTACTCTGCAATTAACTGACGAAGGATGATACTGAGGTGGCTTTTTTAACAGACATTCGTTCCTTTTTACAACTGTCTGAGACGATCGCAACCGCAGGACAACCGACAGAATCTGAGTTTGCCCTGATTCGAGCCGCCGGATACGAAGTGGTCGTAAATCTGGCATTACCCAGTTCTAACCATGCGTTGTCCAATGAACAGGAAATTGTGGAATCTCAAGGCATGACCTATCTCCATCTTCCAGTGATGTGGGAGACTCCTACCCTAGAAGACTTGGAGCAATTTTTCAGCATTCTAGACTCCAATTCCCCTAAAAACATGTTCATTCACTGTGCCCTGAATATGCGAGTTTCTACCTTCATGTACCTCTATCGGGTGTTACGAGGGGGTGTTGATGAGGTAGACGCACGGGTAGATATGGAGCGCATCTGGACTCCCAATCCCATCTGGCAAGCATTTATCGATCGAGCGATGCAACATTACACCCATTCATAGCAGTTGTGAATCAATTGCGATGAAGGCAGGAGGCAAGAGGCAGAGGGCAGAAGGGAAATATTTCAGTTAATCCAAAATTAGGTTTTCTTCGTATTCCTAGTAGGAAACACTGGGACGCAAGTCGGGATGGGCCTGACAATCTACCTGTCAACCATCACCCGGTAGTGCGTCTGCTGTTCCCATTCCTCCTGTGAGATCATGGCGAATAGCATCTATGCTGTTAACCCTTCGGTGCCCAACTCCTATGACCCGTGAGTCTTCTGACCTGGATATCGACGTTTTTGCGACTGCCACGGACCTGGACCTTTACCGTCAGATGAAAGCGGGCAATACAGCAGCGCTAGAAGAAATTTATCATCGCTATGCCAGTCTGGTGCATCGTCTCGCGATTCGCATGTTATCAACCCCCGAAGAAGCAGAAGATTTGACCCAGGAAATTTTTCTGTACCTCTGGCGAAGTGATACCTATAACCCCACCCGGGGCGGGTTGGGAAACTTCCTCGCAACCGTGACTCGATCGCGAGCCATCGATCGGTTACGGTCCCAAAGTTCTAAATTCAAAGTCTTGCAACTCTGGAGTCAGGCGCT
>JANRKG010000315.1:0-18138 GCA_033763635.1 Leptolyngbyaceae cyanobacterium bins.59
CTGAAACGTTCCCTGGAGATCGCCCCGGACCTGGATGTGGTGGTGCGGGCAAATCAAGATAAAGATATTGAACTGTTATACCAGTTGGGGGCACGGGAGGTAGTTCAACCAGAGTTTGAAGCGAGTCTGGAAATCTCAACCCATTTGCTCACGGGTATGGGTCTTCCCCTGCGAAAAACGCAGCGGGAAATGCAGAAAATTCGCAGCAGCCATTATCTAGCTTTGCGCCCTGAGCGTTCCTCCTATGAAATTTCGCGGGATCTGAAAGTAGCAACCCAGGACATGAACAAGCGGTGGTACGCGCTCCCTAACGAGTCTCCTTTAGCAGGGATGACTTTAGAGGAGACAGACCTCCGGCAACTCACGGGGGTTAGCTTGATGGCGATTCGCAGGGCTGGCGGAGAAGAGGTGGATTATCCAGACGGACAGACGACCCTGGAGGAAGGCGATCGTCTTCTGATTATTGGTGAGGCAGAGGAACTGGCTGCTTTTGATGAACTGGCGAAAGGGGAAGCCGCTGTTCCCAAAGCCAACACGTCCTGTCAATGGCTGGTGCTGCCAGAGGGAAGCCCTGCGATTGCCAAGACCCTGGGAGAACTCGCGTTTCCCCAAACCTATGGCGTGCAGGTCCAGGCGATTCGTCGAGAAGGTCGATTCATCCGCTTTCCCGGTGAAGAGATGGATTTGCAGATGGGCGATCGGTTGTTACTGTGTGGTCATTCCGAAAGTCTC
This sequence comes from Leptolyngbyaceae cyanobacterium bins.59, assembly GCA_033763635.1. Classification (GTDB taxonomy): domain Bacteria; phylum Cyanobacteriota; class Cyanobacteriia; genus JANRKG01. The sequence continues at coordinate 733 of JANRKG010000315.1, forward strand.
ATCCAAATTAGTGATTGGGCCAGTACGCCTGAAGCGATGCCCATCCTGCCTATTCCAGTTTTAATTGGGGCAACTTTAGAAGAGACTGCCGAAATCGGGGAAGAGCTTTTACCTCCCGACGATCGGGTGAACCCTATTTAACCCCCCATTGAATCAGTTGCTTGCCATCAAACTGTAACTAGATGGAAGTTCCCGGATCGGTAATCGTTCCGGTCAGGGGAGAACTCGCGGCTGCATAAGCCTTTACTGGAATCCGCCCTGCCAGGTAAGCTAACCGACCCGCTTCTGTGGCAAGTTTCATGGCCCGTGCCATCCCTGCTGGGTTTTGCGCCTGGGCAATCGCGCTATTAATTAGCAAGGCTTCCGCCCCCATTTCCATCGCCTGGGCTGCTTCGCTGGGGGTGCCAATTCCTGCATCCACCACCACTGGAATGCTGGCATTTTCAATGATGATCTGAATGTTGGCAGCATTCCGAATTCCCTGTCCCGATCCGATCGGAGAACCCAGAGGCATGACCGTCGCGCATCCTGCTTCCTCCAGGCGCTTTGCCAGGAGTGGATCGGCATTGATATAAGGCAGGACTGCAAACCCTTCTTTGACCAACTGTTCTGCCGCTTGAAGCGTCCCGATCGGGTCCGGCAGCAAATACCGAGTATCCGGAATGACCTCCAACTTCACAAAGTTGTTCTCTTCCTGGCCCAATAGCTTTGCCATCTCTCGACCGAGGCGGGCGACCCTCACCGCATCCTCTGCGGTCTGACATCCTGCCGTATTGGGCAACATCCAAATTTTTTGCCAGTCCAATGCCTCCGCTAGCCCTTCGTGTCCCGGTGCATTCGTCTGAACGCGCCGCACCGCGACGGTGACAATCTCACATTCACTCGCAGCAATACTCTGGCGCATCTGCTCAAAATTTCGATATTTCCCAGTCCCCGTCATCAATCGAGACTGGAAGACTCGTCCAGCGATCGTCAGACTACTCTCTGTTTGCTGCTGTAACTCTTTTTCTACCGTTTGCATGCTTTTCTGTACCAAGAACCCATCTCGATGCTACAGCACAATTTCTAGCTTCAGAGGAGGAAATTGGAATCACTGGTAAAAACAAGCGAGACGTTGAATAATCGAATCTGGCAGCGTGACTTATATAGATCTCTGATGCTTATGTTGACTTCTCCGACCCGTTTCCACTGGCTCCAACTTCCGATTAGCCGCCTTGTTGTGGCTGGCCTCACTGCTTTTGGGTTGTCGGTCATGGTTCCTTCCTCGGCCGATGCCAATGATTATGAAACCTGTACTGGAGATCTCCTGACCGCTGGGATCGCCCCCGCAGAGGCAGCGACAGCCTGTGCCCGTGCCCTGATCCCCCAAGACCTATCGACCTGTGTTACGCGGATTCGCCAAAATGCAGGGGTTACTGCCACTGATGCCCTGGCAACTTGTGTACAGGTTCGTCGTCCGGTGGATCTGGCAACCTGTGTGGTAGGGATTCGTCAAAACCAGCAATCTTCGGCGATTCCGGAGGTGTTGGACAACTGCCGCCGCAGTCTGTTGCCCGTCCGTTATGGTGAATGTGTAGTTGGGTTGGCTCGAAAAATCAATTCCTTAACCCCAACCGTTGCCATGAATACCTGTATCGATGCCCGTGATACTCGACAAAATCTCTAGGTTCTCGTAAGGGTGATTCTTAAATCCCTGTGAGTAGAGGAGGGGATGGTTCAATCGTCCCCTTAAGCTTGAGTTACCATAGGAAATTTAGATGAAAGAATTTCCCTCGTTGATCCTTTCGTCCCGATCCCGTCATGCCTAGATCAAGCTTCACAAGAGTCACAGGTTTTCTGCGTGCCTACGGTCAATGGTTGTCAGGAACAGCAGATCGTGCGTTGGATCAAGCCTACGATGCTGCCTTAAGTATTAAGGCGATCGAGGATGAACATTTCAATGGGCAAAAAATTTCTGTCAGTGCTAACCTCTATACCGCCAATGTTCAGGCCAGATTCGAAGTCCGGTTAAAACGGTGTCTGACCACAACCTATGTGCGGCTGGCCGAGTTCAAAACGAGCAGCCTCTTTCTGGAAGTCACGGGTTCAACCTCTGCAAATGGGCGGCCTGGGGGATATGGAGTACAAGGCGATCGCCCAACCAGAACCGAACGGGAGCAGGTCATTCTGGAGAAGCTTGCGTTTATTGATGAGATTTTGACTCGCTATGGAACTAGCCCTCCCCGTCCCCAGGAACCCCCTTCCACTGCATTGACGGTGGTTCCCCGATCGCCTCAAACTCCCGTGTTGCCGGACTCGTCCTCTGGGCGGAGTTCTCGGGGTTCGGCTGATCCGATGCTTACCAAACGAACTTCTGACGCAGAAACCATTACGGATAAAACCGGAGTGCTACCCCGATCGATTCTCTCAACCTTCAACCGCATTAAGAAGGAACTGGACCCAAAGGCGGAAGATGAAGTCGTCCGAGATTTCCGCAATTCTCGTAGCAAAACCATTATTTCCTTACGCTTTGTGTTGTTTCTGGTGCTGATCCCTCTACTGAGTCAGCAAATCGCCAAAAACTTTATTGTGGGGCCGATCGTAGACCGAGTGCGTAGCCAAACCCAGGCTCCCGTTTTCTTAAACCTGGAGTTAGAGGAGAGTGCCCTGCGTGAACTCCAGGTGTTTGAAGAACACCTCCGGTTTGAGAATATGCTCCGGAAAGCGCCCCCCCTGTCAACGGAAGAAATGGAGGATCAGGTAAGGGAAAAGGCAACAGAACTGGCAGTAGAGTATAACGATCGCAGTAGCAACGCGATCAAAAATATTTTTTCCGATCTCTTTGCGGTGGGTGCTTTTGTAATTGTGTTACTAACCCGTAGGCTTGATCTGGAAATTTTTAAGTCTTTTATTGATGAAGTGGTCTATGGATTAAGTGATAGCGCCAAGGCATTTATTATCATTTTGTTCACCGATGTTTTTGTAGGCTTTCACTCTCCCCATGGGTGGGAAGTAATCCTGGAAAGCTTCTCTCGCCATCTCGGATTGCCCGAAAATCGAGAATTTATTTTCCTGTTTATCGCGACCTTTCCTGTGATTCTGGATACGATATTTAAGTATTGGATCTTCCGGTATTTAAACCGTATTTCTCCTTCCGCCGTAGCCACCTATCGCAATATGAACGAATAGGTTTAATAACGGTTTAAATAAATGTCTTGAAAAATGTCTTGAAAAAAATGTCTTGAAAATATTTTAAAAATCAAAAACCGCTCGGTTGATTGCCAGAGCGGTTTTATTTTTACTTGTTTTTGTTACTGATCAATTGGCTTGCAAGACTGCTTGCAAGACTATCTCTAATTCAATAGCAGCCAATTTTTTGGGCGGAAAATTCGGTGTGGAATTCAGGTATCGTAAACTCGGCACTCGTCAGCGTCGGGATTCGCATCGCAATACTTCTCAAGGGAGTTTTTGGGCTGCACTTGCCGTTGATGGGCAGCTTCAGCCTGTAACTCTTCTACCGCATCCCAAGCGGCCGCACACTCACTGGAACCACCCCCACTGACATCACAGACAGTGCGGGCTTCTTCCCTTTCCTTTTCAATCCGGTCATGAATGTTGCTCATAGATTGTAGGTCTCAACTATTTTTACAGGACAGAGATAGACTCGATGCAATTGGGTGAAAATGCAATTGGATGAAAATGCAATTTGATGAAAATGCAATTTGGTGCAAAATGCATCTTAACTGATTCATCAAGTCAAATCAGTTGACTGCATACATAATTACTCATAGGGCTTCAGAATTATCTGCCAAAGCCACCCTATTATGTATACACAACTTAACACTATCAGAAGCACTTCCTCCAGTGAGATTCATGCTCAACCATTGGGCTGAGTGGGCTGTCAGGCTGGATGAACGGAATTTTATGACAGCACCAAACTAATTGATATACGAGTCAAAGTAGTTTCCCCCATTGCCTTCTGATTTCTTCAGATTCCTGAGAATATCCTGTGAAGCAGGGAGGTTAGCGCTTGGCTCTTCGTAACTATATGTTAACTTAAATCGAACATCAATCGGCAGGGATGCTTTCCGGGACGCTTTGCACGACTTACCGAGGTGTTTTAGGGTCACAATAGGGTTAGGTGATAATGTATTCCCCATGACAGCGGTTTTTGCATTTCCGCAACAGCCCCTCTGAGAGGAGAAAAGCACAATGGTAGCAACCGATCGCAGCCAAATGAGATGGACCAGTGCCCTATCCCGGCTTCCTTCTCTGGAGGCTGCCTTAAACGAAGTGGTACAACAGTCTCAGGCAAGGCTAGATGCTCCAGCAGATTTAGGATTGGTTTTCATTTCTGCTGCTTTTGCCAGTGAATACTCACGGTTAATGCCGCTGTTAAAAGAAAAACTGGCAGTCCCTACTTTGATTGGCTGTGGGGGCGGTGGAATTATTGGGCTGAACGGAAAGGGTGAAGCAGAGGAAGTAGAACAGGAACCCGCCATTAGCCTGACCTTAGCCCATCTGCCTGGAGTGACTCTGCGGGCTTTTCATATCGCGTCGGAGGATCTCCCGGATCTAGACAGTCCTCCCGATGCCTGGATTGATTTGGTGGGAATACCTCCCAGTGATAATCCCCATTTTGTTTTGCTGGCTGATCCCCTGTCGGCGAAAGTGAACGATTTTCTTCAGGGGCTTGACTTTGCCTATCCTTCAGCGGTGAAAGTTGGGGGTCTCAGTAGTGGCGGTGGTATGGGAAATAGCTCTGGTCTATTTTGCAACTATCAACTGCATCGAGAGGGAACGGTGGGGGTGGCAATGAGTGGAAATATCAGACTGGATGCGATCGTCGCTCAGGGATGCCGCCCGATTGGGGAAACCTATCGAGTGACGGAAGGAGATCGCAATATTCTACTGGGACTGGAAACTCAGGAAGCGGGGGGTGGGGTGTCGAATGGTAAATCCCGGACTCCGTTAGAGGTTTTACAAACCCTCATTGAAAAATTGAGTGATGAAGATCGGGCCTTGGCGCAGCATTCGCTGTTTGTGGGGGTGGCTCGGAGTGAGTTCAAACAAGACCTCGATCATGGGGATTTTTTGATTCGTAACTTGTTGGGGGTGGACCCGCGCGTGGGGGCCATTGCGATCGGCGATCGGGTCCGTCCGGGTCAGCGAATTCAGTTTCATCTGCGAGATGCTCAGGCATCCTCAGAAGATTTAGAAACCCTGCTGCGGCGGTATCAAAAACAAAATCAGGGTAAAACTCCTGCTCCCCTGGGTGCCCTGATGTTTTCTTGCCTGGGGCGGGGTGAGGGGTTATACGGAGTTCCTAACTTTGATTCCCAAGTTTTCAGTCGTTACCTTCCGGATGTTCCCCTGACGGGTTTCTTCTGCAATGGAGAAATTGGGCCGATTGGGGGCAATACCTTTCTCCACGGCTATACGTCTGTGTTTGGCATTTGCCGACCGATTGGGGATTAGGCGCGAAAAATAGAGATTGCCAGATGAATGACCTCTGTTACTTCCTTCTGCGCTCTCCCGCTCCTCTGCTCCTCCTTCTGGGAATCCCCATCCCCTATCTTTCCCAGAATGGGCTACAGTATTGAGTAGAAGTACCCTATAAAAATATTCTGGAAATTTATTCTGGCAATGATATCTTCGCTTGCTGTGCGAGAACTTCCTCTGTTCCCTTTGCCTGAAGTCGTTCTTTTTCCGGGTCGGCCCCTGCCGCTCTATATCTTCGAGTTTCGCTACCGAATCATGATGAATACGATTCTGGAGAGCGATCGGCGGTTTGGAGTCCTGATGTGGGACCCTGTGGAAGGTAAGCCTGCAACGGTTGGATGCTGTGCTGAGATTATTCAATATCAGCGGTTGCCTGACGATCGGATGAAAATTTGGACAAAAGGGCAGCAACGCTTCCGGGTGCTGGATTATGTGCGGGAAAAACCCTATCGGGTCGGTCTGGTGCAATGGATTGAAGACCATCCCACTGATCAGGATCTCTACCCTCTCAGTCAGGAAGTGGATCAGCTTTTGCGGGATGTGGTATTTCTCTCGTCTAAATTGACGGGCCAAGAGATTGAACTGCCAGACAATATTCCCGATCTCCCAGTTGAACTGTCCTACTGGGTTGCGAGTAACCTTCAGGGAGCCGCAATGGAACAACAGACCCTGCTGGAAATGCAGGAAACCTCGGCCCGTTTAGAACGGGAATCAGAGATTTTGACCTCGACCCGAAATCATTTAGCGGCTCGTACTGCTCTGAAGGATGTATTGCGGGACTCTCCCACAGAAGGGTAGATCCTGACAGAAGGAAGTTGGCAGGGTCAAGTCTCCCGGAATGAATGCCAATATTCCTATCAGGACAGCTTCGCTGCAAAAGATTAGGTGTAGAATCATCCTGAACTCTCGTGCAAGCTTTCTGAGTCTGTGAGATATCCCCTTTCCAGTGGTCGCTTTCGTTCTCGCGCTATCCCATCGGCCCGTTCTCCCTTTCGGTTGATTGCTCGGTTTCTAGGGCGATGGCACTTAGTGTGGATTATTCTATTGGCGGCACTCTGCCTTTCGGGATGTGTGCGTTACGATACGGAAATTCAATTTCGCGATCCCCATCAGGGCTTGCTGATTCAGCGGATGCAATTAGCAGACCCTCTGGCAACCCTGAATCCCACAACGACGGCTCCCTGGATTGATGCACTGGAACAGCAAGTGCGGCAGTGGCAGGGAAAGGTGCAGCGATCGGTGAACCAGGAATTGACGATTACCATTCCCTTTTTCAACGCGGCTGATCTAGAGAAAAAATTTAATGATTTCTCGGAACAAGTTGTTCAAGCAAATCTGTCTCCCCCAAGTGCCCCATCCAATCGCAGCACTTTAGGGAGCCATCTCACGGTGCAATCGACGAATTATCTTTTAGTTCAGCGCACCCGCATCATCTATGACCTGGACTTAAGATCGTTGGGCTTTTCCTTTAAGGGTGAACCGCCCCTTCTGAACTCCAGTACATTACTGAAGTTGTCATTCAGTCTCAAAACACCCTTAGGAGCATCCTGGGAACCCTCGCCTGAACCTGGGGAGACCCAACAAGGAAGTTCTAAAGACTTCGTGTGGGAACTTCCGGTTGGTCAGCAACACCATTTAGAAGCTGTTTTCTGGCTTCCTGACCCGATCGGAATTGGGGCCGTCTGCATTCTCCTGTTAATCAGTGGCGCAGGATATCTGCGATATCGAGTCTTGCCGGATTCAACCTGGAAGCACGGATAGGCTGGGTTCCAGATCCTGAAAGAGAGGGGTACTCAAGTAACGCTCTCCGAAGCTGGGCTGTACCATCACAATGAGCTTTCCTGCATTTTCGGGCCGTTGACCGACTCGAATGGCTGCACAGAGTGCCGCACCACTGGAAATCCCGGACAGGAGGCCCTCTTCCCGGGCAAGCCGTCGCCCGTAGGAAATGGCTTCATCATCGCTTACGGGGATGACTTCATCGATTTGCTGTAAATTTAAGACCTGGGGAACAAAGCCCGCCCCAATGCCCTGAATTTTGTGGGGACCTGCTTGCCCACCTGAAAGAACAGGACTGTTGGCAGGTTCTACCGCGATCGCCTTGAAGCTGGGCTTCCGCTGCCGTAACACTTCCGCAACTCCGGTAATCGTGCCACCCGTTCCGACCCCGGCAATGAGGATATCCACCTGACCGTCCGTATCGGCCCAAATTTCCTCTGCCGTGGTTTCCCGGTGAATTTTGGGATTGGCGGGGTTTCGGAACTGCTGCAACATATAAGAACCGGGAATGCTATCCACCAGTTGTTGTGCCCGACGAATGCAGCCTCCCATCCCTTCAATTCCGGGGGTGAGTTCTAATTCTGCCCCGTAGGCTCGTAGCATTGCCCGTCGCTCTGCACTCATCGTTTCCGGCATGGTGAGAATGAGCCGATACCCTTTAGCCGCAGCGATCATTGCTAAAGCAATCCCCGTATTCCCAGAAGTTGGTTCAATCAGGGTCGTTTTACCTGGCTTGATTAAGCCCTCCTCCTCAGCCGCCTGAATCATGCTGATGCCAATTCGATCCTTTACAGAAGCGGCAGGGTTCATCCCTTCCAACTTCACAACGATTTGGGCCAGACAGCCTTCAGCTTGGGGAATTCGATTGAGTTGGACCAGGGGAGTGCGTCCGACCAATTCAGTGATATCGTGGGCAATACGCATGGGACAGCTTAGATGTAGTACATAATGTCAAGTTGACGGCGAGAGTCGCGCTTTTCAGCCAAATCTTGCAGCGTATACTTCTGGAGAACCGCATCGGCAGCACGGTCTGCTTCCTGCCAGATTTCCCGCACGACTGCACTCTCGACGGTTTTGGGGGCTGAACTATTTTCCACGGTCTGAGGTTCAGACCCCTCAATGCAGCTCATTGCTTCCAGTAAGGTGATTTTCCAGGGTTCACGGGCCAGCACATAGCCCCCCTTTGCTCCCCGCTGACTCCGAACAATCCCACACCGACGAAGCGTTGCCAGGAGTTGCTCTAGATAGCGATCGGGAATGTTTTGTTGAGCTGCAATTTGACGAATTTGCAACGGTTCCGCACTGCTGTAATGGGCTGCTAGTTCCAGCAATGCCAGGAAAGTGTACTCGCTTTTACAGGAAAGTTCCACAATCAGAAGGGTTAAGTGAGAGAAATCGGATGGAAATTGAAGCTTTCAAAGAAAAGCAAATAAAAACAGCACAAGAAAAAGGCCATCAAGTTGAAACTTGTTTACAGGGAGCAAAAAGCCCCCGATACCTGTTCTTCTTAAAGCTGTTTCAGCAATTCTCAGACTCTAACTTATTATACTCCGGTTCTTCACTGGGATTTGGCAAGTTTTTAATGATTTGAAGCGTGGGAGAATTGCCCCAAAATCGCTTGAGCCGATTGAACTAATTTTTCTGGGCCTTCCATCATCAACAGATACCGTCCCTGGCGGAGGTAGTGGCGGTAAATCCCCGCTGCACTCCCTTCCCCCAGAAAACCGATCAATGCTCCCACGACGGCTCCCCAAAAACCCCCCACCAGAGTAGCCGCAGGGGTGATAGCAACCAGCGGGAGGTTGAGGGGATGCCCCATGCCTAGTACAAGACTTAAACTCAGGCCAAGCCCACCGATCGCTCCTACGGTTCCAGCCAATCGCGCAATCTTTTGGGCATCTCGCAGGGCGATCTGCATCGGTTCTAACAACCCGACCCGTTCTGGACTACTGTAGCCTTCCCCTACGATCGCCAGATGTTCCGGTGAAATTCCCCGAATCTGGAGGAGACGATAGGCTTCGAATGCTGAAGTTTCATTGGGCAGAACCACTACGGCCAGGTGGGAGCGACGGGGTAACATCGCCTTCCGCATGTATCGTCGGGTCACGGTTGCTAATCCACTAGGTATTTAAGGGCATTGAGAGGATTCTAACCTCCGGATCGGGAGAGGACCAAAATTTGAATTGCAATTTTACAACTGGTGTGATTAGACGTTCACGATGAAGGGTATGAGGGACGCACCCAGTGGATTGCGGGGTGGGAAGAACGGCTCATGGCAAGGGACGACACGAAATTTCGCGTCTCTACGTACAATGGAGATGTTCTCTTCTCGGAATTTTTTATGCCTCCTCGTTGGCCGCGTCAACCCGATCGCAATGACCCTGCCTATCGCCGTCTGGACGATCGCATGAATTTTGCTGTCCATGTTGCAGTGTTTGCGGCCTGTAATTCTGGGTTATGGTTCTTTCGGACCCTGGCAACAGCCCCCCTTGCAAACCCCATCATGGCAAGTGCGACCTGGATTACCCTGTCCTGGTTCGTGGGGTTATTCTTGCATGGGGTTTATGTCTTTAAGCTCGCGAACTACTCCTCCTTACCCCCAATGGAGGATGTTCCATCAAAATCCACCGAGGGGTAGAGTTGATTTTGATTTCCCCCTCTTTCACTGAAGAGGGGACTCAAGGATTGATATCCCGAATCAATCACAGATTATGCAGAGAGAGAGGAACAATGGCTCAATCCACAACGGCTGAATTGCTAGAAGCCCTTGCTTCTGAAATTGGTGAAAATGTTTTTATGGATATCGCAAAGTGGCATTTATATCTGGAAAATGCCCGTCTACACACGGTTTTAGCAGAACAACTCTATCCGTTGCTCACCAGTAATACCCTGCAAGAAGATCGGGTGATGCAAGTTCTCAATGGAATTTCTGTGAAATTGGGGGGCGGTAAGCGTGAACTTCCCCTTGCAGATCTGATTCCCCTGCAAGGACAGGCTACGCTGATGGAAATTTTGCGACGCTTCCTAAGAGAACTCTAGTTCTAACCTTTGGGTTTAATGGGGAGAGGGAGATTCGCGGTACAGAATTAGAAAACTCTGGATTTCCTCAAGGGCATTTTGGAGTTGGTCGAGGAGGAGATCGGCACGGTAAAGGTTCTGGGTTCGGCCCTCATGCTCTAACTCCGCTGCCAAGTTATAAATTCTGGTGGCTCCTACGCTTCCCCCCGCTCCCTTGAGTTCATGGGCACAGTGCTCAATTTGCTGAAAGGCGACGTTTGTATGCGCTAAACGCAGATTCGCAATTAACGCTTGAGCCGATGTATGAAACTCGCTGAGTAGCTCAATCTCCAGGTGGCGATCGTCCTCACAGATCAGATGAAGGTACTCTAGATCGATTGGCGGTTTGGAGGAGTGGGCTGTGGGTTGGGGTGGAAAAAATGGCATCTCAACCCGTTCTTCTGGTTGAGGGCTGAGAACCCAGCGTTGGAGAATCGCTTGTAACTCTTCTCGCCGAAAGGGCTTGGCTAAAAAAGCATCCATTCCGGCAGCCATGCAGCGATCGTAATCTTCCTGCAAGACGCTGGCAGTCATGGCAATGATTGGGGTATGGCGAGAGGTTCCTTCCTGACGGCGAATTTCACGGGTTGTTTCATACCCATCCATGCGGGGCATCTGGCAGTCCATTAAGATCAGGTCGTAGGTTCTGTGAACCAGCTTTTCCAGCACTTCCCAGCCATCCCAGGCAATCTCTGCCTGATACCCCAGACTTTCTAAATGCAACAGGGCGACCTGCTGATTAATCGCGTTATCTTCCGCTAGAAGAATCTGTAAGGGGCTCGTTGATACCGTTGTCGTTGCAATCGAAGAGGCGTTGGAAATGGGGGCGACCAAAGGAGTTTCGATCGCGACCTGCAACGCATGCAGAAGATGGGCGGCTTTGATGGGTTTGTTGAGGGAATGCACACCGAGAGGATGGGGGAGGTCTCGCTCCTCGAACTCTAGCTGGGTGGGGGGCATCAAAATCAACTGGATTGAGGCGATCGTTGCATCTGCTTGAATTTGCTTGACGAACTCGTGACCTTGCCCATCGGGAAGTTGCCAGTTAATCAGGATGATCGTGTAGGGGCGTTCACATGCGGCAGCTTGGTGAAGGGCCGCAAGGGCAATGGTTCCGGTCGCAGCGCTTCCCACAGCAAGCCCCCACCGCTGGGCACAGGCGACCAACATTTGGCGACTGGAAGGGCAGCTATCCACAATCAATAATTTATGTTCTTGAAACTCGAAGGGGATCTCTGCGATTTCGGAAACGGTTTCCTGCTTCTTGAAGGGCAGGGTAAACCAGAAAGCTGCACCCTCCCCTTCCTCGCTTTCAAGTCCGATCGTGCCCCCCATCATCTCAACCAACCGTTTCGAGATTGCCAGTCCTAGCCCGGTGCCGCCGTACTTGCGGGTTGTGGAAACATCTACTTGGGAGAAGGATTGGAAGAGTTTTTGGCGATTCTCTAGAGTGATACCAATCCCCGTATCAATCACCGCAATCTGGAGGGTGGTAGAAATGTCTGTCTCAGCAACCTGTCGCACCCGCACCGTCACGCTTCCCTGAGAGGTGAACTTAATGGCATTACTAAGGAGGTTGGTGAGGACTTGCTGCAAGCGCATGGGATCGCCCTGAACCATCATCGACTCTTCGCAATCCATCCAAAACACGAGATCCAGGTGGCTAGCCTGGGGAGTAAACAGACTGATAATTCCTTCGATCGTGTCTTCCAAATGAAATGGAATGCACTCCAGCCGCATTTCTCCAGCTTCTAGCTTTGAGAAGTCTAGAATTTCATTAATGATGTGTAAAAGCTGACTACCGCTGTCCCGAATGATATGAATGAATTCCTGCTGCTGGGTATTGAGGGGAGTTCGCAATAATAAATCCGTCATGCCAATGACCGCATTCATGGGGGTTCGGATTTCATGGCTCATGTTAGCGAGAAATGCAGATTTCAGACGGGCAGCGGATTCTGCTTTCTGATTCGCAAGTTGAAGGGCCGCGTTTTGCTGTGCTAGTTTTTCCTGCGATCGGGCGAATTGCTGCGCGAGAGCTGCCATGCGAATGACGTTATCCTCTGTTGTGGCGTTCGACTCCTCCTCCGTAACGAGAGAAGGACCATAGGTTTGCCAGAGTGCTTGAATTTGCTCATGTAACAACCATTGGGTTCGCATTCTCTCTCCCACTGATAGAGAGGCGATCGTCATCCCGAATAGACCGAGGGGAAAGGCGATGGGAAATAGGATATTGAGCTTAAGCGCCAGAACCGCAGCCCCGCCCCAACCTGTAATCAGCACCAGGAGCAGGATCGTTTTTCCCCGAATTGTGAGATGGCTGGCAATCCAACTCAGGCCAGGGCCACCCAACAAGACAATGACTGCAAACCACAGGGGAGACAGCGTTCGCAGGAAATTTTGTTGAAGGAGGTTCTGGATTGTGGCTGCATGAAGATAAACCCCACTGGCGGGGGGATTAAAGTCAAAGGGGGTAATCAGGGTATCCAGCCCAATGGCCGTCACTCCGACTAGAACAATCTTGTGACGAAAGGCATCGTTAGGCACTTTCCCGGCCCAAACTTTCGAAAAAGAATAGGTTTGAGACTGTTTCACGGGACCCGGCCAGTTAAGCCACAACACATGATCGAGAGAGGGAATCTGAAAGGTAGGGTCGCGGACGATTCCATAGCTGGCTGCCGCCGTTACGCCCAGGGAAGGGATGCCGTCGATAACCGGATTGACTTGCCGCGTTACCCCATCCCCCTCTACCGCCTTTTGAATATGCCCGATGTTAGAAACCTTTAAAAGTTCCACTTGGGGTAGAAGAGAGACTCCCTGGGTTTGGGCCTGGGCGATCACCACATTCCCATGACGCGCAATCGCCGCTGCCAGATCCCGATCCTGTGGGCTAGGTTCAGAAAATAGAAAATCCAGCACGATCACGCTAGCTTCTGCCCGGTTCAACCGATCGATCAGTTCACGATAGCGATCGCGCGACCAGGGATAACGCCCCATCTGGGAAATGCTGCGTTCATCGATCGCCACCACGACAATTCGTTCATCCCAGGGAATTGATCCCCGCAGGAGAAAGAGGGCATTGTAGGCCAACTTCTCTAAGGGGCGATCGAGACCCCCTTTCAGGAGAACGGTTACAACTATCGCCGCGACGATACCGGGTAGCCAGCGCCACCCTGAAACCGCAACCCATCGCTGCATGATGCTATGCAGAGCCATCACCACGTCTTGCTGTGTTTGTAGAGTTATCCTAGCGTCAAAGATTAAGATCTCGAGATCTTCATCAAATTTTGATGCAGAAACTCGTGCGACGGGATAGCTTTATGGGAAAGATTGTTTAATCTGGATGGAAGCCTAACTGGGTTGTCATTCCTGACTTTAAGTTTTTGAATCTATTTAAGTATAAAAAGTAAGTATAAAAAGTAACGATCGCCCATTTTTACAACACAATAAATTCGTTTTTTAGAATTTAATTTTCCCCCAATCTGTTTTGTTGGACTTTCCCCATCTCCTTTGTCTGGCCTATGCCTGAGCCTCAAATTTCGGCCATTATCTGTACTTACAATCGCGATGCTTATTTAGGCGGAGCGATCGATAGCCTTCTCCAACAAGACCTTTCAGATTTCGCGATCGATTTTGAAATTATTGTGGTGGATAATGCCTCAACCGATCGCACCCGTTCTGTTGTTGAGGAACGATTGCCCCATCCCCGCCTGAAGTATGTATATGAACCCAAGGTGGGGCTATCGGTTGCCAGAAATACGGGGGCCAAAGCTGCCGCTGCCCCAATTCTGGCCTATCTGGATGATGATGCGGTTGCGACTCCCCACTGGTTACGAGTGCTACTCACGGCCTACCAGGAGAATGAAAAATTAGCGATCGCGGGCGGTAAAGTCAATCTCCTCTGGCCGGATGGAGTCACCTGCCCCCAATGGCTATCCGAGAACCTGTCTGGCAACCTGGGATTCTACAATCTGGGAGACTCTCCTGTTTTGATTACCCAACCGGGGTTAACCCCACGCGGCTTGAATTATTCAATTCGACAGACGTTTCTCGATCAGGTAGGTGGATTTGATATCAATCTGGGTCGCATCGGTAAAAATTTACTATCTAACGAAGAATTGCAGATGACGGAACGGGCGCTCGAACTGGGCTGGCAAGTCGCCTATCTTCCCGATGCGTTGGTGGCCCATCATGTGGCTCCTGAGCGAATTGACCCGAATTGGTTTTTGAAGCGGGGTTGGTGGCAGGGAGTCAGTGAGTGCTATCGCGAACAACTGTCAGGGCGAGCGGGGCCACGTCAATTTTTGAGTGGGGGTGAGCGCTTTGTTCGAGGGCTTTACAAATCTCTTAAATACTCCGGAGACCCAGCCTTGAGGTTTGATAATTGGGTGTACGCCTATGGACAAATTGGTTACTTACTGGCTGCCGTGAAGGGGATGGTTTTCACCCCAAAAGCGTCCCAGCGATCGTGATAGAGTTTGACCACGACCCATTTCATTCAGTATTAATTTTACTTTTATCTTTCTTCTTTTCTTTCGCTAACATCATTTCGCTGCCTGTGCTGTGTGCTACAAGAGAATCTGAGCCATGACATCTTCCACTGCCAAGATCCCTGTTTCCGTTCTGATTCCTGCCAAAAACGAAGAGGCCAATCTACCTGCGTGCCTGACGAGTCTGGCTCCGGCGGATGAAATCTTTGTGGTTGATTCCCAGAGCAGCGATCGTTCCATCGAAATTTGTGAAAGTTATGGGGCACAGGTTGTTCAGTTTCACTTTAATGGTCGTTGGCCCAAAAAGAAGAACTGGTCTCTGGACAATCTATCCTTTCGGAATGAGTGGGTTTTAATTGTCGATTGTGATGAACGCATTACCCCCGAACTGTGGGATGAAATCGCAACTGCAATTCAAAATCCTGACTTTGATGGATATTACTTGAACCGTCGCGTTTTCTTCTTAGGGAAATGGATTCGCTATGGCGGTAAGTACCCTGACTGGAACCTGCGCCTCTTCCGGCATCAAAAGGGACGCTACGAAAACCTGAACACGGAAGAGATTCGCAATACGGGTGACAACGAGGTGCATGAACATGTTGTGCTTCAGGGCCAGGTCGGCTACTTGAAGGCTGACATGCTCCATGAAGATTTTCGCGATATTTATCACTGGTTGGAACGACATAACCGCTATTCCAATTGGGAAGCTCGTGTGTATCTGAATTTATTAGAAGGCAAGGACGAAAAAGGGACGATCGGAGCCAATTTATTTGGTGATGCCGTTCAGCGCAAACGCTTCTTAAAAACCATCTGGGTTCGTTTGCCGTTTAAGCCCCTGCTGCGCTTCTTGCTGTTCTATGTGTTCCGGCTAGGCTTCCTGGATGGTCGCGAAGGATATGTGTACGGACGCTTGCTGAGTCAGTATGAGTTTCAGATCGGGGTCAAGCTGTATGAACTCCGGTACTGTAATGGTCAACTGAACGTTGCAGCTTCAAAGTCTGCGGCTTCCCCGGCCCCTGCTCCTTCTGTTCCTCAAACCAACCAGTCTTGATCCATGTCTCCGGAATTAAAAACGAATGCCTGGGTAGACCTGAGACGGTATCACCAGACAGGGTACGATCGCGGTCGGCCCGGATGGTATGTGCTGATCTGGTGGTTGGTTCAATCGGTGGTCTTTCCCCTGACCCCCCATGCCCTGCATGGCCCCCGATGTTTTTTGTTGCGCCTCTTTGGGGCACGAGTTGGAAAGGGGGTCGTGATTCGCCCCTCAGCCCGGTTTACCTATCCCTGGAAAGTGGACCTGGGGGATTATTGTTGGGTGGGGGAAGATGCAACCTTCTACAGCCTCGATCGCATTCTGATCGGTCAACATGCGGTCATTTCCCAACGCTGTTACCTCTGTACCGGGAGTCACGACATTCAAGACCCAGATTTTGGCCTGATTACCAAACCGATCGTCGTGGGTAACGGAGCCTGGGTTGCGACTGATTGTTTTGTGGGACCGGGGGTGACGATCGGAGCGAATGCTGTGATCGGTGCCCGGAGTAGTGTTTTTAAGGATATGCCTGCGGGTCACATTTGTTTGGGTAGCCCCTGCCAGCCCCTTCGTCCGCGAGAGATGCGATCGGTTGGGTCCAATCCAAATCCATCCAATTAAACAACCTCCATCAAATATCCCTGTAAAGACTGCGCCATTTCGCATCTTTACAGGGACTTTTGGTACCGGAGTACCCGATTGCTTATTGCTTAGAGGGTGCATCCCAGCTTTGTAAGCTTACCCTCAGATCTCATCCCCTCCTGGGAGGGGTGGCCGTAGGCCGGGGTGGGTTAGGGGATTGGGCGATTTGCAGACCCTTTGTAAACTCCTTTTGCGAAGTCTAAACCCACCCCTACCCCTCCCAGGAGGGGATTAAAGAGGAGTTGGGGAGGATTACAAAGGTGGGATGCTCCCATTGCTTAGAACAGGTTGGCAATTTAAAAAGATCGTTCAATGAGCCTTTCCCTTCTGCCCTCTGCCTTCTACCTTCTTTACTATTGTTCGATCGCCGATCGTCCCTGGCGACCCAATTTCACTAACACAAAATAGCTGAAAGCCACGACATAGGCTAACAATCCCAAAAATCCCATCAGACCCAGAAATCGAGGGCTGGTTTTGGGATGAATGATTTGCTGGTAGAGCAGGGGAGCATCCAACCAGACCTGACAGAAACGGCTGGCGAGAGCGGGTTGGGAGAAAGAGCATTGCAGGAACGGTAGCAGGGCAAGCGCTCCCAAACTACTGTAGAGAGTGACGGCCCATCGCCAAGCACTAAATGCAAGCTTCAGAGGGTTACGGGGCTGCTCACGAATTTCTTCATTCAAATCCACCCAAAACCATAGGCTAATCGGAATTAAAACCTGGGCCAGAAAACCAGACAGAAAACTTAGGGGAATGGACGCAATCAGTAAGTAAAGCGTGATCAGGAGTAGACTGGCGGTTCTCCAGTAAATCGTCAGGAGCCGCAAAATTGCTTCATTCTGCTGCATCAACGAACCGATTAGCAGCAATAGGGGCAAAATCACGGTAAACAGCAAGGCTAACCGATAATCCATCCAGACCAGG
>JANRKG010000316.1:0-3393 GCA_033763635.1 Leptolyngbyaceae cyanobacterium bins.59
TGCGGCGTGTGGCGTGACGCGCTTGTTCTTCGCGCCTGCTCTGGATACGAGCCTGCCATTCTCGGTGTTGTTGTTCATTCCATTGCTGAGTGTTGTCCAGGGCAAACGTCGCCCACCCTTTTCCAGAATCTGGCTTTAGACACTTATAACCCTGAATCACTTCACCCTGGAGGGCATCAGCAAAGGTCATGCAGAGGTGAAGGTCATCTTTCCGGCGACAGCGACCGGAGAGGTCTTCACAAATTTCACAGGCTCCATTTCGTTTCGTCGTTGGCAAAAATCGACTCATGGCAACAACACTTTTACCTCCGGTGAAGGAAGTTCGCGAACAAAATAAGTTGGACGGATTTTAGACAAACTCCAATGAAAGCTCCATGTAAGTCCCATTGAGCTTCAGATCCGTCAAGTTTTATGCGGCACTCAAATTGAGTGTTTAAGTCAACTCAAAATTCCACTCCTCATTGCAGGTTCATCAAGCATCTTCCATGCCTGCTCTACCTCTTACACGCTTTTTTATCTGGAAAAAGCACAGGTGTTAAAAGTAGGGATGGCTGTTCTCATACTTGTATCACTGACTTTTTATTTGGTGTGAAAACAGTATTTGAATCTGACCTGAGATAGAGATTGAAGCGATTGAAAGTGTTTTACTTTGAAGCTGAGATCGTCTCGGTCGAGCCTACTATTTAATACAACTTTAATACAACAAGAAATAAACCTGTGAATAAAGAAGATGCAGTGCAGTTTGTTGAGCAACTCTTTGAGCAATCGGGTAAAACACTCAACGAGTTTGAAAGGAAAATCTTGGCCGGAGCCTGGGAAGGCAAGCAATACAGCGCGATCGTGCAGGAGACTCCCTATAGCCTTCCTTACATCAAGCATGTTGGCAAGAACCTGTGGAGCAGTTTATCCGAGGTGATGGGGCAGGAGGTCAACAAGTGGAATTTTTCCCATGTCATGGGACGCAAGTTAGCTCCGCTAGAAATCTTAGGCGATTGCCTTCCGGTTCTATCTAGATTCTATGGACGAGAACGGGAGATGGCAGACCTGAATCGTTTGATCGATCGCTATCATTGTGTGGTGCTAATGGGACCCCCAGGAATCGGCAAATCCGCACTGACGGCAAAACTGGTGCAAGCCCTTGAGGGAAATCAATGGGATTGTGTCATCTGGAAGTCGGCAGATCCACTGCCCGATTTACAAGAATGGGTGGAAGATTTGACCAGGATGCTCCGCAGTTTGCTCCCCAAGAAGGAAACACCGCAGGACAACACCCCTCCCACTCCCCCAGAGCCAGGGACTTCGGAAGGACCAATATTGAATGCGCGAGACCCCGTTTCCACTCTCATTCGACTGTTGCAAAAGCATCGCTGTCTCATTGTCTTAGATGCCGCTGAATCTCTCAGGAACCACCCGGACTACACCTCTTTTTTGCGACGCATGATTGGGGAAGTTCACCGCAGTTGCTTCCTATTGACCTCTGAGGAACCCTTTGAATTTTTAGAGCGATGGCAATTGGGCGGGTTATCGGTACAGACGATGGTCCTCAAAGACCTGGAGACTCCTGCTGCAAAGGAGTTACTGAAATCCAAAGGATTAGGGGATGAAGCGGCCTGGGAGCGGTTGATCGCTCAGTATGGCGGCAATCCTCTACTTCTGGAGATGATCGCCAATGGAATTTTGGAATTGTTTGGGGGCCGAGTCGAAGAAGTGTTGGCCTATGTAACCACCTTTTTTACCGATGCGATCGAAGAAATCCTCAATCGGCAATTCAGGCGATTTGGGGAGGTAGAAAAACAAGTGATGGTGTCTTTAGCAAGGGCGAAAGTGCCTCCGACCTTTGCCGAACTCCTAAAATCCCTGGCTCCCACCAAGATATCGTCATCAGACCTCGTGCAAACTCTGGGGTATCTGGGGAGGCGATCGCTGGTGGAATCCGTCAAGAGTGCAGACCAGCCCACTTATTACCGCCTTAATTCTATTGTTCGTAAATACACCCTCAATCAATTTCAGGACGACTTTGCACTTCAAAGTCTATCCCCCTCACTGCGATGAATGCAGGATGGTGCATCAATCCGGATTGTTCCCAACCCCATCAGCCTGGAGATGCTGAGCGTTGTCAGTGGTGCGGCACCCCACTCACCCTCAACGATCGCTACCGGGTGAGGGTTCCCCTGCAAACCCGGCACCATCCCTTTTCAGCTACCGCCGTATTTGAAGTGTTAGACCAAAGTGTGAATCAAGTCAAAATCCTCAAGGTCTTAGGCGAACCCTCCCGTGCTCGGATTGCTCGCTTGGAACATGAGTATGAAGCCCTGACCTTGCTGGATGCGCCCGGTCGCATTCCCAGAGGAGATTTAGAGGGCTTTTTCCCCGTTGCGACTCCCACCCATCCCATTTATTGCCTGGTGATGGAGAAAATTGAAGGACAGACGCTTCAGCAGTGGTTAGACGCAGGCAACCGCTTGTCCCAGACGTTGGCCTTAAACTGGCTGCGCCAACTGCTGGACATCCTTGCGATCGTTCATGGTCGGTTTTACTTCCACCGGGACATCAAACCCGACAATCTGATTCTGCGACCCGATGGCCAATTGGCGTTGATTGATTTTGGAGCCTGTCGCCGCATTTCAGAAACCTATCTCGTCAAACTCAGAATGGGAGAAACCCAGCACTACACCAGTCCAGGAAGCTCTTATGGGATTACAGCCGTAGGAACAGCCGGGTACAGTCCGCCAGAACAACTACATGGACGGGGGGTGCCCCAATCCGATTTTTTTGCCGTTGCTCGAACCCTGGTGCATTTATTGAGCGGGCGGCATCCAACCCAGCTTCCCGTTCATGAAAGTGGTCAACTCCTCTGGCGCACCCAGGCTCCCCAGGTTGCCAAACCCTTTGCTGACTTAATCGACGAGCTACAGGCTCCAGCGTGGCGCAAGCGACCAGTGGATACAGAAACCATCTTAAATCGCCTCGATCGCCTTCCTCGTCAGATTCACCGACATCAGGTGCTCCTCTCTCTTCAATTTCGCTGGGCGATCGGGGTCAGTAGTGTGCTGGTCGGTCTCTCTTCCCTCTGGACCCTCCATGCCTTCGCAACCTATCAGCAGCAGTCCCAGGCTCGGCACTTTGCAGAGCAAGGCGCACAACAGCAATTGACGGGGGAACTCGATGCTGCTCGGCGCAATTACCAGAATGCTTTGAACCTTGACCCCACCCTGCTTGTCGCCCACAATAATCTGGCCCTGCTCTGTCAGGGAGAAGGCAATCTATCTTGCGCGGTTCAGCACTACCAGGCCGTGTTAAGCCTCGATCCCCATAACTGGCAGACTTACTACAACCTGGGGAATTTGTATGATGAGCAGGGTCAGTTCAAGAAAGCAGCAGGGTATTACTGGA
>JANRKG010000317.1:0-15284 GCA_033763635.1 Leptolyngbyaceae cyanobacterium bins.59
CCAGATGAATCTAAAGAATCACAAAAAAGAAGGGGTGGGGTTCCACTCCTTCTTTTCCAACCATGATGCCTGATGTTCTTACTAAGGTTTCAGGACAATCTTGATACAGTTATCCTTCTTGTTTTTAAAGATGTCGTATCCCTGCGGTGCATCTTCGAGCTTCATCCGGTGGGTAATGACAAAAGATGGGTCAATCTCACCCTTCTGAATCCGATCGAGTAAAGGCTGAAGATATCGGTGAACATGGGTTTGGCCCATTTCAAAGGTCAAGCCCTTATTAAAAGCGGCTCCAAAGGGAATTTTATCGAGTAAGCCCCCATAAACTCCTGCCACAGAGACATTTCCCCCCTTCCGACAGGCCAAAATAACCTGACGGAGAGCCGTTGGGCGATCGGTTTCCATCCGAACCGCTTGCTTCGCCCGATCGTACCAGGCATCGGGTGCTGTTCCGTGGGCTTCCATCCCCACCGCATCAATGCAGGCATCCGGTCCCCGGCCTCCCGTCAGTTCCTTAACGGCTTCTCCGGCATCCACTTCTTCGTAGTTCACAACGATCGCCCCACTCTCTTTTGCCATGTGGAGCCGTTCTGGAATCCGATCGATCGCGATTACCTGTTCTGCTCCAAGCATCAACGCACTGCGGATCGCAAACTGACCTACCGGACCACACCCCCAAACTGCGACGATATCGCCCGGTTGAATATGGCAATTCTCAGCCGCCATGTATCCCGTTGGGAAAATATCCGTCAGGAATAACACCTGATCATCAGTCAGGCCATCAGGAATTTTGAACAGGCCCACATCGGCAAAGGGCACCCGTGCGTATTCCGCCTGTCCTCCCGCGTATCCGCCAAACATGTGGGAATAGCCAAACAGCCCAGCGGGGGAGTGACCATAAAGCGGCTCAATCATCCAACCATTGGGGTTAGAGTTATCACACAGGGACCACAGATCCCGCTGGCAGAAGAAACAGTTCCCACAGGAAATGGTGAAAGGCACCACGACCCGATCGCCAATCTTCAGGTTGGTGACCTTCGCTCCCAGTTCAACCACTTCCCCCATAAACTCGTGGCCCAAAATATCTCCAGCTTGCATGGAGGGAATAAAGCCGTCGTAAATATGCAGGTCAGACCCACAGATGGCCGTCGAAGTAATTTTGACGATCGCATCACGGGGATTCAGAATTTTGGGATCGGGTACGGTGTCTACCCGCACGTCATTGGCACCATGCCAGCAAAGGGCTTTCATCAAGGACTCCTATTAGTAAAGGGATGGGAATCAGGGAATGGGGAATCAGGAATCGGGAGGTCAGCAGGAGAAACTTTAAGCTTTAGCTCCCAAATCCCGCGTCCGTTGACCTCCTGGCTTGCTTAGTGACGGCAACTCGGCTGACCTTCGGTGGTCGCAATCTCTCCGGCTTCCATCAGTTGCTTGAAGCGGCGCAGGTCATCACCAATTTGTTGTTCCGGTTCTTCCCCAAAAAGTTTGGCAACTGCGGCGGTGACGGCACCCCCAGGGATGTTGTATTCCAGCACGACCTTGACTTCCGTACCCCGGTTGTGGGGGGCAGGTTGGAAGCGGACAAATCCAGAGTTGTCCACGTCTGCCCCTTCGACAGAGGCCCAGGCGATCAAGTTGTTTTCCTGGTCGTTGATGATCTCGGCATCCCATTCGACCTTCATTCCCAGAGGAGCGTTTGCAACCCAATGGGAGCGGCGATCGTCCAGAACCGTTACGGCTTGCAGGTGTTTCATGAAGGTCGGCAGATTCTCGAAGTTGTGCCAGTAGCGGTACAACTCATCGGCGGGCTTGTTGATAGTGGCGCTTTTCTCAACGCGGATGGTCTTTTCAATGCCAACCGCTTTCTTAATACTGTCGCCCCAGTTGCCGCCCTGTCCGCTTGCTCCATGAAAGGCAAGGCCGCCCCCTGCCAGGGCCATCAGTGCGCCCCGGAGCGAACCTTCGCGTAGACCCATCAGCACCAGGGCACCCCCTCCAACCAGGGAGGCCCAGCGTTCGGCTTCGGTCATAGAGGCGGAACTGTTGCCGTTGCCGCTCTGTTGTTGGGATTGATTAGGGACTTGAGTTTCCATGAGGGGACTTCTCCCGTATTGTGTAGTTGGATAGGGAATCGGTAGAGACGCAAAGTTTCGCATCCCTGCGAGATTAACTGCTAACCGCAGCGCTAGTGGTGGGGTTGGGGGGCTTGATAGAACTGGCATCTAAGCGGGCACGATACAGATCTGCCAATCGCTGTTCATCATGGGCCAGGGTCACTTCCATGTCGTCAAAAATGGCGACAGTGGCAGGGTCAGTCAGGGTGTTACGCAGACGATAGGTATCCACGACTCCCGTTTGCAGGTCGCCGATCGCATACCGAAGCAGCGAGACATCATCAACCGCCTGAGTTACGCTTTTCAGGTTTGCCAGCAGGCTACTGGCTGAGGCCCGGAAGGATTCCCGTTCTCCGAAGATGGACAGTCGCGCTTCTAAACGCTGAATGTGTTGCTGCTTGTTCGCTCGGATGATCTCGAATACGGTTTTGAGTTCGGTATCCTGAGTGCGATCGGAGTAATGATCAAAGGCTTCCAGGCCGTATTTTTCGCCGCCGATCGCGATATTGATGCCATTGACGATATCCATCCGCGTGGAACCGCCCCACTCCTCCGCAAGTTTCCACCAACCAGCATCCACATCGGTTTCAGCAGGTAGGGTCGTATCGGGAATGGTAAGACCCAGACGGGTCAGAATTGCAGTGACGAAGATAGGCAAATCTCCAGGGCGACGGGAGGTGATCAGATTGCCATCGACTGCGAGGGGCGCATCAATGACCTCGGCTCCTGCATTGTGCATGTCTTTCCGAATGGCACGGAATCCAGTTGCCTGTTTCCCTTTCAGTAAGTCCCCTTCAATCAAGACCTGGGGACCATGACAGATAGCAGCAATCAGTTTTCCCTGGTGCATCGCTTCGGAAACGAAGCGCACCATCTTCATGTTGGTTCGCATGGAATCGGGGGCCATGCCACCCGGAATAATCACTGCATCAAAAGCTTCGGGACGGGATTCGGTTGCGGTTGCATCAGGTTTGATCGCAACCTTTCCCTGCTTGCCCTTGTACTCTTCGTTCATCCGAGAACCGACTACTACAACTTCGGCTCCCGCACGCTTCAAAGCATTGTAGGGAATTTGAAACTCGGAATCTTCAACTTTTTGTTCGATTAAAATCGCCACCCGCTTTTGGGGGGCATGCCCGTTCGTAGTCATACACCTTTCCCGTCCTTACGCCTTCAGGTTAGGAGCGATCGTTAGGATCACTCGTCATGCTGAGGGCAGAGGGTAAGGGTGTGTCGGAAGAGAGAGTTAGACCAAGAGGGAAATCAAGGCATCAATTAAATTAGAAAACTTTCTGATTGAATGCATGGAAGGTTCCTTCCCTACCGACTGAAGTTAAAGGCTTCATGATCGGAACGGCTCTAGATCAATGGCTAGTGCTTGAATGTAGAGAGTAGGACAAGCCTCCCTTGTGGATGAAGTGGAATCGAAAGCGTGTTGTGTACGGAGAAAATGAATCGATGATGGACCCTCAACCCGATCGCCAGGATGCCGTGCTGGGAGGGCAAACTTCCGGTTCTCAAGATGCTGTTTTGGGAGGTCTTGAACAGGTTGATTGGCCCTATCGCATTCACCAAAGTTTTCGAGAGCCGCTCCCCAACGGGATTGGGCTGGAAATGGTCGCATTGCCCGCCGATCGCTTTCTGATGGGGTCGCCGGAGGAGGAAGGGGAGCGGGAGAGTTCCGAAGGGCCACAGCATGAGGTGACAGTGCCCAAGTTTTTTATCGGAAAGTACCCGATTACCCAGGCCCAATGGCGGGCCGTGGCAGAACTGCCTGAGGTGATGCGATCGTTGACCCTCGATCCATCCCGATTCCAGGGCGACCATCGCCCCGTTGAAAATATCTCCTGGTTTCAGGCTGTGGAGTTTTGTGAGCGGCTCTCTGAATATACGGAACGACCCTACCGTTTAGCTCGTGAAGCGGAGTGGGAGTATGCCTGTCGTGCCGGAACTCCATCCCCCTTTTACTTTGGGGAAACCATTACGCCTGACCTGGCGAACTACGACAGTGAACAGATGTACGGCACGAGTTCGAAGGGAGCCAGACGGGATCAAACCACTGAAGTGGGCCGTTTTCCCCCCAATGAGTTTGACCTATACGACCTGCATGGGAATGTGTGGGAATGGTGTGTGGATGACTTCAACCCAAATTATCAGGGGGCACCGACGGATGGGGGAGCCTGGGTGACAGGCGCAAACAGCCCTTTTCGGGTATTGCGGGGTGGTTCATGGCTCGATCGTCCGGGCCGTTGTCGGTCTGCTGCTCGTTACGGCGATTCGCCCTTTAATCGCTTTCCCTATGTCGGTTTTCGGGTGGTCTGCTCTGCCCATTAATGCCCTTATGAGAAATAGGGGCAATCAATTCGATCGCCCTCATTTTCCTATCAATGTTTTTTTAGCGCAGGAAGTTAAAGTTATAGGCAATTCCTAAAATCAATCCCACATCCGTATTTCTGAGAAAACCGACATTGACCGCAGCAACGGCAGTAAACTCTCGGTTGATGGGTACATCCAGCCCTGCTGTAATCAAACCCCCCACGCGGGTATCACTTCCGGTATTAATAACCGCCCCACCCCCCACAAAGGGGGAAATGCGGAAGCTCCGATCCGCTGCTTCGACTCCTTGAATGGGGAAATCGAAGGTAATGGGCAGCAAAATCGTGGAGGTCTGGTTAAACATGAGGGTGGGACGGAATGAGATCGTGTTGGTCAGCCCCAGTTTGGAGATGACTGTGAAGCTCGTTCGGCCCAGGTCGCTGCTATTACCTGCGATTCCAACATTGGCTGCAATCCCAAGGTAACTCGCGCCTCCCTGAGTGGAGCCACCGAGATCCACTGCTTGAGAAACTTCCAGCGGCGCAGCGGTGCCCGTTTCGGTTTCGCTGGAGTTCTCGGCTGTGGGTTGCGGGGTTGGGCGGGTAGTCAGGGCTGTCGCCGACTTTGCCAGGGCGGATGGTTTGAGATCAGATATGCGCCCCGGTTCCTGGGGAGAAAGGGAAGCATCCGCTACATGGATGGCTGGAGAACCGACCTCATCCTCCTGTACAGCAGCCATTTCCAGTCGTACAGCCGTTGCTGGAGCCTGAGGGATCATTGCGATCGAGGTTTCATCCAGTTCCTCTACAGGTCCGATCGCCAGGGAAACCTCATCGAGTTGCTCCGCAGCCTCGACTACCAGAGAATTTCCCTTCAGTTCATTGCCAGGTTCGATCGTTGGGGCAACCGCTCCGATTTCCTCCTCGACGGATGAGGTGGCAGAGGCGATCGACTTTGCCTCTGCAAGCATCGGACTCACGACTGCCATAATTGTCAAAATACCCGCGTAAATTAACCCCTTAAACCACCTTTTATACACAGCACACCTCCAATCTTCGTTGATGGACTTCTTATGCTGTCAATCTAGGTAATTCGCGAGAAAAGGATATCTCTCTGGAGAGATAAATCTAAAGTTAAAGATTACGAAGGGCGACGATCGGGTCTAATCGGGCGGCGCGTTGGGCCGGAACAACCCCAAACACCAATCCGATCCCCGCTGACACTCCGACGGCAAGGATGACGGCACCGGGAGATACTTCTGACTTGAGGGGAGTATTTTGGCTGATGACAATCACTGCCCCTGCCCCGACAACGGTGCCAATGATCCCCCCTACCACCGAAAGGATCACGGACTCGATGAGAAACTGCTGAAGTACATCCATCTGGGAGGCACCAACCGCCTTTCGTAGACCGATCTCCTGGGTGCGCTCCGTCACTGAGGCCAGCATAATGTTCATGATGCCGATGCCCCCGACCAACAGGGAAATGCCCGCTGCTGCTGCTAGCAGAATCGTCAAGCCCTGGGTGACGTTCTCCGCAGCTTCTAACGTATCTTTTTGGTTGCGGACTGTGAAATCATCCGGCCCGGAAAAGATTTTGTGGCGCAAGCGCAACAGGTTTGTGATCTGGTACTCGGCGATCGGGATGTTGGCTTCGTCTTGAATGGCGATCGTCATGAAGCTAATCACCAGGCCATAGGGGGACGATCGCCCTAGCAAGGTGTAATAGGTAGTGGTAATGGGAAGGAAAATTGCCTCATCGGGATTTGATCCCCCCGTTGCCCCCTTTGCCTCCAGGACCCCAATCACATCAAAGCTCATGTTGTTCAGGCGAATGGTTTCTCCTACCGCAGACCGATCGCCAAACAATTGCCGTGCGGACTGAGAACCCAATACTGCTACGCGGCTATAGCGATTCACTTCAACCGGGGTAAAAAAACGCCCCTCTGCCAGAATCATATTCCGTACAGGAATATAGGCAGGGACCGTACCTACAACACTGCTGCGAGTGACGGTCGCGCCATAGCTCACTAACTGCTGCCCATTGACTTGAGGAGCCACATCTTTCACAGAGGAAACCTGGGAGAGAATTGCCTCTGCATCTTCCAGGGTCAGGGTGCTGGCCTGTTGGCTGCGGCGGGCATCCCCTCCTGATCCCCCGAACACAAACAACAAATTGGTGCCCAGAGCTTGAATTTGCTGGGTGGTATAACGCTGTGCCCCCTGCCCTACCCCAATCATGGCGATCACCGATGCGTTGCCGATGATGATCCCCAAGACTGTCAGCAGACTTCTCAACCGATTGGCTGAAAGTGTGCGAAAGGCAATATTGATACTTTCAGAGATATCCATGCTTAAAACCTCACGGGGGGTCTTTCTCGACGTGGCTCCCTCGGTTGGGGATTGTAAACAACGATCGGTTCCCCTGCTTTTACCCCTTTCACAATCTGGGTCTGATCCCCAACGGATAGCCCAATCACAACAGGCCGAAACTCAGGCTGCTGATCCCTTCCAGGTACAAATACCCCAGTCTTGCCCCGTTGGGTGACGATCGCCACAGTCGGCACTACCAGGGCACTTTTAATCGGTTGACCGATAAAGGTCAGGTCTACGTTCATGCCCGATCGCAGTTGTTTTTGCCCTGATTGCAAGGTGATTCGGGTTTGGAAAGACGTAACATTTTGTTCCACGACGGCGGTGGGAGCAATCAGCCGTACCTGTCCCCGAAAGGTCTGCCCTGGAAAGGCAACGGTACTAATCTCGACCTTCTGCCCGACCTTGAGTTGGGCGATATCCGCTTCAGAGACTTTGGCTAAGACCTCTACCTGTCCGGCGATTGCCACGATCGAGGTGGAAGTTGCAGAAGAAGTAGAAGAGGCTGCGGTGGTCGGAGTGACGAAAGACCCCACGTTCGCGTATTTCTGGGTCACGATGCCTGTAAAGGGAGCGCGAATTTCGGTGTCTGCTACCTGGGATTCAACCGCCCGCATCTGAGCTTCTGCCTGGGCCACCTGAGCTTCTGCCTGGGTAATTTGTTCGGGACGGGTGCCATTTCGCAACTGCCGAACCACCTGCCGCGCTTCGATAGTAGTCGCTTCTGCCTGGGCCACTTCCTCAGGACGGCTGCCGTTTCGCAATTGGTCGAATCGTCGCTGGGCCTGCCGCAATCCCGCCTCTGCATTGCGTTCATTCGTCAGCACTTCATCTAATTGATCCTGGGAGATGGCTCCCTGTTGGGCTAATCCCCGATAGCGCTGGCTCCGGTCCTGGGCGAGGGTGAGTTGGGAACGGGCGGCATCTACCTGGGCCTGGGCCTGGGCCACCTCTTCAAACCGGGTGCCGCGACGGGTTTGCGCTAACCGAGCTTCCGCCTGGGCCAATCGGGCTTCCGCCTGGGCAATCTCTTCGGGGCGAGTGCCATTTCGCAACTCCGCCAGCCGAGCTTCTGCCTGGGCCAGGCTTGCCCGTGCTTCATCTAGTCGGGCCTGGACCTCTATGTTTTCCATCCGGGCGAGTAATTGCCCCTTCTGGACCCGATCGCCCTGTTCTACAAACAGTTCTGCAAGTCGCCCTTGCGTTTTGGGGCTGACATTCACTTCCTGTACGGGAGTCACCGTCCCGCTCGTCCGAATGCGAACCCGCAAATCTTCCGTTTCCACCGGGACTGTTTCAAGGGTCTGGCTCTGGCGACGGGGACGATCGGCACTGCGTTGAGAGAGCGCAACGGCAACGGTTCCGGCGATCGTGACTCCCAGAACTGTTCCCAATAACCAGCGAGTTTTATTGGCACCTACACCCATCAACGGTATTTTCATAAAACACCTGATTAAATTAGCAGAGACGATCGGGGAACCGTCTCTCAACATTGGCGAACGCCCCGAACCCGTCCACGAATCCGTAGAGGATAAGACTGGACGATGCCGTTCTCGGTTCAATCTCAATTGTTTAAGTTAAGAACCCCTCAGTTGAGCGAAGTCGAAACTCCCGTTCTAATGAAATCAACGAAACCGAGAAGGATTGGGTTCAATATAACGTTTGAATCGTTAATACCTGGGGTGGAGTTGCATCGGGTGGATAGAGGAAGTCTACCTGGACGAGTCGAAACTCACCGCTTTTCATCTTCATGGTAATCAATGGCTCCCCTTGTTGGCCCCGTCGCTGGACCAGGTGGGTATAGAGGGTTTGGGGAAGCCCGCGATCGTCGGTGTACCGCACCCGTACCGTTCCTCGAAAAAAGACATTGCGAGCGGGTGGGTCCAAAAAACGAATCCCGCCCCGTAGTTGGTCCTGCTTGATGGGAGTTTGAATCAGCAGGGCAACGGTGCGTTCTTTCGAGTCGGTATTTTGCAGCGGTAAGGTCAAACTGTATTCGATCGCATAGTTGCCGTGGGCTGCGTAGGCTGTATCGGGATAACGCCGCAGCATGGTCGCGGTTTGCACCTGTTCCGTGCCCAGGGTTCCCCGTGCCAGGGTACTTAACCCGTAGGAAAACGCTCCTGTTTTGGGAATGGTTAATCGGGCACTGTTTAAATCATCAGTGATATAGGCGGACCACTTGGACCCTTGGGCAACACCTGCCACGCGACCATAAATCATGGCTCCGCTGCTCTGCTCTGGAGGCGTTGGGGTTCGATCGCGCGGCAAGGCCAGTTCCCCCGTTTCCAGCAACGTTTGCCATTCTGCCAGGGTTGGGGGTCGTTCTGTTCCGTCAGGGTTGTCTTTCGCAAATTGGGCCAGACTGGCGGCGTAGACGGCCCCATTGGTTCGGAGGCGCATCAGGGACGATCGCCCATTTAAAGGGGGCTGCAATTCTCGCACCGGAATCGGTAGATTCATCACCATCCGGCTTTCCCCTGGCGGAATCACCACCTGAGCGGGAAACTCAGCCTGTCGTTTGCCCCGTAGCACATCACTCATGGCCCGACTCCCTGGCCCTGCATAGACCGTGCCTTTGGCATTTGGCACATAGGCGGGCAGGTCGATAAAGGGGGCATCGGGCTGGCTCAAATAGCTGGCGGCCTGTAGGATGTCTACGGTGACAGGCCGATCGCCCGGATTATGCAGAAGAACCCCCAAATAAAGGGTTCGGAGATTGGTGGGATCTTGTGGCTTGGCGATATGGTGGGCAAACACATCAAAGCGCCCGTTGAAGGCAAAGTCCAAATGGGCCGTGGGAACCCGCATCTTCCCAGGTGGAAACGTAGAGAGCAGAATTCCTTCTGTCTGGACCAATTCAGGGCTATTGCTATTGAAAACGGGCACCGCGTCTAACTCCCCAGGTAACACTCGCACCCGATGGAACTGTACGATTTCTTTAGGCGGTGGTGTGGGGGGTGTCACAGGAACTTGGGCCAGAAAAGGAAACATAGGGGTTGTCGGGAATTCATTGCGCCCCCTTATTTTGCCATTGCATCCCTATTTTGCCATTGCCTATTTTGCCACGGTCTATTTTGCCATCGTTTGCACAGTGAGAACTTGGGGCGGTGTGGCATCGGGTGGATAGAGTAGATCGACCTGAACCAACCGTCGATCGCCTCCCGGCATCTGAAGCTGAACGAGGGGAGAACCCTGCTGACCTCGTTGCTGCACCAGATGAACAAATCGGGTTTGGGGGAGTCCTTGATCGTTGGTGTATCGCACCCGCACCGTTCCCCGGAAAAAGATTCGGTTCTCTGGCGGGTCGAGAAAGCGAACTCCACCCCGCAGGGTGTCTTCCTTGATAGGGGTTTGAATTGAAAGCGTGACGGTTTGGGTCTGATTCGTTGGGTTGTGCAGGGGCAATGTCAGACTGTAATGCACGCCATAATTTCCGTGGGCACGGTAGGCCGTATCACTGTAACGGGCCAGAATCTTGGCACTCTGGATCTGGTTGGTGCCAAACGTGCCTCTGGGTAGCAGACTAATTCCATAAGAGAACGCCTTACCAGGAGCGGGAATTTTGAGGGAGTCCCCGTTGGGTTGGTCGGTCAATTGGGTCCGCCACTCGGACCCCAGTGCCACCCCTGCCACTCGTCCGTAAATTACGTCTCCTCCAGTTGCCTGGGGAGGTGTTGGTGCCAGATCACGAGGGCCAGCCAGGGTTCCGGTTTGTAGCAGATTCAGCCATTCCTCCAGGGTTGGCAAACGCTCCTCCCCATCCTCATCTCTCGGTGCAAACATCGCCAGGGTTGCAACGTAGACGGGGGCACTGCTCCAGGCCCGGATGAGGGTCGATCGTCCGTTCGAAGAGGGCACGACACTGCCGATGGGAATGGGTAAGTTCATCAATAAGTAACTTTCCCCCGGTGGAATCTTGACGACTGAGGGCCAGTTTCCTTGCCGCCGTCCGCGCAAAATGTCGCTGACTACTCGGCTCCCCGGTCCCGAAAAGACACGCCCCAGGGGATCTTCCACGAAAGCGGGCAATTCGACAAACAAAGCATCGGGTCGAGTCAGGTAGGTCGCGGCTTGCTGGATATCTAGCGTGACCGTCTCCGACGAACTGGGATTCTGAATCAGAATGCTTTGAATCAGGGATCGGGTTTCTTCGGGAGTTCTTCCCCGCGAAATGTGGTGGGAAAAAATATCGAACCGCCCATTAAATGGGAAATTGAGATGGGCTGAGGGATTGGCCTTGCCATCGGGCGGAAAGGTTGATAATAAAATCCCTTCCGTCAAAACAACCTCTGGGCTGTTGCTATTGAAGACGGGAACCGCATCTAATTGACCCGGTAAGGGTCGTACCTCCTGGGCAACAATAATCTGCTTGGGATCGAGTTCTTCTAAAATTTGCAACCCCCCCGCAGGAACCGCCTCTTCGATCCTGATCTCAGGCGGTCTCTGCGGCTCAGGCGGAGGAGTTATCTGGGCAACGGGAATTTGAAGGAACAAGAACAGCATGAACTCGCAGGAACCACTAAAGTATTAATCCTCGCAACCGATCGAGCAGGGTCAGGAAATCCTGAACAATCGCACCCCGATTTTCAGGCACTAAAATTGGCACATGGACAAAGATACAACGGTTGTGGCCCAAATCTGCTGTTTTTAGAGAATGCAGTATCTCGTAATACAATCGATTACAAACAAAGACCCCTGCATCGTGGCTGATTTCGGTGTGAGCTAGGCCCGCAATTAATTGATCGAGACTGAGGACAGTATTGAGTCTCTGGCCATTCCAACTGGCTCCCGATTCCACGCTCAGTCGCGATCGTTTCTCTGCCATGCCACAACACACGATTAATTTGGGGCGTAGGGTTTGAATACAGGCGATCGTTTTCTGGGGAGCCAGGTCAAAATCGACTTCTAATTTACGAATCAGATGGCAGTCTGCCAGAGGTTCCCGTTGTAATACCTCTAATATCAGGTCATCCGATGAATTGGTGACATGGTGGGGAAGCCAGATATCAAAGGTTGTCAGCAGAATGGAAGCAGTCATCGCCAATTTGTTCTTGCCTGAACGAGTATAGTCTGTTTGCGCTCCGTTAGGATAAGAACGTAACGGCAACACCGGAGGGGGGCTTCAATGCCAGTGATCGCAGTCATCGATTACGATATGGGCAATTTACACTCGGCCTGTAAAGGGCTTGAGCAGGCTGGAGCCACTCCAGAAGTAACGGATTCCCCGGCAGACCTGGAACGAGCCGATGCGGTTGTGCTGCCGGGGGTGGGAGCCTTCGACCCCGCCGTGCAACACATTCGATCGCGCCATCTGGTAGAACCCATTCGATCGGTCATTGCCAGCGGGAAACCTTTTCTGGGCATCTGCCTGGGCTTACAGGTTTTGTTCGAAGGTAGCGAAGAAGGCAAGGAACCCGGACTCGGCATTTTGCCGGGGATGGTTCGCCGCTTCCGACCCGAACCCAATCTCACCATTCCCCACATGGGCTGGAATCAACTCCACCTCACCCAACCGGATCTCGCGCTCTGGCAGAGCTTGCTGGAAAATCCCTGGGTTTATTTCGTCCATTCCTACTATGCGGACCCTGCCGATCCGTCTGTAAACGCTGCCACCATTACTCACGGCACCCAAACTGTAACCGCCGCGATCGCCCGCGATAATCTAATGGCGGTCCAATTCCACCCCGAAAAGTCCTCGGATGCAGGGCTGAAAATTCTGTCAAATTTTGTCGGTCAGGTTCGTGTCAAAGCAGTTGCTTAAACATCCCTTACTCAATGCCCCGTACCCCCACCCTATCTTTCGATCGCGGCACCCTGCTGCTCCATCCTCCGCCCAGGGGGAAAGCCTGGATGGATTACGCGACTTGGGACGATCGGGTGGAGCGGTTTCGCTGTCCTGCCCTGTGTTACCGGGAATTGGTGACGGTTCTGCAAAAAGAAGGGATCGCCTTTGAAGATAAGGCGAGGGAATTTCAGCCTCTTGAATTAATTCCCAGCCTGGAAATGCAGCCCTATCCCCACCAGAGCGAAGCTCTGGAAGCCTGGACTCAGGCAGGGCGGAAGGGGGTCGTTGTGTTGCCGACCGCCGCTGGGAAAACCTACCTGGCCCAACTGGCGATGCAAGCGATACCCCGCAGCACTCTGATTGTGGTGCCGACCCTGGATTTGATGCACCAGTGGTACGCCCATCTGCTGGCAGCCTTTCCGGATATGGAGGTGGGGGTGTTGGGGGGCGGGTCACGGGATCGATCGCCCATCCTGGTTGCCACCTACGATAGTGCCGCGATCCATGCGGAATCCCTGGGCAATCGCTACGCCCTACTGATTTTTGATGAATGTCATCACCTGCCCAGTGACTTTAATCGCGTCACTGCTGAGTTCTCGATCGCTCCCTACCGTCTGGGATTGACTGCGACCCCCGATCGCGCCGATGGTCGTCATCTGGACCTGGACACCCTGATTGGCCCTGTTGTGTATCGCAAAACCGCCGAGGAACTGTCGGGGACAGCGCTGGCTCACCACGAAGTGACTCGCATTCGGGTCAAACTCTCCCCCCAGGAACGCAGCCGCTACACGGAACTCATGCAACTCCGGAATGCTTTTTTGCAATCCCACAATATTTACCTCTCCAACCTTCAGGGGTGGCAACGATTTGTGCAACAAAGTGCCCGATCGCAAGCGGGACGACGGGCTATGCTGGCCCACCGGGAGGCGCGAGAAATTGCCCTGGGGACGGAAGGCAAAATTCGGGTGCTGGCAGATTTGTTGGTAACTCACCATCCAGAACGCATTCTGATCTTCACGAACGATAATGCAACGGTCTACCGCATCTCACGGGAGTTTCTCATTCCCGCCATTACGCATCAAACCCCCGTCAAGGAACGACACGAAACCCTGGTGAAGTTCCGTGAGGGAGACTACAAAACCCTGGTTACGTCCCATGTTTTGAATGAAGGGGTGGATATGCCGGAAGCCCGAATCGCCATCTTGCTATCGGGAACGGCATCAGAGCGAGAATTCATTCAACGATTAGGACGGGTCTTAAGAAAGGGAAAGGACTCTGAAAAGTTGGCGATTCTGTATGAAGTGGTGGCAGAGGAAACCAGTGAAGAATCGGTTTCTCAGCGTCGTCGGGGGCAGGGGAAAAAGGAGCGATCGGGCCAACCCAGTCAACCCACCCTACCTTTATACGAAGTGGCCCCCTCCTCCGATCGCCGTGCTGCCGAGAATGCGGCCCTCTGGAACGAATTCTGAGGGATTGACGGTTTCACAGTTCGGTTGCAGGGCTTCCTGCTCCAGCGACGACCGCTCGAAAGTTCACCACTGAGCCGATCACCACAATCGCCGGAGCCTCAAAGCCGTTCGCCGCTATTTGCTCTACGATCGTCCCTAGCGTTCCAATCAGTTCCTCCTGATCCGGGCGAGTGCCCCACCGGATGAGGGCGATCGGGGTTTCTTCCTTCAACCCCGCTGCCACGAGTTGGGGAATGATGTGAGGGAGATTGTGGATGCCCATGTAGATCACGATCGTTTCTGATCCCTGGGCGACCGCTTGCCAGTTCACTTCTGGGCGATACTTACCCGCTGCCTCGTGACCTGTTACGAACGTAACGGAGGAACTGTAAGACCGATGGGTGAGGGGAATGCCAGCGTAGGCAGGGGCCGCAATGCCCGAAGTTACCCCCGGCACAACTTCGACAGAAACTCCCGCTTTGGCCAGATCCTCCATTTCCTCGCCGCCCCGCCCAAACACAAAGGGATCGCCCCCTTTCAGGCGAACGACGATCGCATGGTCGTGAGCCAGGTCAATCAACGTCTGGGTGGTCGTCTCTTGTAGCAACGAGTGCCGCCCCCGACGCTTGCCAGCATCAATGCGCTCTGCACGGGGATTGATCATTGCCAGAATGGGCGCACTGACCAGGGCATCATACACAACGACATCGGCGCATTCCAGTAGGGTTTTCCCCTTCAACGTTAACAAGCCTGGATCTCCTGGTCCTGCGCCCACAAGATACACCTTACCGAGACAAGAAGATTGCATGGTTGTCATGAAATTACAGGCGAATTACAAAAAATACAGAAAAATTACAGGCAAGTTACAGGCAAGTTACACGAAAAAATTATGAGTCCATTGGAGTCAGCGACCGATCGGGTTCCATTAAATCAATCACTAAATCTGCCAGGTCTAGAGTTGGCCCTAGCGATTCCATTAAGTGGATTGTTACGGTTTCAAATTGCTGAGAGAGTTGAGCGATCTGCTGGGCGATCGCCTCTATAATTCCCCCTGCAAACAGAAAATAAGGTTGTACGGCAATGGTTGTATGCCCTGCGTAGACGAACCGTTCTACTTGCGTTTCCAAACTGGGACGGGTAGACCAGTAGGCCGCTACCGCCCCCAGTTGGACAGCCAGCCTTTCCACCACCTCTTTGCTCCCAGTCCTGCGGCTTCCATGAGAGAGCAGGATTCGTCCTGTTGCCT
>JANRKG010000318.1:0-7725 GCA_033763635.1 Leptolyngbyaceae cyanobacterium bins.59
TCAGGCACAGGCCATTCCCCATGTTCTGTCAGGTCGAGATGTCCTTGGGCAAGCTCAAACCGGGACAGGTAAGACCGCAGCCTTCTCCCTGCCCATTCTGGAGAATGTGGATATTGCTGACGGAGCTGTTCAAGCCCTGATCCTCACACCAACCCGTGAGTTGGCGCTTCAAGTTTGTCAGGCAATCCGTAGTTTTAATACCCAGCGGCAACTCCGGATCACCCCCATCTACGGTGGACAGGCGATCGATCGCCAAATTTCCCGCTTGCAGCAAGGTTCCCAGGTGATTGTTGGAACTCCCGGTCGGGTGTTGGATCTCCTTAGCCGAGGGGACTTGAAACTCGATCGCGTCCGCTGGTTCGTGTTAGATGAAGCCGATGAAATGTTGAACATGGGCTTTATTGAGGATGTGGAAAAAATCCTCAGTCAAGCACCTGCAAAACGTCAAATGGCCTTCTTCTCAGCCACCATGCCCCTGTCGATTCGGAAACTGGCAACCCGTTTTCTGAGCAATCCCCAAATTATTACGGTGGAGCAACCCAAGGCTGCTCCTACCCGGATTAATCAGATTGCTTACTTGATCCCCAGAGGATGGACGAAGGCTAAAGCCCTGTTACCTATTCTGGAACTGGAAGACCCCGAATCTGCCTTGATTTTCGTCCGGACTCGTCGCACTGCCGCCGACCTGACCAATCAGTTGCAGTCAGCAGGACACAGTGTAGATGAGTATCACGGGGATCTCAGCCAGGTGCAACGGGAGCGGCTTCTGCTTCGGTTCCGCCAGCGCCAGGTGCGGTGGGTCGTCGCAACAGATATTGCGGCACGGGGCATCCACGTAGATGATTTGACCCATGTGATTAACTTTGATCTGCCCGACAGTCTGGAAAATTACGTTCACCGGATCGGTCGTACCGGACGGGCCGGAAAGGAAGGGACCGCCCTTTCCCTGATCCAACCCCTGGAGCGTCGCCGTCTGCGCGATATCGAACGCCATGTTCGCCAATCCCTCGAAGTTCGTTCCATTCCAACCCGTGCCCAGATCGAAGCCCATCAGTTAGATAAGCTGCAAAGTCAGGTTCGGGAAGCCCTCTCTGGCGAACGCATGGCCTCCTTCCTGCCCATTGTGGCTCGTCTGAGTGAAGAGTACGATGCTCACGCGATCGCTGCGGCTGCATTGCAGATGGTGTACGATCGCACCCGGCCTACCTGGTCCCAGGCTGACTACTACCCTGAAGAAAGTAATCGTGACTTCCAGAATTCTGGAGGCTCCTCGAAGCCTAAGCTAAAGGTGGTCAAGCGGTCCAAAACACCCGTTTCCCAAGAATAATGAGTCAGATAGCTTAAACAGCTAACTAAAATCTGATTCCACTAAAAGCCTCTTTCCTCCTGGGAAAGGGGCTTAGACTTTTGAAAGGAAAACTTATAATCGAAGAGATGCCTCTCATCAACTTCCCCACTGTCTACCGATTCTAATTTGCTGGTTTTAATTTGTGACCTTTTCTGCCAATCCCTTGCCTCTCTTAAAAAATCCAGAGCGTCTGGAAGCTCGTTTGAAGGAGATTCCCCCTGAACCGGGTGTCTACTTCATGCGGGATGCCAGCGACAATATCCTTTATATTGGTAAGTCCAAAAAGCTTCGATCGCGAGTCCGGTCCTATTTCCGCGATCTCCAAAACCACACCCCCCGCATTGAGCTGATGGTGCGGCAGGTTGCAGAAATTGAGATCATCGTCACGGATACGGAAGCAGAAGCTCTCGCGTTGGAAGCAAACTTGGTGAAGCAGCACCAACCCCACTTTAATGTGCTGCTCAAGGACGACAAAAAATATCCCTACCTGTGTATTACCTGGTCTGAAGACTATCCCCGTATCTTCATTACACGACGACGGCAGAAGAGCAAAGGAAAGGACCGCTACTATGGTCCCTATGTGGATGTGGGTTTAATGCGCCGCACCCTCCATCTCGTGAAGCGGATCTTTCCACTGCGACAAAGACCCCAACCGCTCTTTAAGGATCGTCCCTGCCTGAACTATGACATGGGACGCTGCCCCGGAGTCTGCCAGCAATTAGTGACACCAGAGGACTACCGGAAGACGGTCCAGAAGGTTGCGATGGTGTTTCAGGGACGGACGCAGGAGCTTGTCGAGATTTTGGCAGCCCAGATGGACCAGGCAGCGGAAGCCCTCAACTTTGAACATGCGGCTCGTCTTCGGGATCAGATTGCTGGAATTAAATCTCTGGGGGCCGACCAGAAGGTATCCCTCCCCGACGATACGGTTTCCCGCGATGCGATCGCCCTGGCGGCTGACGAGCACCATGCCTGTATCCAGTTATTTCAGATTCGGGCAGGGAAGCTCGTGGGTCGCCTGGGGTTTGTAGCGGAAGCCCAGTCTGGAGACGCAGGGGCAATTCTCCAACGGGTGTTGGAAGAACACTATCAAAATGTAGACCCTGTAGAAATTCCTGCCGAAGTGATCGTGCAGCATGAACTTCCAGAAGGGGAAATTCTGGAGAACTGGTTAAGCAGCACCAGGGGGCGGCGGGTTAATATCCTCTATCCCCATCGCCAAACGAAAGCCGATCTGCTGGAGATGGTGGAGCGCAACGCCGAGTACGAGTTGGCCCGGAACCAGAGATTTGCCGATCGCAATGCCCACGCAACTCTGGATCTGGCGGAGTTGTTGGATCTCCCCGATATTCCGCGCCGCATTGAAGGATACGATATTTCCCATATTCAGGGGTCCGATGCGGTTGCCTCGCAAGTCGTTTTTATCGATGGTTTACCTGCGAAACAACACTATCGCCACTATAAGATTAAAAATCCGGCTGTAACAGCAGGGCACTCTGACGATTTCGCTAGCATGGCAGAAGTCATTCAGCGCCGATTCCGCCGATATACTCGTAACCCCGATGGCACCTTGACCCGCTGGCAGGAAAAATCAGCACCGTCTCAACGGGTCAATACGGCTTCTGAAAATGATTGGCCTGACTTGATCATGATTGATGGCGGAAAAGGGCAACTTTCAGCCGTTGTAGAGGTGCTGCGGGAGATGAATTTGTTAGAGGATGTGAAAGTAATCAGTCTGGCAAAACGGCAGGAGGAAATTTTTCTGCCAGGACAGTCTGACCCACTCGTATCTGAGCCGGACCAACCGGGGGTGCAACTGCTGCGTCGCTTGCGGGATGAGGCCCATCGGTTTGCCGTCAGTTTCCATCGTCAACAACGGAGCGATCGTATGCGCCGTTCCCACCTGGACGAAATCCCTGGCTTGGGGCACTATCGCCAAACTCAACTCCTGGCCCACTTTCGATCCATCGATTACCTGCGAGAGGCCAGCCCTCAGCAAATCGGTGAGGTTCCTGGTATTGGTCCCCGTCTGGCGCAACAAATCTACGATTACTTCCGTCCCACCGTCCAAGAGGAAGCGTTTGCAGCCCAAAGTCCTGGGGATCGGGAAGAAACAGTGGTG
Organism: Leptolyngbyaceae cyanobacterium bins.59; assembly: GCA_033763635.1. Lineage (GTDB taxonomy): Bacteria > Cyanobacteriota > Cyanobacteriia > JANRKG01. The sequence goes on from JANRKG010000318.1 coordinate 3,471, forward strand.
GAAATGAGTTAGTTCTTCAAACTACTTTGAAGGCTAGCAGTTCCCCGACCCATCATCCATAATACGTCTAGGGCAGACTGGCTCTAGAACTTCCTGGAGAGGGTTAAAGCTTGCTTGATGAGGGATGCGTCGATGGCTAATCAAGAGCAGCTAATCGTATTAAAAAAGGGAGTCACTGCCTGGAATGAATGGAGAGAGCGAAATTCTCGCACTCAAGTCGATCTCAGTGATGCAAACCTCAGCATGTTAGATCTGGTGGGGGCAAACTTTAGCCTGGCAGACCTGATGGGGGCCAAACTAATTGGCACCAATTTGACCGGGGCAAAACTCATGGGGGCCGATCTATCTAGAGCCGATTTGCGGGAGGCATTTTTAGGACGGGCAGATCTGTGTGGCGCGGATCTACAGGAGGCGGATCTCCGATCGACGACCCTGATTGGAGCCAACCTGAGCCGCACGAACTTGGGTGGGACTCATTTGCGAGAGGCGGACCTGCGAGGATCAAATTTGCGGGAGGCGGACTTACGGGGAGCTAATCTGAGTGATGTCAAGTTGATGGGGGCCGATTTACGGGATACCAAACTACGCAGGGCAAATCTGAGTCGCAGTGATTTGAAGGAAGCTAAATTGACGGGAGCAGACCTGCGAGGAACGGATTTTACAGAGGCCAAGCTGATGGGGGCCGATCTAACCTCTACCCAGGCTCTGGCAACGAACTTTACCGCTGCGAAACTGACCCGTGCCTGCCTGGAAAACTGGAATATTAACAGCGCAACTCAGTTAGATGACGTTGTTTGTGATTACGTTTACCTGCGAAGTAATGATCAAGGCCGTTGCCCCAGAACTGGCAGCTTTGCCCCGGGAGAATTTACTCAACTCTTTCAACAGTCCATCAGCACGATCGAAATTGCTCTCATCGCTCCTGTGAACTGGGTTGCCCTATCGATCGCGCTTATAGAAATCGAAACGGAGCAAGCTGAAGCCCAGTTAGTCATCCAACGGTTAGAGTACGCAAAGGACGATCGGGTTGTGCTGGTATTGGGAGTCGCCGCAAAAACAGATGTGAGTCACATCCGAGATCAGTTCTTACAGAGATATGAGGCAGCTAGCCCTTATACGGCTAAGTTGTCAAATCTAGCATTAGGAGGGCCTGAAACAGAGAAACAACGAGCGGATCAAGAGCAATTAGCCCTCAATCACCTATTTCGTCTCCTCCACTGGAGCTTAAAGCATTCCAGACGATCGCAGCTTCTCTTCCGTCAAATGCACCATCGTCGCTTCACCCGTCCCAAAGTTCGGTCCCAAAAAACAACAAAAACTAACAGACCCAACCAAGCAGAAACCTAGTGATTCCAACCTGAGTAGGTCTGTAATGAGTTGATAGTGACTCGAATTGGTTTGAAAGATAGAGCTTGAGTGAACCCAAGCTTAAGAATTCGTTGTTTGAGCAGCAAGAAGTTGCTTCAATTTTTCCAATTCTTGTGCCCAACGGGGATCGGGCTGAACGGTATCCGAATCCGTTGGGGTTGAGGTAGAACGACGAGATTTATTACTATTGCCCGAATTCTTGTTCCGGCGACCGCCACCGCTCACTGTTCCTGAGGCTCCTGTGCCAGCCCCTACGGCTGGAGACTCTTCAAATTGGGCATCCTCTCCCTTTCCTTTGGTTCGCGGTAAAGCCTTTTCGATCTTCAATGTGCTTTCCTTCAAGACATAGCCATTGAACTTTTCAATGATCTGATCGGCTTGTTCATCGGTAGGAACCGTGACGAACCCAAATCCCCGGCATTTGCCCGTCTTGCGATCGGTAATAACCTTGGTAGAGACTGAATCTCCCTCTTCGGCAAATACTGCCGCTAATTCTTGACGTTCTAATTCTTTGGGTAAATTCCCGATATAAAGACGAACAGACATGAAAGATACCTCCAGACTGGTGTGGGAAAACGAACTTAAAAACAGCAATTAGAGACTGGAAAGGAAGACATACTGATTAGCCCTCATTAGCCACCATTTGGTTCTATTTTTATTGGATTTCGAAACTACAACCATCCTATCGAAAGAGATTGCGGTTTCCCTCGCTCCATTTCCTGATTCAGGCTTGACTTCAAGGAAGAAACAATGCATTTATCGTCAACTGAATTTGAGAGGTCTGGAGGCATTGCATCATTTATTAAACCAATGTCTATTAAACCAATGTCAAACAAAGATGTTTGCAAGATGTTCAATCCCGGGACTTCCAAAGAACCTACTCGTTAGTCGATTGATTTGCCTACTAATAAGGTTTATTCAATGGGGCTATCTATTGGAACGCAGGTATGCTGATCCAATAAAGCCTATGGATCAATGCTGTTTGGTTAATTGCGCCACTCATTAAGGTATCACGGCCTGACAGACAGGGCTACGTCAAAAGGTAAGTTTCCTGGAAAATCATCAGGATACGGAGTTACCAAGAATACTGACCTGCCCGATACCAGATGAGGTAGAGACCCCAGAGAATCGCAAAACAAGCCAATAAAATAGACCCGATCGGGTGATTGCTATAAGTAGTTTTGCCCATTTGACTCTGAATTTCTTCTACATCAATCCAGGGAGCCACTCCAGAGCGCCACCATCCTGTCACCAGCACCGATCGCTGTACAAGCATCTCAGGGCGAACACCACTGCGATGAAATAGCAGTCCGATCGGTCCCAACAACGGCGAGGTAACATGAAGCTTGATCAATCCCTGGTCTGTTTGAAGCAAGAGATCCTGTCCCAACCAGTTACGAACTCCCTTACGCCCCAGCAGTTTGCCCTGCCACTGCACAGGAGGACTATCGATGGGAAGAGCGGTTGGATTGGTTAGCAGGGGGACGAGATCCGGTGTAGAAACAGGGGAAGAAGCAAGCCGAGGCAGATCAGGAAACAGGGGATTGATGCGTACCAGGGTGCCAATCGCAAATCCAAACGGTAGACAGGCAACGAGCAACCATCGATCGCCCATAAACCAGGTAATTTGCCACAGGTCAACGACATAGGCAAAGGCTCCCAATCCCCAAAGCCCTAAGCCAGCAATAATTCCCAACCCAATGCCAAAGAAGGGGGCACCCTGAAGCCACAGCCGTTTGTTGTTTCGCATCCGGGCTAAGGGGGACTGGGGCGATCGTCCCCCAGAAGCAACCTTGCTTTCCCAGGTTAATTCTGTATCGAGTTGCCAGGATCGGGCATATTGAGCGAGGCGATGGAGCCGATCGCCTGAGGGTGGGTGAGGAACGTTAATGGCAAGCCAGTGACGATAGGGATTGACCCTACCCCATTCCAGGCGGGAAGCCAAAGGAACTTCAGGGCGAAGGCTCCCCATCGTGACCGACTCCCGGTATCCCAAAGGCATCAGGCACTCCCAGCTTTCGAGTAACTCACTGGTCTGCCCCTGTTTTTGAATCTCTTCAGCCATCCCAATCGCTAGTTTCAATAGGGCACGGGTCAACCCATTGGGATTTCCAGTCACCTCTACCGCAAACCGATCGGCGTAGAAGAGGCGAGTGCGGGAGAACCAGAGGGCGGGCCAGCGCCATAGACGAAACAGCCCATACCCAATCACCGATAGTCCCACTACAATCCCTAACAATCCCTGTTGCAGGAAGATAACCCAGCGACGAGGACGACGGGAGCGGCTCTGCCATTCCTGAATCCGATCGCCCCACTCAGCCGCTTGCCAGTAAACCAGGTAGGGAAGTTGTTGGACTAGCCCCATCAGAGTCATCCCAACAAAATCGCAATGGATAATGTGGCCCAACTGTTGCATATAGAGGGTGGCAAGTTCGTCTTCTGAGAGACGATCGAGCGCTCCCTGACTCACAACAATCCGGGCATTTCGGGGAAGCCAGCCATAGGTGAGAGCGACGGGCGTAGCAGTTGGGAGAAGGGCCAGAGTGGGCAGAGGGAGCTTGCGCTGGCGCGTTTGTTGGTTAAGTAGGCGAATGGTTTCCGGGCTGTAAGTTGCCAGGGTGGATGTCGGTAACGGTTGCTGCCCATAAAAGATGCGGAATATCCAATCCAGTAACCAGGGAGCAATGCCCAGAAGGACGATCGCCAGGATCAAGAGGAAAAGCGCAGGATTTCGATACAGGGCTTGAATGGGGTTCAGGAAAGGCAACCAGACGAGAAACGAGTTGAAAGTTTGGCTACTGAAATACAGGGTTTCATAGACGATCGCAAACAAGGCAATCACACTCATTGCCTGAATCAGCCACAGATGGGTTCGTTTAACTTTCGG
>JANRKG010000319.1:0-21189 GCA_033763635.1 Leptolyngbyaceae cyanobacterium bins.59
ATGATGTAGCAGATGGTGGCAGAGAGGAGGGTGGGGATCATCAGAACGCCGAACCAGCCTACATACAGGCGATTGTCGGTGCTGGTGACCCAGTTACAGAACCGCTCCCATGCGCTTGCGCTTTCGCGCCGTTGCAGAGTCGTTGTCATGGTTATAAATGATTGCTTGGGTTAGATGTACGGTGAGAATCTATCTTTAAGTTAGCTCTCACATATTTAGATTAAGGAGGTTGTTGAATTTTGTAAACCCTTTCTTCAGAATTTTTACTGTTCTCCCTCCTTGCTTCATCCGGGAGGCCAGTCCATCGCTCGTCCACCCAGGATATGGAGGTGGAGATGGGGGACGGTTTGCCCCCCATCAGCCCCGTTATTAATGACAACCCGATAGCCATTTTCTAACCCTGCCTGGGCGGCAACGCGCTTGACAGTCAGGAGGAGGTGACCCATCAGAGCATGGTTCTGAGACTCAGCATCCGAGAGTTGGGCGATCGGTTCCTTGGGGATCACCAGGATATGGACGGGAGCCTGGGGATTAATATCCCTGAAGGCCAGGGTTAAGTTGTCCTCATAAACAATGTCTGCCGGAATTTCCCGTCGAATAATTTTGCTAAAAATTGTGTCTGGCGCATCACTCATACAGTTATCCCATCAATTGACTGCTTGAATTTTACTGGTCAACCTCCTGTTCGATAGGTCTGCCTTTATCAATTGCCATCACCCACCCAAATTAGAGTCAGCCATCTCGCGCATTTTTTCCACCACAACACCCGTTTAATTCCCCTGAAGACTTCTCCTATCCTGGTCTGGTAAATGGAGCGTGTCTTATGTTGGCAAGAGTTTGGAGTGCAGCCCTGGTAGGAATTGATGCCATTCGCGTTGGGGTGGAGGTGGATGTTTCGGGGGGGCTACCGGGAATTGCAGTGGTTGGGCTTCCGGATATGGCAGTTCAGGAATCCAGGGAGCGGGTCAAAGCTGCGCTTAAAAATGCTGGTTTTTTGTATCCCATGCGGCGCATCGTCATCAACCTCACTCCAGCCGATTTGCGTAAGGAAGGCCCAAGCTTTGATTTACCCATCAGCATTGGCATTCTGGCTGCTTCCGAACAGGTCGCGATCGAAGTTTTGGAGGATTACCTGTTTTTCGGGGAGCTTTCCCTGGATGGAAGCTTACGAGCAGTGTCTGGAGTGTTACCGATTGCAGCAGCAGCTAGACGGTTGGGAATTCGGGGTCTCGTTGTTCCTGAAGGAAATGTCCGAGAAGCCGCAGTGGTACATGGGTTGGCTGTCTATGGGTTTAAGCACCTGGCGGAGGTTGCGAACTTTCTTCAGGCTCCCCAGCACTATCAGGCCGTTCGGGTAGACCCGGAGGTTGAACTAAAACAGTCCCAGTTACGGAGTTTGGACCTGAAGGATGTCAAAGGGCAGGCCCATGCCCGTCGTGCCCTGGAAATTGCAGCAGCGGGGGGACATAACCTCGTGTTCGTCGGACCTCCGGGAAGTGGCAAAACAATGCTGGCCCGCCGTTTACCGGGCATTCTTCCATCTCTCAGTTTTGAAGAAGCCCTGGAAGTCACCCAAATTCATTCTGTCGCTGGGCTTCTAAAGCACCAGGGAGCCTTGATCAGCGATCGTCCCTTTCGCAGTCCCCACCATTCTGCTTCTGGACCTTCGCTTGTGGGGGGTGGCAGTTTTCCTCGACCCGGTGAGATCTCCCTGGCCCATCGCGGAGTTCTGTTTTTGGACGAGCTAACAGAATTCAAACGGGATGTGCTGGAGTTTTTGCGTCAGCCTTTGGAGGATGGATTTGTGACCATTTCCCGCACCCGTCAATCTGTTTCTTTTCCCGCACAGTTCACTTTGCTTGCCAGTACCAATCCCTGTCCCTGTGGCTACTTTGGAGATACGATTCAAGCCTGTAGTTGTTCTGCCCGTGTGCGAGAGCAATATTGGGCAAGACTCTCAGGCCCGTTGATGGACCGGATTGATCTTCAGGTCGCCGTGAACCGTCTCAAACCGGAGGAAATCACCCAACAGTCTACCGGAGAACCTTCTGCCAGTGTAAGGCTCCGGGTTCAGGAGGCACGGAAACGAGCACAAACCCGTTTCCAGGAGGGCAACGTTGATCTACGGTGTAATGCAGAGATGCAGAGCCGTCACTTGAAGCAATGGTGCCGATTGGATGATACGGGTCGTCAGTTATTGGAGAGTGCGATTCGCAAATTGGGGTTATCCGCCCGTGCAACCGATCGCATCCTGAAAGTTGCCCGAACGATTGCCGATCTAGATAGTAGCGAAACTCTCCAGCCTCCCCATGTTGCAGAGGCTATTCAATATCGAACGATCGATCGAATGCAATAACGGCCCTTAATCCCGGTCTCGATCCCCATCCTTCTTAAAGAACATGTTTAGGATGCTGGATACAATCGTTAGCACGATCGATCCCAAAATGGCACTGAACAGCCCCCGGATGCTGAAGCCCCGCGTCAGGAAGGCTGCCAATTGCAAAGTAAGGGCATTCACAATCAAGAGAAAGAATCCCAGAGTAAAGATGGTGAGTGGGAGGGTCAGAAGAATCAACAGAGGACGGACGATCGCATTGACTAGACCGAGCATCACAGCCGCGATCAGGGCAGCGATAAAACCTGTCACATAAAAGCCAGGAACTAGATAGGCCGTTATCAGAAAGGACACAGCCATCACCAGCCAGGTAACTAAAAACTGAGGCACCGTCACATCTCCTTAGGTTCGGTTGGGGGATGCAAGATTGCGAAAACGAGTGAACTGGGGTTCAAAGAGTAGTTTAACAGTCCCGGTGGGGCCATTTCGATGTTTTGCCACAATCAGCTCTGAAATGCCGCGATCGGGTGTATCCGGGTTATAGTATTCCTCCCGATAAAGCATAATAATCAGATCCGCGTCTTGCTCAATCGATCCAGATTCTCTCAGATCAGACATCATGGGGCGTTTGTTGGTGCGGGACTCGACTCCCCGACTTAACTGGGAGAGGGCAATGACGGGCACCTGAAGTTCCCGCGCCAAACCCTTCAGCCCCCGAGTGACCTTCGACAACTCCTGCACCCGGTTATCGTTGCCGCTGCCTTCCATCAACTGCAAATAATCCACCAGGATCAGACCCAGGGGCTTGCCGTATTCCGTCTGGAGCCGTCGAGCTTTCGATCGCATCTCCATCACCGAAATATCAGGTGTATCGTCGATATAGATAGGTAACTGGGAAAGAACGCTGATAGCATGGCCCAACGGTTCCCATTCTTGCTGACTAATACGACCCGATCGGAGCCTTCCACTTTCAATTTGAGCTTCACTGGCCAGGAGACGATAGACCAGTTGTTCCTTCGACATTTCTAAACTGAAAATTGCAACTGGGAGCTTATGGTAAGCCGCAATATTTCGAGCGACCCCGACCGTGATCGCCGTTTTCCCCATCGCCGGACGACCCGCCACAATAATCAGGTCCGATCGCTGGAAGCCCTGGGTCATCGCATCCAGGTCATAGAAACCACAGGCAATCCCCGGCATCACCAGGCCGAGCGAGCGATTCTCAATGTCTGAAAAGGTTTCGGTCAGAATGTCAGAGGTGGAAATCAGACTTTTACTGGGGCGATCTTGAGACAGGCTAAAGATCTTCTGCTCAGACTGATCCATGACCTGAGTGAGATCTACCCCTGTTTCGTAGCCCAAATGGACAATTTCATTCCCTGCCCGAATGAGCTTGCGGCGCAAGAATTTATCCATGACCAGTTCAGCGTACTGGTCAATATTCACAGCACTGATGGTGCGATCGACCAACTGGGCCAACCGAGTATGACCCCCCACCTTTTCTATCGTCTTCTTGTCTTGAAGCCAGGAAGCCACACTCATCAGGTCCGTCGGGCGGCCTTGAGCATGAAGGGTGAGCATGGCCCGATAAATTTCCTGGTGGGCCATAATGTAGAAAGCTTCCGGGCGTAAGCGATCGATCACCCGCCCGATCGCTTCTGGATCGAGGAGGATACCCCCCAAGATAGCCTCTTCTGCGTCAATGTTTTGGGGTGGAAGACGATCACTAATTGCCTGAAAGTTGAGTTCGTGTACCATAGTGCCCACTTAGACGATAATCCAGCCCCTACTCAGGCTCCCAGCAAACCTGGAGCCAATTGCTCCTGCCTATCCAGTTTTATCTGCCCAGTTCCATCTGCCCAGTTCTATCTGCCCAGTTCTATCTGCCCAGCTTCATCTGCCCAGTTTCATCTGCCCAGCCGTTCCCTGAACGAGTCATTAAGAGGATAGAACAAATATACTGCATTGCAACCCTAAAGTCAGCAGCAATTGGGCAATCCTGTGGATACACTATATCTAGCGCTAGGGAATAAGTAAACTGAATTTCGAACCCTATTTTTAGTTCGTAAAGGTGAATCGTCCGCAAAACAGTCTCACGAAACCAATGAGCCAGATTGCTCCTTGAGAAACTTAATCATGCGTTGATCAGAACCCTTAATGTGGTGAATCAGCCAATCGGTTAGAAAGTGGGAGACTTCCAGCGTCAGAAAAGTATCTTCCCGCTGGGCTTTTTCGAGCAACACAGTCACCTTTGCCTTCAAATCTTCGTGGCGGGCCTTGTGTTCTTCATAATCCGGATAATTCAGGGCGAGCATCAGGCGTTCTTCTACCTGAAAGTGCTCCAGGGTATAAGTCACCAGATCGTTCAGCGTTCTCATCAAGACCGTTCGCCCTTCTCCTCGTAGCATGGAGTCATGGAGTAGATTTACGATCCGGAATAGCATCATGTGTTGCTCATCAACCTGAGCATGGCCCGTTCGATATTCGTCCCGCCAGTAAGCGATCGGCATAGAGTTTCCCGCACCTGATATCAGATAATTTTCAGATCATTGCAAGAGGTGTTCAAGCGCTGCCTTTCAAATCCCATGAACTTGATGCATCCAGCTCGAATCATTCTATCCAAGCACCTTAGAAGCCGATCGCCCCTATATTTACAGTATGGCTTAAGGCCGAGCGTTGGATTTTTTACCGTAGCTTAACCCTCTCCCTTAAAACCGTAGCTATCCGTACCCAAAAGAAGGCTGTTGTGAATTCTTTAGAAACACTTTCGAAAGATCACAACCCTGCACTTCTACGTAAATCTGCTAGAGGAAGGTGAATTTCTCTTCGTGATCTATCAAGAGTTGTAATGGCGATCGAAGTTCTGAAGGGATTTATTCTGCTTGTTCTGATCTTCGTCCCCCTGGAACGATTGTTGTCCCTGCATCAACAGCCCGTTCTGCGTCCGGCGTGGCAGACAGACACCTGCTACTTTTTCACGGGATATTTCATTGGACGGGCAGCGGGGGCAGCCGTTGCAACCGTTTTGTTGGTTCAACTGGATACCTGGCTACAGTTGCCTTTCCGGGAGACGATCGCCCAACAACCTGTTTGGCTTCAAGCCATCGAAGCAATATTTGTTGCAGATCTGGGTTATTACATCGCCCATCGTTTGTTACACACAGTTCCCTGGCTCTGGCGTTTCCATGCCGTCCATCACAGTGTACGGGAGATGGATTGGTTGGCAACCGTGCGGGTGCATCCCGTTGATCAGGTTTTCACCAAACTCTTTCAACTGGTGCCCCTTTACCTTCTAGGATTTTCCACCCAAACTTTTGCTGTGTATGTCATCGTTTCAGCGACGATCGCCTTCTTTATCCATGCGAATTTGAGACTAGATTTAGGAGCGCTGACCTGGATCATTGCCACCCCCCGCTTCCATCACTGGCACCATTACAACCATCCTGATGTCTACAACAAAAATCTAGCAGCCCAACTCCCCATCATTGATTGGATATTTGGCACGTTCTATCTGCCGAAGGGCCGCAACCCGAACCAGTACGGAATTGCTGACCCCGTGCCTCAGGGATATTTGGGGCAACTGCTCTATCCTTTTCGATCTAAAAGAATTCAATCTAAAAAACACCATGCAACCTGATTCCTCTCCCACAACCTTATCCCCCAGCCAACCTTTTTCCTGGAAGGTGTTGATTCTTACGGGGGTTACTGTCAGTTTGCTTGTGGGAATTGGGGGAGCGATCGTCCTCACAACCCACATGGACCCCCTGACCTTCATCTCCAGCTTGAGTACCCGCCAGATTACCGCAACGGATTTGCAGCAGGGCGCATTGAAGCCCGTGATTCTCATCGACGTGCGAACCCCTGCTGAGTACCAGGAGGATCATATTGGGGAGAGTGTGCTGGTTCCCCTGGATGAGATTGAAACCGGAAATGGCGTACAAACCATTGAGACGATCGCCCGTGCGGCCCAAAACAACCCTACGCCTCCAACCTTGGTTTTGTACTGCACCTCCGGGATGCGTTCGGTGAAGGCGTACAAAAAATTAGAGGCTACGGGACTGAAGCTGGTTGTGTTGCAGGGAGGAATCAAGCATTGGCGGCGATCGACTTCTCGCGAACGGGATATGGGTCTTTTGCGATCGATTACCGTGCCCGTCAAACTTCCCTTCTAAGCCCTTAGCTCAGCCAATCCGCCAGCCAGAATAGCAGGGGAGCCAGGACGAGGGCCGGGAGAAAAGAAGCCACCCGAACCCGTGCAACTTCCAGTAACCCAAATCCAATTCCCAAAATCATCAAGCCCCCGACTCCCGTAAGGAGAAGCACCTGGGGATGGGTCGCGGGATCGGGGAGGGACGAAGCCAAAAGCCCCGCAGCCAGGGAGATCCCCCCCTGGTAGCACAAAATGATGAGAATGGAAAACCCCACCCCAATGCCGAAGCTACTGGTCAGGGCGATCGAGGTGAGGCCATCCATCACCGCCTTGAGGGTCAGGAGCGCACTATCCCCCGTCAGGCCATTGTTGAGACTCCCCAATAGGGTCATCGGTCCCACACAAAACAGGAGACTGGCAGCGACAAATCCTTCCGTAAAAGCACCGCCCCCCCGGAAGCGTTTTTTTAGCCAATCCCCGATCGCCTTCAGCCGTTCCTCCACCTGGCCCCATTCCCCCAACATCCCACCCAACACCAGGCTGAGCAGTCCGAGGATGATGCCATCGACTCGTCCCGCCTGAACTTTCAGCAGACTCCCTGCCATTGTGATGCCCAGAAAAAAGGTGATCAGGGCGACGGCCTGGGTGATGATTTGCTGCATCGGCAGGGGTAAACGACCCCGCAGCAATAACCCCAGACCTGTTCCCAGGAAGACTGTCCCGGCATTCATCCAGGTGCCGCTGGTTTTCGCCCAGAAATCAAGGGTCATGGTGGTTGGTGATAGAGTTACCCGACTGCCACACGGGGCAAGCGATGCTTGAACCCACAGAGAATTTCCCAGGAAATTGTACCCAGTTGAGCGGCCCAATCATCCGCAGAAATCTGGAGGGAACCCTCCTGACCCAGAAGAGTCACCGTTTCCCCCACTTCCAAGTCAGGAATCGCACTGACATCTAACATGAGTTGATCCATTGTAATCGCTCCAATTTGGGGAACCTTACAGCCCCGGATTAGAACCTGCATTTGGCTTGAGAGATTGCGGGGAATTCCATCTGCGTAGCCAATCCCGACGGTGGCGATTTGGGTCTCCCGATCGGCCACAAAATGATGCCCGTAGCTCACCCCCGTTCCGGCCTGAATCGTTTTTACCTGGGTAATGCGGGCCTTCACCTGCATCACAGGTCGGAGATCGATCGCCCCCATCAAATGGGGAGCAGGATACAAACCATACACCGCCAGCCCCGTTCGGACTAAATCGTAATGGAGGGAAGGATTTGCCAGGGTTGCCGCCGAATTTGCCAGGTGAAGCAGGGGAGGTTGCATCCCAGCGTCTCGAATTGCTTGAATCGCCTGATCAAACCGTTGCTGCTGCTGACGCATCACCCCCTCATCCGGACTGTCTGCCGTTGCCAGGTGGGAATAGACACTGGCGATTTTGAGATTGGACATTCGCTTCACCAGCCTGACCATCTCTAACGCCTCCTGCCAGGGCACGCCCAGACGAGACATCCCCGTATCCAGCTTGATATGGACAGGCAGGGCGATCGGATGCCCCAAAGCCTTCAAAGTTTCGGCAAAAATGAGAACCTGTTTGGGGGTGCAGAGGGTGGGTTGAAGGAACCAGTGGGCGATCGCCTGTACCTGCTCTGGCGTGTTGCTGGCTCCCAACACCAGAATCGGGGCTTCAATTCCCGCTTCACGTAACTCGATTCCTTCCGGAATCGTGGCAACCCCTAACCACGAAGCCCCTTGTTCCAAAACGATCTGAGCAGTGGCGATCGCCCCGTGACCATAGGCATCTGCCTTTACAACCGCCATTAATGCAGCCTGGGGAGACACAAATTTTCGGAGTTGCTGCACATTATGGGCCAGCGCTCCTGTGTCAATTTCTACCCAGGCCCGTTGCGTTGCAAAGCCCCCATCCCTCCGAAACTGGGAATCTGACGAAACCCCTGTGCGTTGCTCTCGACTTAACATGGCACTCACTCCTCACACACCATCAGCAAACTTGCCCAATTACTTGCCTGATTCTTGGTTTAGCAAGCTTGCCATCAGAATACACAATTTGGCGAATCCGATCCGCTAGCCTGACACAGATGCTTTCAGGGTCGATCGCTCTGACTCCGGCAGGGCAGGACGCACAACCAAGTAGAGGGCAGGACCGAGCAGAGGAATCACCGTAACCAACCAGAATAGAGCCGAGTTTTGCATGCCGCGACGGGCCATATCATCCCCCAGTAGGGTTGGAAACAACAGGTGGAGCAGGCAAAAGTCCAGGCTCATCACATGGATAAAACGGTCAGTTTGCCATTGTTGAACAAAATTGTGCCAATCTCCCACGGTGAATCCCCAAATGACCAGAACCAGACTGCCGAGAAATGCAATGAGTCCCGTCCAGCGAGACTCAATTAAACGAATAAACCAGCTTTTTGCTCCTTCCCAAACAGGCTTGGGTTGGCGCAGCACCAGATAGGGCAGCAGGGCAAAGGCACCGACCCCAAAAGAACCTACCGCAAAGGGCCATGCGGGAACTCGTTGCCCCTTCCCATCGCTGTAGAGAACTCCGCTGTAAATCAGAGGCCAGATGCCCATGATATTGAACAGGGCAACGATCGTCGGATTAATCCCCTCCCACTTTCCAGTTGAAAGGTCCACGATTAAATCAAATGTACCAGGCTGTTCCGGGGGAGCGAGTAGAAAGGCATAGGTCAAGAAGCCCAGCCATAGGAGTCCTAAAGCAATTTTTCGCATCATCCTTTTGGGTTCCAAATAATTAAGTATTGTTACAAACCTGACTCTATCCCAAACCTCTCATCCGCGTGAAGCAACGATCGTCCCTGATTTATGAGGCTGTGAAAACATTTGCTGAGAATTGTGTTGTCCTTCATCCAAAGGAAATCCCTTTGGGCATCTTAGGAAGTAGGGATAACTGGGCACTTGTAGCCACAAAACTTCTTGTCACAAAACAGTCTGCATTGATTGGTGAATTTAAGGATGGATGGGTGAGCGCGCGATCGCGTTACTCCCCCTTTTTGAGCGATTCGCAGGCATATTCGGAGGCATCTTAGGATGGACGTTAAGGAACTCCTCAGGCTTTATGAAGCAGGGCAGAGGGATTTTTCGGGGGCTGATCTCCAGGGGGCGGATCTGAGCCGAGCGACCCTCATCGAAGTGAAATTGGTAGGGGCAAATCTGATGGGGGCCAACCTCAGTCGGGCGTTTCTCACCAAATCGGATTTGAGCGGAGCCTTCTTGAATTGGGCCGACCTGAGTTATGCCAAGTTCAGTGAAGGGCGAATTGAGGACTCAGACCTGACCCGTGCAAATTTGAGTGGTGCCTTATTAATCAAGTCTGACCTGGCAATGGCAAAACTCAGTGGTGCAAATTTGAGTGGCGCAAATCTGCGAGATGGGGATTTGCATCGAGCGAATCTCTGTGGAGCAAACTTGCATGGAATTAACTTGCGGGGAAGTAACCTGAATGGCGCAAACTTGAATTGGGCAAACCTGACGGGTGCCCGTCTCAGTGGGGCCAGTATGCAGGGCACCTTTTTGAATGGGGTGAATCTAGAGGATGCTTACCTGAACGGGGTTGACTTACAGGATGTAAATCTCAGTGGAGTCAACTTGACTGCTGCCAAACTCAGTGGGGCCAATCTACAGAGAGCTAATCTGACGGCTTCTAATTTGAGCGCAGCAAAGTTACGGGGCATCAGTCTCACGGGGGCTAATTTAGCGCGAGCTAATTTGACTGATGCCCAACTTGTTCAAGCCGATTTAACCTGGGCTGATTTGCGAGAAGCCAACCTGAGTAAAGCAGACCTCCGGGGTTCCCATTTTGTGGGTGCCAAAATTGACGGAGCCGATTTTCAGGAAGTGGAACTGTCAGAGCTAACCCGCCGCTACCTGTGCTTGATTGCATCCGGAATGACCCTTTGGAGCCATCGTCCGACCCTGGACACCTTAAAATGCCCCCCCAAAGTTCAGCAGGAAAAACAAGCGATGCGATCGATCCACTCGATCGCATCCTGATCGCTTTCCAGGGTAGGTTTTACTGCCCCACTATCCCTTCCGGTTGCCGCTGCTCATCTTTACCTCTTTCTTTAAATGCCTGCCGAAACATCCATTGCATCGGTCCCGGTATCACCTTGTAGGCAGCTTTAGACAACTGAGCAGAGCCAACCATCACCTCGGCTTTGCGATGTTTGACGGCATCGACGATCGCCCGTGCCACATCCTCCGGTTTCTCGACAACGGGAGCCTTTAGAACCGCTTCTAACTGCTCCCGTCGTCCTGCTGCATCCGGTCCGACAAACTTGGCCCGCTCCATGAAATCGCTGTGGATGAGGTTGGGATAAATACCACAGACATGAATTCCCTTGGGAGCTAATTCCGTCCTGAGGGCTTCCGTCATGCCATGTACGGCAAATTTGCTCGTGGTGTAGGGCACCAGATAGGGAACAGGCACCTGCCCACTAATAGAGGAGATATTCACGATCATCCCCTGGCCCCGTTGCAGCATGTAGGGCAGCACAGCATGGATAGCGTGAATATAACCCCAGAGATTTAAATCCAGCACATCATGCCAATCTTCGAGGGAATATCCATCCACCGGACCCGCCGAGTAGATTCCCGCGTTATTCACCAGCAAATCCAGATATCCAAAGTGACCGATCGCCTGATGAACCAGAGAATGCACGTCATTCATATCCCGCATGTCCGCCGGAATCGGCACCGCTCGACGACCCATCGCCTCGATCTCTTGGGCTGCTTCTGAGAGGCGATCGGCATGGCGAGCCGTCAAAACGATGTCATACCCTTCCCGTGCCAGGTGCAAAGCGGTGGCTTTCCCGATGCCCTGGGAACTACCTGTGACTAATGCAATAGGAGCCATAGCAATTGTTTTCAGAATGATGATGCTTCCAGTGTGAGCAGAAAGAGTCGGGAAACCGTCTGACTTACGTAAGATATCTTAATCTGTGAGAAGGGTGGCAGCGGATAGGAACGGATGGGTGATTGAGGTGGAGCGAATATCTATCTGTTTTACTCATTACCCATTACCCTGCGTCAATCACCGTCGCTCGATCGAGCAATAGCAAGCTACGAAGCTGTTCCGTATCCATTTCTGTGAGCCAGGTTTCCCCCGCTCCGACGACCTGTTCTGCTAAGGCTTTTTTGCTTTCAATCAGGTCATGGATTTTCTCTTCCAGGGTTCCGGTGGCGACGAACTTGTGGACCTGGACATTGCGGGTTTGACCGATGCGGAAGACCCGATCGGTTGCCTGATTTTCCACGGCCGGATTCCACCAGCGATCAAAGTGAAAGACATGGTTGGCGCGGGTCAAATTGAGGCCCACCCCTCCGGCCTTGAGGGAGAGGATCAGGATACGTGGGCCTTGGGGATCGTTTTGGAAGCGATCGACCATTTCCTCCCGGTGCTTCTGGGGCGTGCTGCCGTAAAGGAAGAGGGTTTCTCGGCCCAATTGTCGTTCCAGGTAGAGCCGCAGGAGTTTGCCCCATTCGGCAAATTGGGTGAAGATGAGTGCCCGATCGCCCTCTGCCATCACCACATCCAGCATTTCTTCCAACCGTTGCAACTTACCCGATCGCTCCCGAAACGCATCCAGATCGGGAATGGTCGCACCCTTTTCATTGGACTCTTTGAGGAATTGGGCGGGATGGTTACAGATTTGCTTGAGTTTCACGAGCAACGCCAGAATCAAGCCCCGTCGTCGAATGCCCTCCGCCGACTCAATTTCTACCAGGGTTCGATCGACGGTTTTTTGATAAAGGGCCGCCTGTTCGGTGGAGAGGCCACAGAAAGCGGGCATCTCCTGTTTCTCAGGCAAGTCTTGAATAATGGTGCGATCGGTTTTCAGGCGACGCAGGATGAAGGGTTGCACCAGGGAACGCAGGGTTTTCAGGGATGCGGTATCACCGTATTTTTCGATCGGCACGGCAAACCGCCGTTGAAAGAAATTGCGGGGGCCGAGATAGCCTGGATTCAGGAAGTCGAGGATCGACCATAGCTCCGAGAGGCGATTTTCGACGGGTGTTCCCGTTAAGGCGACCCGGAATTCGCTCTGTAACTGACGCACCGCCTGGGATTGTTTCGCCTCCGGATTCTTAATATTTTGGGCTTCATCCAGCACAACACTTTGCCAGGTCACGGTTTGCAAGTCCTTCAAATCCCGCTGTACCAGGGTATAGCTTGTGATCACCAGATCTTTCTTCTGTACTGCTTTCGCAAAGTTTTTGCCCTTGGGTCGTTTGTCTCCGTGATGCACCACCAGACTCAGGGAGGGACCAAATTTCTTCACTTCCCGCTGCCAGTTCCCCAATACAGATGTTGGGCAAACCAGGAGGGTGGGAGCCAACAAAGCACCCTGTTCTTTCAAATGCAACAGAAACGCGATGAATTGAATGGTTTTCCCTAACCCCATGTCGTCTGCGAGGCAAGCCCCCAGACCCCACCGTTCCAGAAAGGCCAACCAGCCTGAACCCCTTGCCTGGTAAGGTCGCAACTGTCCCTTAAAGCTAGCAGGAGGATCGAGATGTTGCACGGCTTCATTGCCCGTCGTGAGTGCCCCAATCAGTTCCTCCAGGGCACCGGATGCTTCAAAGCTCACAACCGGGAGCTTTTCAATTAACTGGTTATCCCCCGTACTGATACGCAGGGCATCCTCCAGAGAAAGGGTCATTTGCTCCTTGCGAGTTGCGAAGAAACCCTGGGCCGCTCGGACATCCTGAGGACGGAGTTCTACCCATTCTCCATTCACTTCTACAAAGGGAGTATTCAGGGCCACCAGGCGATCGAACTCCGCCTTTGAAAGCGTCTGTCCCCCGATCGACAATTCCCACTTGAAGGTCAGCAAACTCTGGAGACCCAACCGTTGATTTTGCTTGGGAGGGGTTGCGGCGCGAATCTTTAACCCTAAACGGCTGGCCCATCCATCTTGATTTGCCAGTCCCGTCGGTAAGATGACCCCAAAACCGCTATCTTGCAACCGCCATGAGGTCGTTTTGACAAATTCGTACACCTGTAAGGCGGTCAGGTGGCAGAACTGGGGCCGCTGACTTTGCAGACTGATCTCAATCGCAGGGTACAACCGGGAGGCCAATCCTAATCCCGCCAATAATGTTTCCTGGGGACGATCGACGGTGCGGCCCCGGTAAGTCAGGCGTTCTGAGGGACAGTTCCAGACCGTGAGAGCATCAATGAGGAAATCAGAATTATCTGCCGCTTGCAGAAAATATTGCAGGGTCCAATCGGGCTGCCGACCGTGGGGAGGACGCAGGGCAAAACAGGTCCGAAACAAAACCCGTTCTGCCAGATAGGATTGTAGGGGGGCTGTCCAGGTTTGTAAGGTTGTTTCGAGGCGATCGACCACTCCCGATTCTACCGTCAACGTTTCTGTTTTGGCTCCCAGGGCTTGCAATAGGGGTTCCATGATGGCATCCCCACTGCGTCGCCCTGCCGAGAGAACCGGGAGGGGCCGAGCCTCTACCATTTTGCGGATGCGTTGGTCGATCGTGCAATTTAAGAAATCGCGAATGAGACCTTCGGGTTCGAGCGGGAGATTCAGGTGAAGGGACTCTGGGGCAATGGTGGACGCAGAGTCGATCGGCTCTTGATAGAGGCGACACACAGGAGGCATCTGGGCTGCGAACTGTTCCAGGCGGAGGCGATCGGTGGCACTATCTAACAGAGAACACCAGTGGGCTTTCACGGTTCCATTGGCTTGACGGTGCAGAGCCGGGAGAAACTTGGCGCGGGCTAACAGATCTAGACTCCAGCGGGCGACATGGGTCCAGAAACGCAGGTCCGATCCGACGAAAGAGTCTTCGGCAGTCGTAAGCCCCAGGGGAAGGGATTGCAGGAAGTCGATCGCCTCTAACGGAGACAGACAAATTCCTTCCACCTGCCAGGGTTGGAGATAGGAAATTACCTTTCCGTCATCTGAACCGATAAACTCACTGGCGGCATCTGACTCTGAAGAGGACAAAGCTGAATGGTATGGAATGGCGATCGTCTCGGAAAGACCTGTGGGGATTGCGACCGTTAAACTTTGAGCCTCTTGCGGCAGACGACTAAAAACTGGGTAGTGGGCCGACTGCTGTTGAAGGAAGGCCGTCAACTCAGGAACGGACATGGAAAGAGGATGCAAGGACACCTGCTTGACCTCTGCCAAATCCACTGTTGACGTTCTCCGCCAGGTCTCTCCCCAAATAAATAGAGATCCGTGAAGCACCCAACTACCGTGTAAAATCGCCATGCCAATTAAAAGAGATTACTTCGTTAAATTCGCTTCAGGAAATTTTAAAAACTACAGTTTTCAAAAACTACAGTGCCTTGAAATTGGCTCAGGGAGTAAGGAGTTCAATAAAAACTTAACCTATCAAGTTTTAGAGAAGATTTATTTAGAAGATCTATATAGAAAATTCATTGATAAAAGCTTTCGACAGAGATTTTTCCTGCCGAATTTTTGAACACGCTTGAATCTCGAAAATTAAATCTCAAAAATATCTCTTATAAGCAACGCGATCGAGCGCGAATTCTGAGCCAACTTAGAAATAAAAGTTACATTTTGTAAACAATTTTACAAAACCCAGGGCAGCTTTCTCCAAAAAATAGGGAACTTCCACTGGAATAGTGCATTTATTTTATACGGTTCTTCAGGGAATGGTAGAGGTTTTCTAGAGAAAAGAGATGACCTGCCTATCGTTTGGATTCAGGGCAGTAACAAAATATCAGTGCTACGATTGCGACAGGATAAAAATGAGAAAAGAAAAGGACCAATCGCTACATGGTAGAGATAGATAAGTCAATATCCTTTGACGGACGGGATATTCGACTTCAGATCGGTGTATTTGCTCCGCAGGCTGGAGGCTCTGTTTTAATTCGATCCGGTGATACCGCAGTATTGGTCACCGCGACGCGAGCTTCCGCTAGAGAAGGAATTGACTTCTTACCCCTGACTGTTGATTACGAAGAGCGTCTTTATGCTGCGGGTCGGATTCCGGGAGGCTTCCTGCGCCGGGAAGGCAGACCTCCTGAGAAGGCAATTCTAACAGGTCGTTTGATCGATCGTCCCCTGCGTCCCCTGTTTCCCCAGTGGCTGCGAGATGATATTCAGGTGGTGGCAACGACCCTTTCAATGGATGAAAAGGTGCCCCCCGATGTGCTGGCAGTGACCGGAGCCTCGGTTGCTGTTCTGCTGGCCCAGATTCCCTTCAATGGCCCGATGGCAGCGGTGCGGGTCGGACTTGTGGGGGATGATTTTGTGATTAACCCCACCTACAAAGAGATTGAAGAAGGGGATTTAGATTTAGTCGTTGCTGGGACTCCGGACGGCATTGTCATGGTCGAAGCCGGGGCGAATCAACTTCCGGAACAGGATGTGATTGAGGCGATCGACTTTGGGTACGAAGCGGTACGGGATCTGATCAACGCTCAGATGGAAGTGTTAGCCGAGGCAGGGCTAACGCTGGTCAAGGCGGAACCCCCTGTCATCGACCCCACCCTGGAAAACTTCATCCGGGAACGCGCGACGGAACCAATTCGGGCAATTCTGGCCCGCTTTGACGATAAGCCTGTGCGAGATGCGGCTTTGGATGAGGTAAAAGCCAGCATTGACGCAGCGATCGGGGAATTGCCGGACGAAGACCCCGTGAAGGTAGCGGCTTCGACAGACGCAAAGGCTCTCAGTAATGTCTTCAAAGATGTCACAAAGTACCTGATGCGACGGCAGATCGTTGACGAAAATGTGCGGGTGGATGGTCGGAAGTTGGATGAGGTGCGCCCCATCTCCTGTCGGACCAGCGTTCTTCCCTCTCGCGTGCATGGAAGTGCGCTCTTTAATCGGGGGCTAACCCAGGTGATGTCCGCAGCAACGCTGGGGTCGCCCGGAGATGCTCAGGAACTCGATGACCTCCATCCCGATGAGCAGAAGCGGTATCTTCACCACTACAACTTTCCACCCTTCTCAGTGGGTGAGGCTCGTCCCATGCGCTCTCCGGGTCGTCGCGAGATTGGACATGGTGCCCTGGCAGAACGGGCAATCATGCCGATCCTACCTGACCAGCCCGATTTTCCCTACGTGATTCGGGTCGTGTCTGAGGTCTTATCCTCCAACGGTTCCACCTCAATGGGGTCTGTCTGTGGTTCCACTCTGGCCCTGATGGATGCGGGAGTTCCCATCAAGAAGCCCGTCAGTGGGGCCGCGATGGGGCTGATCAAGGAAGGGGATGAAGTGCGGGTCTTGACGGACATTCAGGGCATTGAAGACTTCCTGGGAGACATGGACTTCAAAGTTGCCGGGACTGATAGTGGGATCACGGCTCTGCAACTGGATATGAAACTGACAGGATTACCTCTGAATGTGATTTCTCAGGCAATCCAGCAAGCAAAACCTGCCCGAATTCATATCCTGGACAAAATGATGGCAGTGATCGACAAGCCGAAGACGGAACTTTCTCCCTTCGCACCTCGCTTGCTAACCATCAAGATCGATCCTGAATTTATCGGGTTGATCATTGGTCCGGGTGGGAAGAACATCAAAGCCCTCACGGAAGAAACCGGAGCCAAGATCGACATCGAAGACGATGGAACCGTCACGATTTCGGCAGTGGATGGCGAAAAGGCGAAGAAAGCCAAGAACATTATCCAGGGCATGACTCGCAAGCTGAACGCCGGAGATGTGTACGCGGGCCGTGTGACGCGGGTGATTCCGATCGGAGCCTTTGTCGAGTTCTTGCCAGGTAAGGAAGGCATGATCCACATTTCCCAGTTGGCGGAACATCGAGTGGGCCGGGTGGAAGATGAGGTTGCCGTTGGCGATGAGGTGATCGTCAAGGTGCGGGAGATTGACAACCGGGGCCGGATCAATCTGACCCGCTTGGGCATTCATCCCGACGAGGCCGCCGCTGCCCGTGAAGCTGCTGCCCTGAACGACAAGTAAACTGGAACCCGATCGGTTTCCCCTGATAGAGACGCGAAATTTCGCGTCTCTATTGTTTTTGGGGGAGGCGATCGGTTTCTGGTGTTTTTGCAATTGGCATTTATGACGGTCCCGATTTGGATGAGGACAGGTTGATCGGTTAAAACGATCGTGTTGTGAGCATTACCCTCCTGCCCGCTGCTTTTTTCCAGCCCTGCATAGGGTCTGTCCATTGGGAGGTAAAAGGATGCAGGGAAAGATCTGCCCTGTTGACAAAGGCGATAGGCTAGAGACACCAGGGAATTGGTTTTGCCGATTGATTTTGTGCATGAATCTTGCTGTGCAACCGCTTTGGCGATCGTGTTATGAGTCCTCCATCCCGTTACTGGACCTTTATTAGCATCCATCCGGCCGGGGGCTACCGGGCAGAGATTCGTCCGGAGTGCCAGTTCTTTTTTCAGGACTGCTTCCCGGACGATCGCACATTGGAAGAGGTACCCGACGGTCGAGTACAGAAAGAATTGATCGAGCTTTCCCAATCCCCTAAGGTGCCTGCACGGGAACGGCATTTAGCAGCGTTCTGTTTGCGCTGTTTCATTTCCGATCAGATTTTGCAGGTCTGTACCCAACTTGCTGCCCAATTTGGTTCCCATCATGGGTTTACTTGTGCAGATTTGTTGCCTTATGTCCTGAATGATGATTTGCGCCTCAGAAGCCATTTTGTTTCCGTTGGGCAAGAAATCCTCCATAGTTTTGAGCCTCATCGGAGTAATCTCTCTACCTGGACGGCCCGTAAGGTGAAGCAAAATCGGGAGCTAAACGGATTTTTGTTGGAACAGGGCGTTTACCTGATCAGTGATTGGGCGATTTTGAATGATACCCGATCGCGCTCCCTGGAACGACTGCTCCGGGAGGTGCATCTCCAATCTGAACCCTCTATCCAGCAAACCCTGCAACTGCTAGCAAGTTACCACGCGATTTATCGTCACGATCGTTTGCGGGATAATCAGGCCGGAAAGACATGCCAACCGCCGACCCCTGAACAACTTTGCCAGATTGCCGATCGTCTCCCTGAATCGATCACTCCCCAGGCCGTGTTGAAGCGTCTGCAAGACCTGGCAGATCT
Source organism: Leptolyngbyaceae cyanobacterium bins.59 (assembly GCA_033763635.1). Lineage (GTDB taxonomy): Bacteria > Cyanobacteriota > Cyanobacteriia > JANRKG01. The sequence continues at coordinate 18,553 of JANRKG010000319.1, forward strand.
GCTTCGGCAACATCGGATCGATCGGCGGGGGGGTGCCCCAAAATTAGCGTCCCTGGACGATCAGGAGGCCCAGCAACAGATTGCGAATCTGCCAACACCGGAATTAGGGGAAGCAGAACAGGAACAGGCGGCTTTTCTGACAGATTTTCAAAAACAATTTACAAAATGTCTGGAACAGGCCATTGTCCAGGTGATGCAGCATTGGATCGATCGCCAGTCCCCCCAGAGTGCCCATCAGTTTACCTTCGCCTTGTGTTTGATGCACTGTAAAGGGTTGGCGATGGGGGCCATTGCCCCCCTCATTCAATTGAAGGCTCAGTATCAAGTGTCGCGGTTGCTGAAGCTCAAGCAACTCCGGGCCGATATTCAGCGCTGCATGATCAGCCATCTCCAGCCGTTCGTTTTACATCAAGCCGCTTTTTATACGGATGCGGAACGGCTCCACCAACTGCATCAGGGCATCGGGACGGTTCTGGAGGAACTGGTGGAGGACGTGATGCAGGAAGCGGCCCTGGAAGGAAACCTGGTGCGGGGCCATCCTTTAAAAAGTCGGTTTGCGCGTAGCCTTTGCCAGTATCTCCATCAGACCGATCGCTGCTAATTTTCTCTAAACCTTTCTGACTCGTTATGAAAACTTCCCCTTATCCCATTTCAACTTCCATTCTGGCTGATTTTGGAACTCTCCAGCCAGAAACTGTTGCCCTTTCCCCAGGGATAATTCAGCGATCGGTGCAGGCCAGTCGCCAGACGGAGGCCCAGGGAAACGGCTGGGGCAATTACCTGACCTTGTTGGCCCTTGCCGGATTTCGTCAATGGTTAGCAGAACGGGCCTGTGATCTCTCTGTGAATGATCGGTGCGGTCTGTTGATTAGTCCGAATCGGGTAGGGGAAGGGATCTGCACGATCGAAGTTCAGGGCAACCCCTTGGGTCCCTTTAAGGTGGGAGTGTTGGCGATCGAAGGTTGGCTAGAAGATACGATCGAACTTCCCTGGGAGGTGATTGAACAGCCGGACTATGCGGCCCAGTTCTATGTGCTGGTGCTGGTGCAGGAGGAACAGGGGTGGGTGACAGTCCACAGTTTTCTCTCCGCCGATCGGCTGCGGCAAACGATACAGCTCAGTTCAGGTATTTGTCCCATTTCTCTTGAACAGTTCGAGCCTGATCCTGAACAATTCCTGCTCTATTTACAGTGCCTCAATCCTGCTACAGTGCCCCTGCCTGTTGTGCGCCGATCGCAAACTACACTGAGCGGATACACCGTTTATCCCCTCTCCACGCTCTGCGCGACCATTGAGGAATCATCCCTTCTGCATCAAGGAAGGCAGTCACTCATCAACACGGCCCACTGGCTCCGGGATGAACTGGATCAGGTAGGGCGGGATTTGGCCTGGGTGCTGCTGCCCACCCTGACCCCAGCGATGCCATCCCCGATGTTGTCCTCGGTGGAAGAATTAGAGGCGATCGTCACTGAACTGAGCCGCACGGGAACTCCCATCCCGCCCCAAGCCAGGGGAGCCTACCAGGATTTCCAATGGGCGGATCTCTGGCTCCGGCTGTATGCAATGGTCTGGCCCTTACCGATCGCTTCAGAAATTCCAGAATGGAGTTTACTCTTGATCTTAGGAACTCCATCGGGGGGGGCCTTTCCAAAAGGTGTGCGGCTTCAGGTGAGCGATCCGGCTCAGGTGCTATTGGAGCGGACCCTGAGACCCGATCATCCCGATACCTATCTCTATGCACGAGTCTCAGGCATCTGGGAGGAAACTTTTGTGGTGACGATCGCGGTGGAGAATGGGGCAACCCTCACCCTTCCACCCTTCGCGTTCCAGATGGAATGAGTGGGAGTCACTATGATTTCTTTTCGTCTCACGATCGAACTCATTCAGGAGGTGTGCCGCTTTGAGTGGGTCTGGAACCCCGATCCCCTGCGATTCGAACGGTTGCCTCCTGCGAAGTTACCGTACCCCGAAACCCTGCAACGGGCCTACCAGAACTGGCAACGGGCTTATCTGAGCTACTATCGCACCCTTCCCATGCCCGCCTCCCCCCTGCCTCCCGCCCCGCCTCCCTTTCGGGGTCGCGTGGAAGAAGCCGGAAGCCTTTCCCCAATGGCGATCGACTGGCACATTCGCCTGGGGGAAACAGAAGCGCGGCTTTTGCAAGAATTTCACTACTGGCTTCAGAGTCCCGAACTCCACCCCATGCGATCGCAAGTCGCTCAGATGGCCCGGACCCTGACCCTGCATCCAGGGGAGGTGATTGAGGGATTACTGACCTGTAGCCCGGAACTCGCCTATCTCCCCTGGGAAGCCTGGAAGATTGGGGATGAGTTTGTGGCTCCTGACCAAATTCGGTTATTGCGGGTTCCAGAGTCCCACCGTTCCCCGGTTTTCATTGCCACTCGGCGACGGCGGCCCCGCGTCCTTGCCATCTGGGGAGATGATACGGGACTCAATTTTCAGGAAGATCGGGAAGCCTTGCTGACCCTGGAAAAACTGGCTGACATTCATGCACTGCACTGGCAGCCGGATCAGACGATCGCCACCTTCAAAGAGCAGATCCGACAGGCAATCCGGGACCCCCAGGGCTGGGATCTGCTCTTTTTCACAGGACACAGTGCGGAGACAGAATTGACG
>JANRKG010000320.1:0-14812 GCA_033763635.1 Leptolyngbyaceae cyanobacterium bins.59
CCACTCAACGGATGCTTAATGTTGTCTGTAGCTACAGAACCGCAGGGCGCAGTCGCAACTCGAATGCCAACACTGCCCTGGTCTTTGATCCCCCCTCCAATGTCAGAACAGCGCCCAACGGCAGCATCTTGTGTACCGTCAAAGCCCAGAGCAGAGTGAACACCTACGGTTCAACAGGCCCCTGGTACTACACGGATGCTTGCGGCACGATGGGAGTCATCCACTCCAGCCAGGTCCGGTTCTAACGAGGTTGCAGTCAATCCTTCATGGACTTCATGCGATCGCATCAGGGCAGGACATCAGGGATGCAACCTGGATGCTGCCAGGTAGGGCACCACGAGAATCACTGCCAGCACGATCGGCCAGAACTTTCCGGCAGCCAGGTTGTAGTTGCCAAGCACCACATCCCAGGATTGCCTGAGCAGCACCAGGCCCATAAAGGTCTCAAATCCGATCGTCAGGGCACACCACCCAATCCCGATCGCAAGAGCTTGCATCGGTGCAAGTTGCATCCAGACCACAAACGTGGCAATCAAGAGGGCAAAGAGAACTGCAAGGGCGATCGTCTCTACCTGACTGGCTCGAAGTTCCCCAAGCTTGGGTGCGATCGCCTTCTCTCGTACTGCACCCCCAATCACAGCAGTCACCAGCATCACCAGCCAAACAATCATTGACATGAGGACCAAGTTCAAGGACATGGGCACCTCCCGGCCTGATAGTAACCAGGCGAATCATTGATGTATCTCTATTTTCTCCTGGGTTCGGCAAGGGGTCTGCGATCTTCAGCTTTTCTTCCAGAGACGCTTCCCAGTCTGCTTCTGGGAGAATAAAGCGCTCCCCTGCTATTATCCTTCCGAGAGAGATAAGCAACTTCAGTTTTCCTACTGAAGCATGAGCAGCCTTCTCTCCTGTGGCAGTTAAATCTGATTCATCATGCTTGTTACTTTGTATGCATAACAAATCGACTTAACTAACTGAGTCTGTCTCGATAACAAGGAGCAATCACAATGGGTATTTTAGCTTGGATCGTATTAGGTCTGATTGCAGGAGCCATTGCAAAGGCAATCTATCCTGGTCGTCAAGGGGGCAGCATCCTGGGCACCATGCTTCTGGGAATTGTTGGTGCTTTAGTGGGTGGTTCTCTCTATAACCTGCTCACCACTGGAACCCTCGCAATTACTGGAACAGGTTTGACGATCGGAGGCATCTTTGTTGCAGTATTGGGTGCGATTCTGGCTCTGTTCCTCTACTACGCTTTCACCAGCCGTGGTGCTTACTAAAGTTTGAGAGTCATCGATTTCTAATTCAAGTTTGTTTGACGTGTAGATGAGAGGCCCCTGTGTGTAGCAGGGGCTTTTTGCATGATTAGGGAAGATGCTGCAATGGTGTACCTGGTCCTTAAGTCGGGGCAGGACATGCTGCTGACGATCGCCATCGAAGTCAAGGGAAGCAACTGGCTCGTAGGGTGGCATGGATGCTTCAGATTACGACATCAAAGGTTTCAAGGATGGATAAGGCTTGAAACCTAATCTCCTTCACTTGTATGGAGTATGGAGCTAGCCACTAGCAAGTTTTCATTCAACTAGAAAAGCTACATAAAAGGTTGACTTTAAAGTTTTGACAAAGTTTTCAGTAGTCTCCGGTTGCCTCTCAGCTTCTCAGTAGCAGTACTTAAATTATCTTTTACTGAATAGAAAAATGGGAGAGCCTACAGTCGCCTATTTTCAGCGAAAAAGCTTGGCAATTTTGAGTACAGTTGTCACCCTGAGTACTGCGTTCGTAACCATCGGCCTCACAGCTCAATCTGGACAAGCCGCAACCATTACTCTAGATTTCAATTCTCTCCCCAGTCAACAAGGCTGGAATTATTACAGTATTCCTGGCTATATTCCTGACTCCACTGTATTTTCTACTAATGGGACAACCCTCGTTCAAAATACAATGGGGACTGGACTCTACAGTCAAGGTAGCAATTACTATCGTCTATTTGGTGCAACAAATTCCTCCTTGCCATTCACGTTAGAAGTCAGAGCCAGAGTTCTCCAAGAAGAAACGAATGTTTCCTACGAAAACTCTTTCGGCTTTTTCCTCACCGCAAATTTTGGTTCGGATGCAGCGGGGATTGGTATTAGCCCTAATAGAATTCAGTTTGCAGATGGTACAACAATTAATCGCACGATCGACAATCGACAATTTCACACCTATCTTCTTAAAGGTCAGGTAGGAAAAGAATTAAGCATCTACGTAGATGAGGAGTTGATCTACAAAGGAGATTTTCTAAAAGGCAGCTATCCCAGCATGCTGGCCTTTGGAGATGGCACAGGTGGAACCAATGCTCGATCTGAACTGACGTATTTTCGCTTTAGTCAAGATCCTGTCAATCTCCAATCAGTTCCTGAACCAACGTTAATGATAGGAACAATTACTGCTACAGCATTAACACTTTTGTTGAAGCGTAAATCCTTCTAAACCATTAAGCAAGTACCAACCTGGCATCAAAACAGTACGATTTTATGCCAAGCTTCCTCTGCGATCGCAGCAGTCCAATGCCCCCTGCCAACCCTCCCTGATCCGTGACACCCATCACGCTCAGCGAAGACCAACAACACTCCTGGCCCTCTCAAGGATCACCCGAATCTCCCTGTAACCCGATCGCTTGCTCCTGAAGTCATAGGCAGCATTCAAGCCCACCCACAGGAGATGCATCATGACCCTGCACTATCGCGGAATTGCTTACGAACCTGCGTCCTCTATTGCCCCTGCTGCTCAAGGATTGGTGACAGGCAAGTACCGGGGAGTTCTGACTCCGATCTGGGTTTCGTCTACCGCACCTGCCATGCACTCCGCTACAACCCTGCGCTATCGCGGTGCAGATTACCTGGCTTGATTTGAGTTTCGAGTTGCCATAGAGACTGATTTCTTTCCTGAGTTAACCCGCCCCCAGTCACAAGCTGGGGGTTTTGTTGTGCCAGAGCATTCCATGACCAGAACAGCCCAGTCCATGCCCATCCTGTTACTGCACTGGCTCGGACATCCGATCGCCCAGGCCCAATCAATGAAATCATGAATGCTTGATGCAGTGAGGTTGCTGTCTTGAACCTGGTTGCGATCGGGCAACATCAAAGATCATTGAATTTTATGATTAACCAGCAAGCCGCGCGCAGCACCGTAGCGCCCCACCCCTTTGATAGTCCATCGCACAGTGCCCAATCAATGAAAGCAGAGTAGATCTCAGGTGGACTGGCCGATCGTTGCATCGAGCTTCCCAGCTTTTCTAAATCTTATGTACAGAAAATCCTTGTACATAAGACAAGTCAGAGAGCCAAGTTGCCCTCAGCAGCACTCAAGCCATAAGACAAGTCAGAGAGCTAAGTTGCCCTCAGCAGCACTCAAGCCATCTGCTCCAGCTTCTCGATATGCAACCTCGCTACCTCCACCATGCCCTGATTCCCCCGTGCCTGCTCGATCGCTATCAACGTGGAGGCTAAAGCAGTGGCAAGCAGTGGTGACACTTACAACGCACCCATCAAAGCAACCAACTTCGCACCACATGGAACCGCGATCGGTCGGTCCTTCTCACAGAGCGATTGATAGTACCGTTGCATTTGAACCTCAATGGGAGCAGGATAGGGTTGCATTGATTCTCTAGTTCATCTCACTGCTTCTCTGGCTTACAGATACAACTGCAACTATTTCACCTTATTTAATCCTCGATCCTAAGTAAAGTTTCAATAAAGACAATAGTGCATTACACACCTACCTTAAAGTTTAAGTAAAGCCGTCCTGCCTTTTGTAAAGCAAACTACAGTATTTCCACTAGTGGGTTCTCATAATAGCCCCGTGTTTTCTACCGCCAGCCCTCTCTCTCAAAGAGGCTTGCAGCGGTTTACTTGACCCTGAAATGGGCTGGAGTTCTGTTTACTGGAGGCTAAAAAAGTGTCTACGATCGCTAAAAAAATTGCAGTGGGAGTTGCGGCCCCAGCAACATTTTTATTTCTACCTTTAGCTGCACAAGCAGCCTCCTTTACTCTGGAAGATGCAACAGTTGCCAGTATCAACCAGGCATTTAATGCGGGTGTCATTAGCTCTGAACAATTGGTGCAGCTTTATCTCAATCGAATCGCTGCTTATGATGATCAAGGCCCTGCCCTCAACTCGATCATCACTGTAAATCCGAATGCCCTGGCAGAAGCAGCGGCATTAGATTTAGAGCGGCGAACAACAGGGGCAAGAAGTCCACTGCATGGGATTCCGGTTATCCTTAAGGACAACTTCAATACTGTTGGCCTCCCAACGACAGCAGGGGCGACGCTCTTTAAAGACTTCATTCCTCAACAAGATGCGTTTCAAGTGCAGAAGCTACGCGAAGCAGGCGCGATCATTTTGGCAAAAGCCAACTTATCTGAATTTGCGTTTTCAGGCGGTTCTTCTGAAAGCTCTTTAGGTGGCATTACGCGCAATGCTTATGATCCGCTGAGAACACCCGCAGGCTCTAGCGGTGGAACGGCAACGGCGATCGCTGCTAACTTCGGGGTTATTGGCTTGGGGACGGACACAGGCGGTTCAATTCGCAATCCTTCAGCCGTTAGCAACTTAGTCGGGCTTCGACCTACCATTGGGCTTTCCAGTCGTTCTGGAATTGTTCCGCTAGCACTCTCCCAGGATGTGGGGGGACCGATGACCCGCACCATCATGGACTTAGCGTATGCCCTCGATGCCACGGTTGGGTTTGATCTCAATGATCCCGTTACGGCTGCCAGCATTGGTAAGATTCCCGCAACATACACCAGCTTTCTGGATGTAAACGGGTTACAAGGTTCCAAAATTGGGGTTGTCCGATCGCTATTCGGACCCAATACTGACCCTGAAGCAGCCAGGGTTAATCAAGTCATTGAACAGGCGCTTACTGCGCTCAAACAACTAGGGGCAGAAGTTGTAGATACTACAATTCCCAACCTGTCTGCCATTTTAGCTTCCCCGAGTTTGAGTGCGTTTGAATTTAAGTCCGATTTGAATAACTATCTAGCGCAAAATCCCAATGCACCAGTTGATTCTCTCGCAGAAATCATTCAGAGTGGTGGTTTCTTACCTTCTAACCGCAGTACGTTGATTGCCAGAAATAACGTCGCTCCTCTGGAAACCAATGCGACTTATCAGCAAATCATTCGCGATCGTCCTGGATCAACGCAGGAAAGCATCCTGCAAGCGCTCAAGCGCCTTGATGCAGACCCCCTGAACGATTTGGATGCTCTGATTTATCCCACCATCACGAGACCTGCTGGATTAATTACAACTGGCTCTAATTTCGGCTCAAACAATCGCCTCAGTGCTTTTTCTGGCTTTCCAGCCCTCACGGTTCCTGCTGGATTTACCTCTGACAATCGTGCAGTGGGGCTAGAGTTCTTAGGAACTGCCTTTAGCGAACCGACCTTACTCCGGCTCACCTATGCCTATGAACAGGGAACACAAAACCGTCGTCCGTCTACTATCGTCCCTCCACTTAAGGGTGAGACGATTCCTGAATCTGGGCAAACGGCTGGCTTAATGGTGGTCGGGTTGATGCTATTGGGGTGGAAATTCAAGAAACAACGCCCTAACCCAGCTAACGGTGTGCCAATCGTTTCCGCCCGTCGCGTCTCAGTCGAATCATTTTCGTAAATGCCCCAAATGCCTTTACCTTGCTATTACCTTTACCTTGCTATTAGTTTACCAACGCTCGTGCCCTGAGCTAATTTTGGTAGGGGCATGTTCATCACCGTTAAGTTTGATTTGAATCTCAATCCGTCTCAAAGGCGGGCCTTTAAGATGGAATGGAACGTAACGCATTGACTGGGACGTTTCATCAATCCCTCAACGATCGAAATTTTTTGATCGAAGTTTTTTATGCAGCAGTTATACATGCCCAGTAGTATCGCGAAGCGTAACAACGTTGAGGTGTTGGGGCAGGGGAAGCAAACCATCATCTTTGCTCATGGATTTGGTTCAGACCAAACCGCATGGCGACATCAAGTAGAAGCCTTTCAATCCAATTACCGCATTGTTTTGTTTGATCATGTTGGTGCCGGAAAGTCTGACATGGCGGCTTACAGTCCCCGACGGTATAGCTCCCTGTATAGCTATGCTGAAGACTTGCTGGAATTATGTGCTGAGTTAAAACTCTCCCAAGCGATTTTAGTGGGGCATTCCGTGAGTGGAATGGTCAGTCTGCTAGCGGCTCTGATTGATCCCAGTCGTTTTAGTCAACTGATCTTTGTGGGGGCATCTCCCCGATATGTGAATGATGCTGAAACGGGCTATATTGGGGGCTTTGAGCAGTCTGATCTGGATGCGCTCTATGGGGCCATGTCTTCCAATTACTACGCCTGGGTGAGTGGCTTTGCGCCGATCGCAATGGGCAACCCGGAACGCCCAGAACTGGCAACGGAGTTTGCTAATACCCTGTCTGCCATTCGTCCTGATATTGCCCAGGCCGTTGCACGGGTCATTTTCCAATCCGACCACCGGGCCGAATTACCTCGATTGAAGGTGCCCACTGTTATCCTGCAATCCAATAATGACGTTGCCGTGCCACTGGTGGTTGGCGATTATTTGGCAAAGCATATTCCTAACGCTCGATTAATTAATATTAATGCTCAGGGGCATCTTCCCCACATCAGTGCGCCGCGAGTTGTCACCCAGACGATTTCCGAATGTTTAGCCGCCTGAACTTGCTGCGCGATCGTCTCTTGCATCGCAAGGCGAATCCCCTCTCTCCTTGCCATCCAGAGCGGTTGCCCAGTTTTGCACCCCTGGTGTTGGGGTTTACAGGAATTCTTTTGACATTAGAGATGCTGGGGGGGTGCCCTCCCCAGCTCTGGGTCGCGCCCGTGCTTTTTGCCTGGTTTACCCTCTATCCTCCGGGCAAGGGGATTGCTTTGATGAGTGGGGTGGGGGGGACGGGATGGCTGGTGGCCTGGAATGGAGACCTCCGCCACTTTCTGACCCTGTTGCTTGTGGGGCTGATTAGTCCGTTGGTGCGACGGAACTTGCTAGAACGGGAATGGCAAAGCGCCACCCAAACCATGCTGGCAAGCTTGACTCAAAATGAAACCACCGCCAGTCCTGAGCAAGCGATCGCCTATACCCTCACGACCCTCAAAACCTTTGCCTCTGCCGACGGGGCGATCGTCTTGCGTCAACTCGATGAGGTAACAGCCGAAGCCCTGATCTCCCTTCCAGAGAATGCCCTGCCCGATCGCCTCACGACTCCTGCCTTATTTGCCGAGGCGATCGTGGAAAACCGCTGTATTTATTACCCGGATTATCCAGTAATCCCCACTGCCGCCGCCGTGTTGCTGGCGAAGGGGGTGCAGTCCGTTGCGGTGTTACCCCTTTCCCAGGAAGAACAGGTGCGGGGGGCGATCGTGTTGTTCTGGTACACCTCAATTCAGTTTTCCCCCTTGCTTCAGCAGTTTTTAGAGTCTCTGCTGAAGGGAATGGGTAATCTGCTGCGTTTTCAGGAGATTACCTTACGGCTGGATCAGTTGCAGGCGCGGCTGCGGGCTATTCTGGAAACCATTCCCCAGGGGGTTGTATTTGTCGATGAGAGTGGGGAGGAGGGTTGGCTGAACCACGTTGCTGCGACCCAGCTTGGATTGCCGGAAGGGGCAGCGGAACCGATCGCGATCGCCCAGGCGATGACAGCCCTGCGGCTGAAGGCGGACAACCAGGAGGACATCACCCGACAGGCTGCCCAGTTTTTTACTCAGCCCCAGGTAGAAATTCGAGATTGGCAGTGGTTTTATCGCCAGCCCCAACGCCAGGTTTTAAGCCTTTCCAGTACCCCCATTTACCTGCGTCACCTCCCCGGTCGCCTGTGGGTGATTGACGATATCACCGAGCGTTGGGAAGCGGATGTGGCGATGCAACAGGCTAAAGAGATGGCAGAATCCGCAAATCGGGCCAAGAGCGAATTCCTGGCAAACATGAGCCATGAACTGCGAACGCCCCTTAATGGCATTCTCGGTTACACCCAAATTTTGAAAAAATCAACAAATTTGACGGAACAACAACGCAACGGGTTAGAGATTATTCACCAGAGTGGTGAACATTTGTTGACGCTCATTAACGATGTTTTAGATCTGTCAAAGATTGAAGCTCGAAAGATGGAATTGCATCCCCATGACTTCCACTTTTTTGCTTTTTTAGAAAATTTGGTGCAGATGTTCAAAGTCCGCGCCCGTCAAGAGATTACTTTTGTGTATGAACCGATTGCCCCGTTACCCAAATTTGTTTGGGCAGATGAAAAGCGGTTGCGTCAGGTATTGCTCAATTTGTTGAGCAATGCCATTAAATTCACGGAACAGGGGCGGGTGATATTCCGTGTAAAACCTGTTGAGGATGACTTGCAACTGGATTTAGCAAAACTGCGATTTGAGGTAGAGGACACAGGAGTTGGCATTTCTCCAGAACAGTTAGACACAATTTTTCTCCCCTTTCAGCAAGCGGGGGAAAAACAACGACAGACCGAAGGAACGGGGTTAGGACTAACCATTACCCGTCAATTGGTGCAGTTAATGGGTAGCGAGATTCAGGTTGTGAGCCAGCCAGGGAAGGGGAGTACATTCTGGTTTGATGTCGTTCTCCCAGAGATCACAAATCATGGCGGGATGACTGTTTCCCGCCCGCCTCTGATTGTTGGGTATGAAGGTCAACGCTGCAAAGTATTAGTGGTAGATAACCAGTGGGAAAACCGTGCGGTTCTCTTAGGGTTATTACAACCGTTGGGGTTTGAAACACTGGAGGCCGTGGACGGACAGGACGGACTGAACAAGGCGGATGAGTTTATGCCAGATGCCATCTTAATGGATCTGGTGATGCCCGTGATGGATGGCTTTGAGGCCATTCGGCGGTTGCGATCGTCCCCCACCCTAAAGGACGTTGTAATCATCGCCGTTTCTGCTAGCACCCTGGATTTTGATCAGGAAACCAGTCGGCGGGCAGGTTGTAACGGATTTTTGCCTAAACCTGTTCACGAAGCAGAACTTTTGGAGCATTTACAGACCTATCTTGATCTGGCATGGATTTATCAGCAACCGGAAGAGAAACCACAGAGATGGGAAACAGGGGAGGTGATGACAACCGCAAAGACCCCGATCGCATTTTCCGATACCCTGGCACTGTTACCTGCTCGCTCTGAATTGGATATTCTGCTGGATCTTGCGATGCAGGGAGATTTACAGGGCATTATGGATCATATAGACCACCTGGAGCAGTTTGATGAACGCTGGCTCTCTTTGACTCGCCCCCTGGCTCAATTGGTGCGAGGCTTTGAGGAACAGCAGGTTTTAGAACTGATTCGCCAGTATCGAGATCGGCTATGAACTCTGTTACGCCATCGACAATTCTGATTGTTGACGATACACCAGCCAACTTAAACGTCCTGTTTGATTTTTTGCGGGATTCGGGATTTAAGGTGCTGGTGGCTCAGAGCGGCAAGAGCGCACTTCAAAAGGTTGAGTATGCTAAACCCGACTTGATTTTGCTAGATATTTTAATGCCCGATATGGATGGGTTTGAAACCTGTCAGATCTTGAAATCCCAGCCCTCTACTCAAGATACGCCGATCATCTTTATGACGGCCCTTTCAGAAACGGTGGATAAGGTCAAGGGCTTACGATTGGGGGCAGTGGACTACATCACCAAACCCTTTCAACAGGAAGAAGTGTTAGCGCGAATTCAACTTCATCTGAAGCTGCGAACCCTCACCCGTCAGGTTCAGAATCAGAATACCCAGCTTGAACAGCAAATGCAGGAACGCATTCAAGTTGAAAAAAGGCTGCGGCAACGGGAGGCGCAGTTGCAACTGATTACAGATGCCCTCCCGGTCATGATTTCCTACATTGATCGCGACCACTGCTATCGCTTTGTCAATCGAGGGTATGAAGATTGGTTTCAACGTCCCCGTGCAGCAATTCAGAATCAGCACTTGCGGGATTTGATGGGCGATGCGCTCTATCAAGAACTCTTGCCCAATCTGAACCAGGCGATGGAAGGTCATCTGGTGACGTTTGAAAATGCGTTATCCCGTGAGGGTCACATCCATAACTTTGAAATCACGTATATTCCCCATTTTGATGGGGAGGAAGTGCGGGGCATCTATGTTTTAATTCAAGATGTGACGGAAAGGAAACAATTGGAAAGACAGTTGCTTCGATCGCAGCGCATGGAAAGTTTGGGCACCTTAGCGAGCGGCATTGCCCACGATCTCAACAACGTGCTAACGCCCATTCTGATGTCTGTCCAACTCCTGTCGATGAAATATCAAGATCAACAAAGTCAACAATGGCTGGAGTTACTTGAAAGCAATACAAAACGGGGGGCAGATCTCATTCGTCAGGTGATGTCATTCGTGCGTGGGATTGAAGGAAAACATATCCTTCTGCAACCGGAGTATTTAATTTGGGAAATCAAACAGATGGTGGAAGAAACATTTCCCAAATCCATTAAAATTTCAACGTATGTTGCACCCAATCTGTGGGCTGTTTCTGGCGACTCAACCCAATTACATCAGGTCTTGATGAATTTGTGTGTCAATGGGCGGGATGCCATGCCCAAGGGGGGGCAGCTTACCCTTTCGGCTGAAAATTTAGAAATTGATGCCGCATTTCTACAAACCCATCCAGAAGCCAGAATTGGAAGCTATATCCAACTGTCTATTGCCGATACGGGCGCAGGCATTCCTCCTGAAATTATCGATCGCATCTTTGAACCTTTCTTTACGACGAAAGAACCGGGTAAAGGGACTGGGTTGGGCCTATCAACCGTGAGCGGCATTGTCAGAAGCCACGGGGGATTCATCACCGTTTCGAGTGAACTGAATCAGGGGACTCAGTTTAATGTGTTCTTACCCGCGATTGCTCCCCTCAAGAGTCATCAATTGGAAGAGGAAACATTACCGATCGGGCATGGAGAAACGGTTTTGATTGTGGACGATGAAGCAGCCATTCGGTCGATCACCCAAACTTCTTTAGAAGCGCATGGCTATCAGACTCTAACCGCCAATGATGGCGTAGAAGCGATTGCCCTATACATGCAGCATCCCAAGGAGATTGACCTTGTGATTGTCGATATGATGATGCCTTCTATGGATGGATCGTTAGCCATTCGTGCCCTAAAAGCCATTAATCCTGAGGTTCGCATTATTGCTGTGAGTGGTTTGGTGGCGAGTGAAGTGGGTTCAGACGTGACAGACCCCAATGTTCTCGCTTTTCTGCCAAAACCGTTTACCACAAAAGATTTGTTGACGACCCTTAGTGAAATTGCAAAACCATCTTAATAGGTTTCCAGGATTGAGCGAAGTAGCAGCTTGTGAAGTACTTCTGGAATGTCAAAACGACGAAAGCCTGGATGAATCTGCTGGCAGCTTTCATCTACTGCCAACCTGCAATTCTTTCAAACTCCGTTTGGTAAACTTGCAGGGTCTTCTCATCCCTACAAACTAATAGCACTTGCCCGATCGCAGTTGTACCAAACAAAAATCGTCCAGTGGTCTCAAAGGCAATACGGGCAGCCACGTCCACTGGAAATCCTAAAGCATCGATGCCGATCGCAGGAAAGGCGACCGACCGGGCACCTTCCATCAGTGCCATTGTTAGACAGTTTTCATAACATTGAGCTAACGCCTGAGTTTCTCCCCGGTTTCCGCCCTCCCAGCGAGGGCAAACAGTGTGAATTACCCATTTCGCTGGCAGGTTAAATCCAGGTGTGGCTTTAGCATCCCCTTCCGCACATCCGTTTAACTGCTGACAGGCAACTTCTAATTCAGGTCCAGCCGCTTGATGAATGGCACTCGAAATCGCCCCATGTTTCGATAAAGATTGATCCGTTGAATTCACAATCGCGTCCACCCGTTGTTGGGTAATGTCTCCTAATATCGGACGAAAGGCATAGCGGAGGTTTGTGTGTCCACTACTGCGCCTGCGGCTGCGGGAATACGATTGTTGCTCAGACATCTTGCGATAACTGGCAACGCGATTCTGTTGTAATTCTTGATTCAGGTCGTCTAATGCGGCAGCTTCTGGAGTGGACATCGGCAAATTAAAGCTTAAGATGTCTGCTTTCGCCTGTTGCAAGACCTGGCCAGCCGCCTCCATCTCCCCCCGATCAACCAGTCGGACTGCTTCTTTCTTCGCCCGTGCCGTCATCATTAACGCCACTTGTTGCTGTACCTCTTGATTGAAGGGAAACTCCTCCAACTGACTGAAAGGCACCCCCGGTAATCGGAAAGAACTTTCCACCTCCTGAAGTTGTTTCGCTTTGTCCTGCCAACTCAGACGCACCCTCAATAGATCCCCTGCTTGTGCCATCGCGGGCACCTTGAGCCGCAGCACAACTTCTTGCGGACTTCCTGCTACCAGATTCGGTAACTGAAATCGTCCCTGACTATCGACAGTCAAATCATTCAAAACATCCGCAACTACAACGTCTCCCTGGGGTTCCAGGTTCAGTCGGACGATCGTACCCAGGGTCGCTGCCAACCCCTGTAACTCTTGCTCGAAAATGGTAGGTAACTGTTCCGGGGAAGCAATGTAGTAGTAGTTGCCATCCCCACTGTTTGCCATTGCAGTCAGGAGATCTTCGTCGTAATCATCCCCTACGCCCATTGTGGAAGTGCTCACTCCCCGTTTTGCCAGACCATGCACATCATTGGCGATCGTATCTGGATTGGTTTCTCCCACATTTGCTAAACCATCGGAGAGCAGAATGACTCGATTGAGTTGGGCACTCAAGTTTTGACTGGTCTGCATACCGCCCTGCACCCAACCGCTATGCAAAGCAGTGCTCCCTCCGGGCTGTATTTGCTGCACCAGTCGCAGTAAGCTGGCTTTGTTATTGGCGGTTGTATTGGCAACCAGGGGTTGCACCCGATCATCAAAGATCGTGATACTGATGCGATCGCTGGCTAGAAGCTGCTCAATGGCGTAACAAACGGCCTGTCGAGCATAGTCAATTTTTTTGCCAGTCATTGAACCGGAGCGATCGATAACAAAACCAAGATTCAAGCTGGGACGTGCGGGTTGCACTTCTAATTGAGGGGGTGTAATCCGCAACAGCACATCGAGAGTAGTTGCCCGATCCGAAGCAACCACGGGGCGTAAAGGAATAAATGCAATTTGGGGTAAGGTCATTTTGAGGATCTCCGCGTTGCGACGAAGGTAAACAGAATTTGGCGAATCAATTGCAATAGACTTTGTTGCTCTTGTCCACTACTGGGGTAAACGAAATCATGACGAATGTGCAGTTCTAAACCGGGTAACACTTCTACTCTTGTCCATTTAGCAGAAATAAAGGGTTGAGCAGAGGTAGAGGGTTCCAGGGGGGGGGAAGGAGAAGGGACAGGTGAAACGGGGATGGGCAGAACAGCAGGTACGGAAGGGGGCGGCTTCGATAGTGAAGTCTGTCGTTGCTGGACTTGTTGTAAAAAAGCTAGGGCAGGATTTGCGGGAGTAACTGTTAGCTGCACCCCACCCTGTAATAATTCCTCCAGTTCTTGATTCGTTTTAGAGATTGCCAGTTTGTTGATGGCGCTGGCTCCGTATCCCTCAGCCAGTAATCGCCGCACCAGCAATAGTTGTAGAAGATGACGATAGAGATATCGAGCTTCTCGTCCTTCTTTTAGGGGTTCATCCAGCATCCCCTGGCTGGCATAGTGCCTGACCAATCGGGGAGTCACATCCTCGCGTACACGAGTATGGGCTTTTTCCTCTGGGAGAAACTGGGGCAGGAACTGGTTTGCAACCTGCACCAATTCCTCTAGGGACCAGTTAGGTGCCTCTAGAGCAAGCTCTTGTAAGGTTTTCATATTCCGATACTATCGATGCCAACTCTAATTGTCAATATCAATTAGAGTTAAAAATGCTTGCGTGAATTTGAGGTGAATAATTCATCCTTGAAGCGAAGCTGTTACTAGATTCTATGCAACTGAGGTCTTTACGGATTCGTACTTTTCGCTGCTCAGGGTAAAAATACTCACTAGATTTTTGTTGATCTCACACCCCCAAAAGCTTTCTAAACGTGCTATATTCAACTTTAGAGAATAGATATCGGTTAGCAACATTTGTTTCTAGTATTAACGAGTTTTCACGTTTTTCCATTGACAGACTTCTCTCCGAAAATTTCCTCTACACATCCTTTATTTTTTGGAGAAAAACTATGTCAATCTATGTAGGCAATCTGTCCTATGATGTTACTGATGCTGATTTGACTGCTGTATTTGCAGAATATGGATCTGTAAAGCGAGTCCAGCTTCCCATAGACCGTGAAACGGGTCGTATGCGTGGCTTTGGTTTTGTAGAAATGAGTGCAGATTCTGAGGAAACGACTGCCATTGAAGCCCTAGACGGTGCGGAGTGGATGGGGCGTGATTTGAAGGTCAATAAAGCCAAGCCTCGTGAAGATCGCGGCGGTTCCTTCGGTGGCGATCGCAGAAGTGGTAAAAACTTCTCTCGTAGCTACTAAGCATTAAGGCTGAAGGGGTCTGGCTGTAGAGGTCAGACCTAACCCAGAAGAGTTCAAGTATTTTTACTTGAACTCTTCTGGCTTTTAAGGGTCATGTAGCAAAATAACATCCCTGTGGGTCGGGTTTCGACTTCGCTCAATCCGCAAAAGATCGAGGGCTGAGCGAAGCCAAAACCCGGTGACTGATACTTTATCAATTTGCAAATCCCTCGCTTAGCAATAAGGAGATTTCCAGAAAAGAGATTACCTGTGGTGGGGCCGAGGACAACCCGAAGGGGACACCGACGGCTGCGGTGGGGGGGTGGGGTGTGGG
>JANRKG010000321.1:0-4938 GCA_033763635.1 Leptolyngbyaceae cyanobacterium bins.59
GCCGATCGTACACAAACCCGATATTGCTGAGGGCCACCCCTTCCCCAACACGATCGTTGATCTTGCGGTACATCTCCAGGGCTTGTCGATAAAACTTGAGCGCCTGATCGTATTGCTTCAGGGTGTCGTACACATACCCAATATTGTTGAGGGTAATGGCTTCTCCGCTGCGATCGGCCACATCCCGATAGGTTTTCAAGGCTTGCTGGTAGAGCTTCAGGGCTTCATCATACTGCCCCTGATTAAACAGGATTTGACCTAGATTATTGCGGGTCGCTCCCGATCCCCGTTCCATCAGATCCGTCCTGCCACTGAAAGCATTCCCCGTTTCTCGCCGAATCGCCAGATTTTGCCCAAACTCCATCGGTCGCGCATATTTACTGAGGGATTCGTAAAGCAGGTTGAGGTTGGGAATTTCTGGCTTTCGGTTCGCGCCTCGGAAGGTTTCAAACAATCGCAGCGCTTGCCGCGCCAGATCCGCCGATCGCTGGTACTGCCCCAGACTGAAATACAGCCCCGACATATTGTTCAATACCGTTGCTTTCGGGCCGATAAAGCTAGGGAGACGAGTATTGTAAACATCAAGCGCCTTTTCATAGGTTTCTTGCGCTCGTGCATATTCCCCCAAGCTCACATAGACCACCCCAATATTTGCCAGAGTGGAACCGACCGAATCATAGTCCTCGACAGCTTGATGCATTGCTAAACTTTGTTGGTAATACTCCAGCGCTTGCCGATACTGCCCCATCCGGTAGTATCCCCTGGCGATCGAGTCGATCACCAGCCGTTCGCTGGTCGTTTGTTTGAGTTCCCGGACGATCGGCAGCGCTTCCAGATACGACTTCAGCCCTGCTTCGTAGTTTCCCAGTTCGAGATAAGTTTGCCCCATTTCCGCCAGGGTAATCCATTCCCCTTCCCGATCGCCCGCTGCTCGTCGTACTGGGAGCGCTTGCTGAAAATACTCCAGCGCTTTGGGGTAATCCCCCAGGTTATAGAGGTAGAGGGTAGCGATATTATTCAGTGCATTCCCTTCGCCCCCTTTCGCCCCTTCCTCCCGAAAAATCGCCAGCGCTTTCTGGAACGTTGCCAACGCCTGTTGCTTCTCGCCCCGACTGAGTTCCGTCCACCCCTGTTGATTGAGATACACGGCATCGACAATTCGGGCTTCGTTTGGGGTTTGTTGCGCCAACAGGGGAGGCGCGAAGGCCGTCAGGCAAAGGAGGAGAAGCAATCCCGTTACCCGTACTTTGGGAAACGGGGGAAGGGGAGAAAGGCGTTTAAGATAGGACGAGGAGAAGAGGATCATCATTTTGGGGTTGCGGATGAAGACGATCGGCATCAATCATGTAGCAGTCATCTGCTCAAACTACGAAAGATCTAAGCACTTTTACGTGAATGTTTTAGGGTTTGAAATCATTGCAGAAACCTTTCGGGAGGAGCGCAACTCCTACAAGCTAGATTTACGCGTGGGAGAGCGGGATCAGATTGAACTCTTTTCTTTCCCTAATCCACCCGATCGCCCCACCCGACCGGAAGCTTGCGGTCTGCGTCATCTGGCCTTTACCGTTCCCGATCTCGATCGGGCCGTCGCCGATCTCCTGTCTCAGGGCGTTGCGATCGAACCCATCCGCCGAGATGAATTGACGGGCAAGCGGTTTACTTTTTTCCGCGATCCCGATCATCTTCCGCTGGAACTTTATGAGAATTGATCGCAACTCATGGCAGTTCTGGATCGATCGGGGTGGAACATTTACCGATATCGTGGCACAGCGCCCCGACGGTGAAATTGTAGTTCACAAGCTCCTATCCGAGAATCCAGAACGGTATCCAGATGCAGCAATTCAGGGAATTCGAGAGATTTTAGGGATTCCGGCTGAAAGGCCCATTCCCACGGAACAAATTGCAGCCGTGAAAATGGGCACCACCGTTGCCACCAATGCTCTGTTAGAACGAAAGGGTGATCGTACCCTGTTACTGATTACCAAAGGATTTCGGGATGCGTTGCGAATTGGCTACCAAAACCGCCCCAACATCTTTGCCCAGCACATCATCCTGCCAGAGATGCTGTACGAACGAGTAATTGAAGTGGAAGAACGATACACGGCTCAGGGGGAAGAACTGATTCCTGTGCAGAGAACTCCAGCCTTGATGCAATCCCTCCAAACGGCCTATGAAGATGGAATTCGCGCCTGTGCGATCGTGTTTCTGCATGGGTATCGCTATCCAGACCATGAACAACAGGTTGCAGCGATCGTCCGTGAAATTGGCTTTACCCAAATCTCCGTTTCCCATGAAGTCAGCCCCCTCATGAAACTGGTCAGCCGAGGTGATACGACCGTTGTGGATGCCTACCTTTCCCCCATTCTGCGCCGATATGTCCAACAGGTCGCCACTGCCCTTAGTACCCCTCAAGCTCCCCCCGAAACCGCCCCTTCTGCCCTCTGCCCTCTGCCCTCTGCCTTCCGTCTAATGTTCATGCAATCTAACGGAGGCTTAATTGATGCCGATCGCTTTCAGGGCAAAGACAGCATTCTATCAGGTCCGGCGGGGGGCATTGTGGGAGCGGTCAAAACCAGTGCAATGGCGGGATTTGGGCGAATCATTGGCTTTGATATGGGGGGAACCTCAACGGATGTTTCCCACTACAACGGCGAATATGAACGCGCCTTTGAAACCGAAGTGGCAGGGGTGCGACTCCGGGCACCGATGATGTCGATTCACACGGTCGCTGCGGGGGGTGGTTCCATTCTCACCTTTGATGGGTCTCGGTATCGCGTGGGGCCAGAGTCGGCGGGGGCGGCTCCCGGACCTGCCTGTTATCGACGGGGTGGGCCGTTAACCGTGACGGACTGTAATGTGATGGTCGGCAAACTGCAAGCTGCGTTCTTTCCATCTGTATTCGGACGTGAGGGAAATTTGCCGCTGGATGGGGAAGTTGTGCGGCAGCAGTTTACCCAGTTGGCAGCAGATATTCAGGAAACAACAGGAAGTCAGCGGACTCCCGAACAGGTTGCTGAGGGCTTTTTAGCAATCGCGATCGACAAAATGACAACTGCCATTAAGAAAATTTCAGTGCAACGCGGCTACGATATTACGCAATATACTCTGTGTTGCTTTGGTGGAGCGGGTGGACAACATGCTTGCCTCATTGCAGAAGCATTGGGAATGAATCAAATTTTCCTTCATCCCTATGCAGGAGTGCTTTCTGCCTACGGGATTGGGCTAGCGGATGTCCGATCGCTCAAAGAAAAGGCGATCGAAGTGGAACTGACTCCAGCAGCCATTCCATCCCTCGACCAAACCCTCCGAGATCTGGCAGTCGAAGGGCAGTCTGAGATGCAGCAACAGAACATTGGTTCATTACAAATAACCGTTTTGTTAAAAGTGCGTCTCCGCTATGGTGGAACCGATTCTACCCTGATTGTGGAGTATGGAAATTTAGATCAGAATGCGGACGATTGCTGTAGAATTTTGCGCGATCGATTTGAGCAAGCGTATCAACAACGGTATGGATTCACCATGCCCAACAAAACATTGATTGTGGAAGCCGTTTCAGTGGAAGTGGTGGGGCAAACAGGCGATCGTCAGGAACCAATTTTAATCGCGGATAGAACGACTTCCCTCACGCCGATCGCAAGCATCCAGATTTACACAAAAAGCAAGTGGTACGAGGCTCCGGTTTATCAACGTCAGGACTTAAGACCGGGCGATCGGATTGAGGGGGTAGCCTTGATTGTGGAACCCACCGGAACCAACGTAATCGAACCGGGATGGTGTGCCGAGTTAACCGAACGCAATCACCTGATTTTGAGCAGAAATGATAATCATCAACAGGAACGCCAAGCCAACGAAATTCTGATACCAACTTCCAATCCCGATCCTGTGTTATTGGAAATCTTCAACAATCTGGTACGGACGATCGCGGAAGAAATGGGCATCACCTTACAAAACACGAGCTACTCAGTAAATATCAAGGAACGGCTCGATTTTTCCTGCGCGATTTTCGATCACCAGGGACAACTTGTTGCCAATGCACCCCACATTCCCGTTCACCTTGGATCGATGAGCGAAAGTGTCACCAGTCTCATTCGTGAGCAAGGACATCAGGTGCAACCAGGTGATGTGTATGTCTCCAACAATCCTTACAACGGTGGAACACATTTGCCGGATGTGACAGTGATTACGCCAGTGTTTGGAGGGAAGGCAGAGGGCGGAGGGCAGAGGACAGAAGGGAATGGGGGGATGCCGCTGTTCTTTGTGGCTTCTCGTGGGCACCATGCGGATATTGGGGGGATGACTCCTGGTTCGATGCCTCCCTATAGCACTACGATCGCCCAGGAAGGGATTCTGTTGGACAATGTACGGATGGTTGCAGCGGGAGAATTTCAAGAAGCAAAATTGTTGGAATTGCTGACAGGGGGTGAGTATCCAGCCCGGAATCCCGTGCAAAATTTGGCTGACCTGCAAGCACAGGTTGCAGCGAATGAACGGGGGGTGCAGGAACTCCAGAGAATGGTGGAACAGTATGGCCTGGAAACGGTACAGGCGTATATGGAGCACGTTCAGGCGAATGCAGAGGAATCGGTGCGACGGGCGATCGCTGTTTTACAGAATGGTCACTTTATCAATGAGATGGATGATGGCAGTCAGATTTGTGTGAACATCGAAATTAACCCCGAACAGCGATCGGCTCGAATTGATTTCACAGGGACTTCTCCTCAACAAGCCACGAATCTCAATGCGCCTGTCGCCATTTGCAAAGCAGTTGTTCTTTATGTTTTCCGCACCCTCGTTGAGGATGACATTCCCCTGAATGCAGGTTGCCTCAGACCGTTGGAAATGATCATTCCCGAAGGCTGTTTGCTTAATCCCCACTATCCGGCGGCAGTGGTGGCAGGAAACGTGGAAACGTCCCAGGCGATCGCCAATGCCCTGTAT
>JANRKG010000322.1:0-4637 GCA_033763635.1 Leptolyngbyaceae cyanobacterium bins.59
GTCATTTTATATTCAGATTTATGGGTTTTAGTGATGTCGCCAGCGTCTGTGATTAGCTTTTATTATTGGTTTAGCTCGGTCCACCTGAAGTGAGGCCCGTGCTGGCGTGGCTTTTCAGGTGGACCGCAGAGTAAAATCTGCGGTCTTCTTTTTTCTCTCGTTTCGCGATTCCCAATTCATCATCCAAGCAAGATTCAAGCAAGACTCAAGTAATGACAATTCTTAAGCGTTGGTTTTATGGCTTTTACTTCTGGATCAGGAGATGTTCCGGGTAAAGTCGCCATGCAGCCATTTCGCTGAACCCGGACCACCCAGGCTCCGGGTTTTTTGTTGACGTTCGTCCCGCTTAACCTTTATCCTTCAGGAGTTTTTCCATGTCCCATCCTCAACTCACTGTCCAATCCCATCCTCAGCACCAAAGTGTGATCCGGCTTTCGGAGAATGTAACGGTGGGCGATCGTGAAATTCTGATCATCGCTGGGCCTTGTGCCGTCGAAAGCCTGGAGCAGATGGAGCAGATCGCAAATTATCTGGCTCCGACTTCCATTCAGGCATTACGCGGTGGAGTTTTCAAACCCCGCACCTCCCCCTATTCTTTCCAGGGTCTTGGCCTGGAAGGACTGGAGATTCTGGCGAGGGTACGGCGGCAGTTTGGGATGCCTATCGTGACGGAAGTGATGTCGATTGCCCAAATTGAACCGATTGCCACCTATGCAGACGTGTTGCAGGTAGGCAGCCGGAATATGCAGAATTTCGATTTGCTGAAGGCGTTGGGTCAGGCTGGGAAGCCGATTTTGCTAAAACGGGGACTGGCAGCAACTTTGGAAGAATTTCTGGGAGCAGCGGAATACATTCTCAGTCATGGAAATCCCGATGTGATCCTATGCGAACGGGGCATCCGCAGCTTTGATCCCCACACCCGTAACGTTCTGGATTTGGGGACCGTAGTAGCCCTGAAGCACCTGACCCACCTACCCGTCATTGTGGACCCCAGCCATGCAGCCGGAAAGCGCGAACTCGTCCCCGCTCTGGCAAGGGCGGCGATCGCCTGTGGAGCCGATGGTCTGATAATTGAGTGCCATCCCGAACCCGACCAGTCCGTTTCTGATGCCAGACAGGCCCTTTCTCTGGAGGATATGGTCAACTTAGTTCGCAGTTTAGAACCGATCGCCGCTGCCGTCGGACGAGAAATTATGGTAAGGCAAAAAACTTCCTATCCTTTGCCGGAGGTCGCATCTCCCAAATTCTCGTACCACGAGATGCCTGTGTTAAGCTAATCGTTAGCAGTAAATTCGGTTGTAGTAGTTTGTGTTTAATATTGGTTCAATATTGACAGGCATCTCTCCGGATATGCTCTTTTGCTAAATATTCCCCGGAGGGATTTCATGTCAATTTATGTGGGCAATTTGTCCTATTCAGTGAGTGAAGAGGATCTATCAGGCGTTTTTGCAGAATATGGCTCTGTAAAACGGGTCCAACTCCCGATGGACCGGGAGACAGGCCGGATGCGGGGGTTTGGCTTCGTTGAAATGGGAAGCGACGGCGAAGAAGATGCCGCGATCGAAGCCCTCAACGGTGCTGAGTGGATGGGGCGCGAGTTACGAGTGAACAAGGCCCGTCCCCGCGAAGCCAACACCCCTCGGAATGGTAGCTGGGGAAATAAGAGTGCAGGTACTTCCTCCCGCCGCTATTAAGAACTTCTGACTATTGCTGGAAAAGGCAAGATCTCCCAGTAACAGGAGCTTGCCTTCCTGCCACTGAAAAGGAAAATTGCTGTCTCCCCATGTCCATTTATTAGAGGATCGCTGTAGAGCATGACTCAAGTGATTGTAGGTGAAAATGAAGGGCTAGAATCGGCCCTCCGCCGATTTAAGCGCCAGGTCTCAAAGGCTGGAGTCTTTGCAGACATCAAACGGTTGCGTCATTTTGAAACCCCTGCCGAAAAGCGGAAACGCAAAGCAATCAGCAAGCGCCGCAAACGTTACCCCAGCTAACATCGGAATCAGTCCGCAATTTTGTCTCGTACTTAGCTTTTCCTGCCTCCAACTTCTTCCTGATTTAAGGAAGTTGCTTGGGGTCAGGTTTTGTCGTAGCTAAATTTTAGAAACAATGCTTCAAATGCGTTAGCCCTTGGTAATTCGTCACTTGATGCAGTCCCAACCCATTTCTTCTTAAAACGTTCCACTTAATTGGAGGGAAGGGGAACAAACTCCAGACGATAGCGATACAGGGCAACGGGTGTAGTGCCAGCTTTAAAGAAGTCAGCATCCTGAGGTGAAAGATAAATCGCGGTCACTTGATCGGCAGTAATGGGGGTTTTGGAAGTGGGATCATGCTGGTATGCAGTGGTGGTTTCGACTTCGTTGAAAAAAGGATTTGCTCCACCCCGAAAAATTTGCTGAAACACTTCAGTGGTGATGAACTGGTCTGCTGCGGGAGTCTCAACCGCTCTGGCGATGACAGTGGATTCCAGTTGGCGATCGTCCCTTAACTCATTCCTTAATAATGTCAACTGTCGATTAGGATTGGTGGGATCAACCTTAACCTTCAGCACGGCCTGATCCCCCAAGTAAGCCCTTGCCAGGTTTAATCCATTAAAAGCCCGGTCTGCCACGATCAACGCTTCCCTCGATTGAGCATTTTCAGATTCAAGACGCTTGCGTTGGATGGTTACAGGCACTCCAAACCGCCTTGCTTGAGCAATGAAAGGTGTCTTTGAAGCACTGGTAAACCGCACTTGAAAGGAAACAGGTTGCTGTAAATACTGCCGATTGCCCTCAAAGCCAGGGGAGACGATCTGTGGAGCGAGGGGGGCTGCCAAATCCGTGAGGGTCGTCGTTACGGACCAGTCACCTGCTATCCAGTCCGGATAAAACAGATCTCCTTGGGCAGGTTGCACAGGGGGTTTTTCGTGCCAGTTGGGAAATGCGGCTAATCGATCGCTCAGTGGCCCCGCCATCCCAGGTAGCCCCCAAAGCAACAAGACGAGAAACGCCCCGATCGCCCTGATCACTCTTTGGCAATTCCCCACGTCATTCCCCTCCCATTGCTAAAGCCATACCTGGGTCATTGCGATTCGTCCTGAAAAACAAATGTCGATATCGCTGTCCGGCTCCCGTTCCCGCAGAGAATAGTCTCCAGCGTAAACGAAGCAGTCCCCGTCTAGCTTGTAGTGAATAGGTAAAGGGCGGGTTGAGAGTGGGCAAAATACCTGTTCTGGCTCCGGTTCTCCTGGTTCCAGGTGGGGCAGATTTACATTCCAAAAACTACCCGGTTCTGGAGGCTGTTGCATTAAGGACTCCACTACCTTTGCTGTCCACTGGGCAGCCATCTCCCAATGATAAGAGCGGTTGCCTTTCCGGTAATGGGAGATGGCGATCGCCGGAACGCCATGTAGAGCCGCCTCCCGTACCGCTGCTACGGTGCCAGAAATATAGGTATCGGCTCCCAAATTTCCCCCTGCATTGATTCCCGACAGCACCCATTTCACCTCTGGGCAGAGATGACTGACTGCCAAGCGGACACAATCCGCTGGAGTGCCAGCAACCGCAAAAGCTCGATCAGAGCGACGTTCAACGGCGATCGGGCGGGTGGTTGTTACCTGATGTCCGCAACCTGAAAGGTGTTCTTGCGGCGCGATCACGATGCAGCGATCGTCAACAGCTTTCCGAAGCGCCTGTAAGCCAGGGGCATCAATTCCATCATCGTTCGTGAGTACAATCATGCTGAGCAACAACCAAAACTGAAGAACTTAATAACTGCTTAAAATTTAATCTTTCTTCCAAGCGGATGGAATCATGGGTTGGAGAAGGGTTACGGGCAATATTGTTGCATGACCCCTCTGATTCTTACCCGGTTTCTTCACGATTCCTTGATACCTTCAAGATGTTTGTGACCCTCCTGGTGAGATGAGAATCTCTATGAATATGAACTCTGTATCATCCCAAAACCTTCTTCCAAAATTTATGATCTCTACTAATAAGAAAATTTTGATTATTGAAGATGAGCCAATCATCCGAGAGACAATTGCAGATCTTTTGGAAATGGAGCAGTACAGAACTCTGACGGCTGAGAATGGGCAAACAGGAGTACAGTTGGCTCAGGAACAGTTTCCTGACCTGATTTTATGTGATATTGCAATGCCAGAAATGGATGGGCATGGGGTTTTAAACACGCTTCGACAAAATCCCCGAACCGCCAATATTCCCTTCATTTTTCTAACGGCTAAAGCAGACAAGCAAGACCTCCGGCATGGGATGGAACTGGGAGCAGACGATTACCTGACGAAGCCCTTTACCCCCGATGAGTTAATTCGGGCGATCGAAACTCGGTTCAACCGACAGGCGCTTTCAGAGCAACAGGCACAACAGAAGTTGGAGGAGCTTCGCTCGAGCATCACCCATGCCCTTCCCCATGAGTTGCATACGCCCCTCAATGGCATTATTGGCATGTCGGAGTTGTTAATCAGTGACTACGATACCCTGGAGCCTCAGGAAATTTTAGAAATGGCAGAGGATATCAATACTTCTGCGAAACGCCTGTACCGTCTCAACCAAAACTTCTTGCTATACGCTGAGATGGAATTGATGGCCTATGACCCAGAGCGCATTCAAGCCCTGCGGAGCTACCGCATCACC
>JANRKG010000323.1:0-4110 GCA_033763635.1 Leptolyngbyaceae cyanobacterium bins.59
ATACAGGCGATTGTCGGTGCTGGTGACCCAGTTACAGAACCGCTCCCATGCGCTTGCGCTTTCGCGCCGTTGCAGAGTCGTTGTCATGATTATATGAGTGCTTTGGTAAGTGAATGTATGAGTCAGGCGAGATGAGTGCCCGATTAATTAATACTATAGCGCAAGCTTACAGCTTTGTAAAGTTATGCAAACTTTTCTGTAAATTCGAAATAACCGTAGAGGACTAGAAGTCGAAATAGATGTAAGGAGTGCCGCCTGTAGGGGCTAACAGCCAGACGATGTAGAGGAAAAACGGCACTAACATCAGCTTCAAGGGCCAGTTTAGCTGAAGTTTTAAGCCGCGATGAATAAAGTAGATGAGGGCCGAGATGAGAGCCAGCAGGATTAGACAGAGGGTAATTTGAGGGGCATTGAGGCCGATCGACTCGACATAGACTTTTTGGGCAAACTGCACATCGGCTGTATGCCCCCACAGATGGCTGACGACCCAGCTAAAATCTTTCCATTCTGGGAGCCGAAAGAAAACCCACGCCCCAAACACAAAGCTTTGAGTCAGTAACCATGCCAGCAGCACTCCTGGCGGAAATTGCCAGAAGGTCTGGAGCCAGCCAAATTGCTTTGAAGCATTATCGGTTAGACGATGTGCCACGAGGGCCAGCCCATGCAAAGCGCCCCAAATAATAAATCCCCAAGCGGCTCCATGCCAGATTCCCGCAATGAGCATGATCAGCATCAAGTTCAGGCAGGTTCGCAGTAAACCCCGTCGAGATCCGCCCAGAGGAAAGTAAAGGTAGTTGCGTAGCCAGTCACCAAGCGTCATGTGCCAGCGCCGCCAGAAGTCTGCAATGCTGGTTGTGAAATAGGGGAACTCAAAATTTTGGGGCAGGTTGAACCCTAATAACAAGGCACTGCCCCGCACAATATCAACATAGCCACTGAAATCTAGATACAGTTGCAGCCCGTAAGCAAAAGTGGCAAGCCAGAGGTCACTACTTCCGGCCCGTTGCAAGTTATTGAAACAGAGATCGACGTAGATTCCGAGACGATCGGCCAACAAGCCCTTTTTCACTGCACCCATCCCAATCAGCCAGACCCCTTCGCTGATTTGGGCTAGATCTGGAAATCGCTGGGATTTTAGTTGAGCGACGAAGGGGTGAAAGCGGGTAATTGGCCCGGAAATCAATTTGACAAAAAATAATTTATAGGCTGCGAATTGAAGCAAGTTACGGGTTGCAGGTGCGCCCCGGTAGACATCAATTAAGTAAGCGATGCATTCAAAACAGAAAAAGCTAATGCCGAGGGGTGCAATGACATTACTTTTAATCCAATCAGCGCTACTTTGAATCGCTGGAGATTGAAAGCCCAGTCCCACAATTTCCAGCAGGAAAGGAATGTACTTAAAACCCAGGAGCAACAGCACATTCAAAGCAATCCCAATCCATAGAACGACGGTTCGCCGTCGGTTCCAATCCTGTTGGGCAAACTGCCAATCCTCGTTGGTGATTTGCCAGTTCCCGGCATGGGGTCCGCTTGCAACATTCTCCCCCAACTCCAGCCCCAACCAGAAGTTAATCAGCACCGCCACAACCAGGAGGGGAATGTACTCGATTTGCAGAGAGCCGTAGAAGACCAGACTTGCAAAGAGAAGGGTCCAGAGCCGGAGCCACTCCTGTTGAACGGACCAGTAAATTCCCAAAATACTGATCAGAAAAAGCGCATAGCTGAGGGAGAGAAAAGTCATAGCTGACCGTTATAGCTCATCTGGCGATGTATTTTGCTGTTCATTGTTCAGAAATGCAAGAAATTTCCTGAGACCAGCCGTTCAAGCCGTTTATCTACTATCAGAGCCATCCGCTAAATAGCACATAAAAATTGTCATTTCCTGACATTGACACCGTATCCGATGTTAAGTATCATCACCTGGGGATTTAATAAATGTCACTTTCATGTTTCTGGTGTTCATTTACACAGAACTTCCCCTAACTACGCTCTTTTTAGATTTTGCTTTCCCAAGTTTTTTAATTCCTCTTTTAATTACCTTTCCAAGCCAATACCTTTCCAGCCAAAACTTCTTTTCTTTGCTGGCCCTATTTGTTTATTCTGCTGACTCTTACTGAACTCTGATCTCTAAGGCGACTTGTTGTAATGCTGGAATTCCTCCCTCAACTGATTGCGCTTCAGCCTGCTGGATCTCGTCAGGCGATCGATCTGATGTCTACCCAACCCGCAGTGACGGTGATACAGCCAGCCCCCGCAGCAGTGCCTCCATCGGATACAAAATTGGCTGAACCGTCCCCAGAAGCCTCTCCAGAAGCGCCAGAATCTCAAACTTCTCTTCCTGAAGCACCTTCCAAAGAAGATGTTGTCGTACAACAGGAAAGTACAGAGCCAGCCGCTTCTCCGATTGAAGCCAGTTCAAACAATAGAGCCATCGTTGGGGAAAGCCAAGAGGCTGAACAGGTGGGGGAACAGATGACTTCTTCCCCAGTTGAGAACGCGATCGCCCCTCAGGAAAGCAAAGTTCAGAATCCGTCTTCTCGTGTTTCTGGGAATTCCTCAAACCAAAAGCCCAATCAAAAACCTAATCAAAAACCTCAAGGGAGCGCGAAGCCCGCCAATGCTCAAGCTGGACCCGATCGGACTCGCCCAGCCCAATCCTTCCAAACGGCAACTCGTGAAAGCACTTCCAAATTATCCATTGCAACTGCAACCGAAGGACCCGTCAGCCAACCTACAATCGCCTCACCCTCTTCCTACGGGCTGACCTATTTCCGTCAAATCCCCAAAACCCTGGCAAGAATTGGCAACGGAAATCTGAGCTTGATTTTTCCATTGCTGGTTCCTGCCCCCATTACTTCCGCGTTTGGTTGGCGGATTCATCCCATTACGGGCGATCGTCGATTCCATGCAGGAACGGATATTGGGGCACCGATGGGCACCCCCGTTCTGGCGGCTTACTCTGGTTTTGTGGAAGTGGCTGATGTTCAGGGCGGGTATGGGTTAGCCGTGACCCTGACCCACAATAAGGCCACCCAGAAAACCTTGTATGCCCATTTATCCGAAGTATTTGTGAGACCAGGGGAATGGGTTGAGCAAGGCACCGTCATTGGACTGGTGGGAAGTAGTGGGAATTCTACGGGTCCCCACCTTCACTTTGAACTGTGGGATTTGACCTCCGCAGGGTGGACGGTGGTGGATGCAGGGGGACAGTTGGAATATGCGCTGGCCCAGATGACGGGTACGGTAGCGGCCCAACTCCAACCCGTCCTATCCGGGCAGGTCTTTGCCACCAATCTTTCCCAGATTGAACTAAAAACCGTTGAGTGGTCTGAGCAAGAGATCGCAACGGGAGAAACAGCAACGTTAGACGGTAGTGAACCCCTTGCTGTCGCGGTCGATAAGACGGCTGATTTGATTGAAGAAGTCCTGGCAGTCTTAACCGAGGATGGCAGTAAAACGGTCTCGGCAGGGCAATCAGCAACGCTATTGGAAGAAGACCTGGCAACGCTCAAAAAAGAGGATGCCCCACTCCTGGCAGCAGGGCAATCCCTGGACCTGTTAGAAGCCAATCAGTCAAGCCTCTCCTTAGATGAAACCTTCACCCTCAACCTTTCCCAAATTGATTTGTCAACCGAGTGGACTGAAAAGGAACCGATTCTGGGTGAGATCGCAACGGTTGAACAACCGATGCAGGTGGCAAGCAATGCTTCCATAGAAGTAGAATCCTTAAAAGTCGCATTAGATCAACCGCTGATGGAGCAAAGCGCACCGGACATGACCCTCCAGGCCGCGCTAGACCAACCCCTCATGGAGCAGCTTGCACCGGACATGACCCTGGAAGCTCAGTTGGCAACCTTGATGGCTAAAGTGGGGAAAGGTTCAGCCAGTGATCCAGTTTGGCTAGAATTTGATCTTTGACCTTTTTGTAAGCGAGTGTGGTAGATTCCCAACCCTCACCCCTTTTTTCCAATTCTTTCCCAAAGACGCTGACCGTTCACGATCGTCTGTGTCAGGTTTATGGGTGTCCAATTTCCTATTTTCATTCCCTTGATCCCCTGAGCGAGTTAGTTTCTGCACTCCTTTCCCATCGCACGCGAAATGTTGATTCTG
>JANRKG010000324.1:0-9777 GCA_033763635.1 Leptolyngbyaceae cyanobacterium bins.59
TTCAAGGTTTACCTTTATTCCTGGTGTCTATGGCGTGATGGTCCCACTCTGATTCCATCCCGAACTCAGTTGTGAAACGTTACAGCGGCAACGATAGTTGGACGGCAGCGTCCTGCAACAATCGCTCGATGCCAGGGTAATTTTAAAGAAAAGGGAGTGTTGATTCAGTTCAGCACTCCTTTTTTATTTAGTTGGGCAGTAATCCTTTGCTATTCAGCCATTCTTGGTTAAATAGCCGAGATTGATAGCGAGCGCCTCCATCGCACAGGACCGTTACGATCGTACGGCCTGGGCCTAGTTTCTTGGCGATCGCAACCGCAGCCCCCACATTAATGCCGACGGAACCGCCCATAAAGAGGCCATCTTTCTGAAGTAATTGATAGATCACTCGAATGCATTCCTGATCAGTCACTTGAATCGCATCATCGATGGGAACGTCCTGCATATTGGCTGTCACCCGACTGTTACCAATTCCTTCAGTAATTGAGTTTCCTTCGATCTTGATTTCACCTGTTTTTGCGTAGCTGTAAAGACCGCTCCCCAATGGATCGGCTAGAATGCACTGAACTTCAGGGTTCTTTTCCTTTAAGTACAAAGCCACTCCGGCATAGGTGCCTCCTGTTCCCGTCGCCGCAA
Source organism: Leptolyngbyaceae cyanobacterium bins.59 (assembly GCA_033763635.1). Classification (GTDB taxonomy): domain Bacteria; phylum Cyanobacteriota; class Cyanobacteriia; genus JANRKG01. The sequence goes on from JANRKG010000324.1 coordinate 637, forward strand.
CCCAGGCATCGACTTTTCCATCGGTTTGCTGCCAGATTTCTGGACCTGTTGTTTCGTAATGGGCTTGTCGATTTGCCAGATTATCAAACTGATTGGCCCAAATTGCATTTTCCATCTCTTGCGCGAGACGGCCTGATAATCTTACATAGTTGTTCGGGTCTTTATAGGGAACGGCTGGAACCGTTCGCACTTCAGCACCCAAAGTTTTCAACGCCTCAATCTTTTCCTGGGATTGAGTATTCGGGATCACAATGAGGCATTTGTAGCCCTTCGCATTACAAATATGGGCTAACCCAATGCCTGTATTACCTGCGGTGCCTTCGACAACCGTTCCACCTGGTTGTAATAAACCCTTTGCTTCCGCCTCTTGAATGATATAGAGAGCGGCTCTATCTTTGACAGAACCGCCAGGATTGAGAAATTCTGCTTTTCCAAGAATCTCGCAGCCTGTTTCATCGCTGAAACTATTCAAGCGTATTAATGGTGTATTCCCAATTGCGCCTACAAACCCAGCTTTAATATCCATGCCAACGTTCCAATATGCTCCTAACTTGATCCTATCGAGTTCTTGCGTCCAAAAAAATAGCGCGGGCTTTGTTCCCGCGCTGTAGAAGCAAAGCGATCGAATTACTTATTCGGCTGAGGGGTCATTCTCAGGTAGGGCTTGACTTCTGTAACCCCTTTCGGGAACTTCTGTCTTGCCTCTTCTGTAGGAATCGAGGGAACGACGACGCAATCTTCCCCATCTTGCCAGTTGGCAGGAGTGGCAACGCTGTAGTTGTCTGTCAGTTGCAGGGAATCAATCACCCGCAAAATCTCATCGAAATTCCGACCTGTGCTTGGGGGATAGGTGATCGTCAGACGAAGTTTCCGCTGGGGATCAATGACAAATACGCTTCGAACGGTAACCTTGGCATTAGCATTGGGATGGATCATGCCATATAGGTCGGACACAGACTTGTCAGCATCCGCGATGATGGGGTAGTTAAGCGTTGTATTTTGGGTTTCGTTGATATCCCCAATCCACCCCTTATGGGACTCAACATCATCGACACTGAGAGCGATCACCTTAACGTTGCGCTTGTCAAATTCGGGCTTCAGTTTCGCGACTTCACCTAATTCAGTTGTACAAACCGGAGTGTAGTCCGCAGGGTGGGAGAAAAGAACAACCCAGCTATCGCCTGCCCAATCGTAAAAGTTGATGTTCCCCTCACTGGTCGCCTGGGTAAAGTTGGGAACTGTATCGCCAAGTTGAAGAACCATAACCAATTTCCTGTGATTTTAAGAGATGCTGTTCAGGTAGTGCGAAGGCGTTCCTACCTTCTAACAAACCACTCTGATCATGCCATAAAACCCCGGTAGTCCGAGCGGGGTTTAGATCTTTTACTGTTTTTACAAACTGTAAAGTAATTGCAATCAAGTCGAGTTGCGCTCAAATGCTATTCAGCTTGACTTCATGGAGCCTTTTGTGATCATTAAAATTCATCAAATTAATCTTGATGAAATTGAAATTACTTCTTATGGTGCAGGAAGGGTATTTCCCGAAACAGTAAGGTAAGGGTAGCATTCTGCATCGCTATACATTGGAGAATGCTCTCTAAAAGGTCATTTAAGCTAGAGACTTTTTCTTATTTTCATGGCTGTAATCTTCGAAGTCCTGAAACTTTCACTTCAGGCAATTCAACCCTATTTGGTTCCCCTTTGTTTTGTCGCTGCCTGGGCCTTAATTATTCTCGTTGTTTGGACGACGATCGCCTCGTTGCGAGATAGTTTAAGCAGCGCCAAGAAAATGCACCAAGTTCCCTGTGCGAACTGCAAGTTTTTTACACGGGACTATCACCTCAAGTGTACCGTCCATCCATCCGATGCCCTTTCAGAAGTGGCAATCAATTGCCCAGACTATGATCCCATAACGCACCCTTATACAGCGGCGGATGCTGCTAAATTCAGCCTATCCGTTAACCGGAGAAGTCGTTAAAGTGGGAAAAGCGTAAAAGCCTCTCACGTATGTTTGTACAAAAACTAGCTGAATGTCCTGAATTTATTGCTGGGGACGGAACTCAATTACGGGAATTATTACATCCCGACAAGCAGCCCCTAGAACTGCGGTATAGCCTTGCCCATGCGATCGTCCCAGTTGGGCAAACCTCCATCCCACATTCTCTAACGACTTCTGAGGTCTATTACATTCTCCAGGGTCAGGGAGAAATGCATATTGACAAGGATGTACAAACGGTGGAACCGGGAGATGCTATCTATATTCCTCCTAATGCAAAACAATATATTCGTAACTCTGGACAGGAACCGTTAGTTTTCATCTGCATTGTTGATCCAGCGTGGCGGAAAGAAGATGAAACGGTTTACGAAGCGCATTAAGTTTAAGGTCTGGAGCTTGGTATTGGCATTTTGCCTGGTTTGGTCTCCTCCGGCCCAGGCTCAGGTTGTAATGAATGTGAATCAACAACGGTCTGAAACCCTTGAACAACTCTTGCAAACCTTAGCAAAGGCCAGAGTAGTTTATCTGGGGGAGATTCACGATCGCGCCGAAGATCATCAGATTCAACTTGTCATCATTCAAGCCTTGCATCAAGCGAATCCAAAGCTGGTGATTGGAATGGAGATGTTTCAGAAACCCTGTCAATCGGTCCTCGATCGCTACCTGGCAGGGGAGATTTCAGAAGCCGAACTGCGGGAGCAGAGCGAGTATGACACTCGCTGGGGGCATCCATGGGAGTATTATGCTCCGATTTTGCGATTCGCTCGTGATCAGGGTCTTCCGGTCGTGGCCTTGAATACACCAACGGAAGTGACTCGCCAGGTTGCCCGGAATGGGTTAGAGAGTTTGACCCCTGCGGATCAACGATGGATTCCACCCCTTGCGGAAATTCGCACCGATAACTCAGAGTATCGCCAGTGGGTGCAAGAGGTGTATTTGGGAATTGCACAACACCAAATGAGTAGTCGGGGGTTCGATCGCTTCTTTCAAGCTCAAGTGTTGTGGGATGAAACGATGGCAGAAGGGATTACCCAAATTGTTAAACAGAAACCCGATCGCCAAATTATTGTGCTGGCAGGGCAGATGCATATTGCCTATGGATATGGCATTCCCGATCGGGTTGCTCGACGTATGGGAGTGCGTCTCATCCAACAACGGTTAGTTTTGATCAATCCTCCTGAAGAGAGTAGACAAAGTTCTTCACGATCGATAGCGGATTACTTGTGGATTTCCGATTAAGTGGGCTAGGGTGGTGAATCATAGCCACGATTCAGTCTATGCCAATCCTCCTCTCAGCGCTGATTATTGCCTTTCCGACCTATTTCTATGCCTGGTTAGTGCGACGGATCGATCGCTTTGAAAAAGAACCGCCTCTCTACCTATTTCTAGCCTTTCTGTGGGGCGCTCTCCCTGCGGTCATCGTGGCTCTGATTGCTCAGATCATTTTGGCGATCCCCACGACGGTATTCTTTGGTGACAATACCTTGAGTGGTCAGTTTGTCAGTACAGCCATTACAGCCCCGGTCACCGAAGAAATCCTCAAAGGACTTGCCGTTGCCATTATTTACTTCACACGGCGGAAAGAATTTGATGGTTGGGTTGACGGTGTTGTGTATGGTGCGATGGCAGGCTTTGGATTTGCCTACGTTGAGAACATTCTTTACCTGATGGGACCTACCACCTTTGAAGGTTGGGTGGGATTATTTTTTGCAAGGGTAATTTTATTGGGATTTATGCATGGGTTCTGGACCGCCCTAATTGGCATTGGGTTTGGGCTGGCCCGCCACATGCGAAATCCGTTTACGAAGAGTGGGGTAATTGCCACCGGGCTGATTTTGGCGATCGCTGCCCATTTAATCCATAACGGTTCTCTGGTGTTGGCTGAAGCGAGTGGAGGGTTGTCGATCCTGGTGGCGCTTGCGAACTATGGTTTCTTGATCCTGTTGTTTCTGGTGCTGGGGGTGGTTGCAGCGGCGAACGATCGCAAGATGATGAAAAAATATCTGGCGGATGAAGTGCCAGACGTGATTTCTCCCGCTGATTATGCCAGTTTATGTAATACCAAGGCCAATGCTCTCTCCCGTTTTCGGATGGCTCCTCAGGAAAAACGAGCGTTTATCCAGGCTGCGGCGGAACTGGCTCAGAAAAAATTCCAGCTTCTCAAGATGGGAGATGAAGAAGGGAATCGTACTGAGATTGCCCGGATGCGTCAAGAGTTGAGAAAACTCCGTCGCGTGTGAAGGGCAAAGTATCTGAGCAACCCGATCGATTTCTCAGAGTTGTTGCTAACGAACATAATAGAGCAATCCTACCGACCCATCTTTTCAACCAGGGGCTTAAAAACAGGAACTAGCTCTGAACGGCTAGTGACCAGCGTAGGATAGGGTTTACTGCCGTAATCTTTCCCAACTTCGAGGGGAAAGATGGATTCAGGCTGGAGGGGAACCCAAGCCCCTCCAGATGCCTGGACGATCGCCCAAACCGCAGCAATATCCCAAATCTTGGGAGTCGCCTCCACTCCGCCCAGGGCTGCTCCCGATGCGACCAACAGAAAGTTATAGGTGGAGATTCCCAACATGCGAATTTTGCAGGGGAAGGGATTTTGCAGGATGGAGGTACTGCGGGCACAGAGATTAAAGCAGTGGTTGGAACTGGGTGCGTCGGGGCTACTGTGAATCGGTTGATGGTTGCGAAAGGCTCCCGTTGGACCTGTTAAGCCAGAAGATCCATACCAGAAACCGTGAAAGGATTGTTGCAGCGGTGGAATTGAGACATACCCAAATACGGGAGTGCCCCGATACAACAAACCGAGGGAGATGCCCCAGATGGGAATTCCGCGAGAGAAATTAGTGGTGCCATCCAGGGGATCAATAATCCAACACCAGTCATTGCCGGGGAAGGTGTGCTCTGCTTCTTCAGTAAGCACTCCATGCTCTGGAAAGGCTGCAAGAATGGCTTCCCGAAGCTCCTGATCGGCCCATTGGTCCGATCGCGTCACCAGGCTACCATCAGGTTTGCGAATCGCATCCACATGCCCGAAGTCTTCTAACAGTTGCTTGCCAACCCGAAGGGTAATTGATTCTGAAAACGTGAGAACATCCTGCCAAAAATCACTCATGAATCCTATACGCCTTAATCAAGGTTTCCTTCGAGAACGGTTGCGATCGCCTGTTTTGCATTATCTCGGAACTCTTGTACATTCACCCGTTGAAGCAGGACGATCGCAGTTAGCATGCCAATGGTTTCAATGCCAAAGACCAACCCGTAGGCCAACATAGGACTTCCAAAAAACACCTTACCCAGGTTTAACAGACTTCCGGCTAGAACAGTTGAAAGCCCTCTCGCCATTGCTTGAGCGAGTCCCCATGCGCCGATGAAGGTTCCGGCGGTTTCAGCGGCAGTCAAATCTAGCATTAAACTGGTAGCCCCAGCAGTCAGAATGCCTGACGCGAGACCAAAGACAAATAAAGCGCCTTTCAGTAACCCTGCACTTTGGGAAAAGCCAGACAGCATGATAAGAACCAGGGCGATCGCTGCACCGATACACCCCAGTTTCACCGTTCGGTGCTTGCTTAAACGAGGCAGAATGTAAAATCCGGTGCCACTGATTCCCAGAAGAGTTCCCATCCCAAAGGGAGCGTTTAACTGAGTGGTTTCCGAAATACACATATTGAACACCTCGCCTCCGTAGGGTTCCATCACAGCATCCTGCATAAACAGACTAATGGTGAGAACCAGCAGAAAAGCGAAAAATATACCCGTTTGCGGGCTGGCAGTCAGGACGCGCAATGCTCGACCCAGGGTAATTTGGTCCTCCCGATTGGCAACGGCAGAACGAGATCCGTACCGGGAAAATTTTTTCTCAATGCCAACAGTGGCAAGGATACAGAGACCAAATACGACGACAGGTAATCCAATGAAAACCGGGTTGAGCGTTGCTTTTAACTTGGCAATATCTGCGATCGGACCTGCTGCCGCAGGATCATAAGTTAGAATATTCGCTCCACAAATTTCGGGACTTTGCAGCAACCGGGAACCCACGATCGCCCCCATCACAATCCCGACCATGAGCATGGACCATACGACCCCGATTAATTGGGAGCGGTTATCTTCATCGGAGATATCGACGAGCAGGGCGGCGAAGGGGGTAGAGCTGGCGCTTAACGCGAGACCATAAAGGGCAAAAACCAGGGATAAGATGGCTGCCCAGCCATAGGTTTGTAGACTCCAGCCTGTTGCTTGCAAACTTCCCCCCAATTGCCATATGACCTGAAGGGCGATAAAAGCAATGCTGGTAAAGAGGGCTGCTCCCACCCAAACATATCCTGTTCGATTTTGCCCAAACAAAGGTTTAGCATCCGACATCTGCCCAAACCAGACCCGCGCGGGTGAGACAAATTGATGCATGGCGATTGCCCCCGCTGCAATCAAGGGTAAAACCTTCAATTCATCAATCATCAACCGATTGAGAATTCCCAGGGTTAGGAGGGACATGATCCCCAGCCCCATTTGAAAACAACCAAGCCGGAACATAGTAAGCAGCTTGATCTTCGGGAGGGGAGTTGGAATCTTAGGTTGAGGTGCTTTGAAGTTGGAAGAGTTGCCAGAGGTCATGAATATTTAGTTCTTTTGTATTATTATTAGTTAAGTATTTTTCAAAAGTCCCTCTCTATATTTAACGCTCATTGAGACGACCCAATCATTGTCAGCTAAATAAAATGGGTTCAGTTATACTGACCGAGATATTGATCAACATACTGGTCAAGCCACTGGCAAGGATATTGAGTGAAAGCCATTCCCATGCAACTCAGCCGTTTGTCATCCGCGTTTAACTTCTCTGCTCAGGATTGGGCTTTTCCAGCCCGTTGTTTGCAGTGGCTTACTTTTTTGTGGCTTTTAGTGGGTCTCGTGGTTTTGTATTCTGCTTCCTATCCGATCGGAGATGCAGATCATGGGGATGGGTTGTACTACTTCAAACGGCAACTGTTTTGGGTTTGTTTGGGATTAGTTGGATATCACATTACAGTTCGCTTTCCCCTGCGCTATGTATTGGGTCTGGCGGATTGGGGCCTTGTGATTTGTCTGGGAATGATTTTGGCAACCTTCATTCCGGGAATGGGGGCAACGATTAATGGAGCAACACGGTGGCTCTCCTTAGGACCCGTTCCCATCCAGCCTTCAGAACTCATCAAACCATTTTTAGTGCTACAGAGTGCGCGAATTTTTGGGCAATGGTTTCGCTTGCAATGGTTAACCCGCCTACTCTGGGTCGGTGTTTTTGCAACGATTCTGGCCGCAATCCTTCTCCAACCTAACCTGAGTACAACGGCCCTTTGTGGAATTACCCTCTGGCTCATTGCCCTGGCCGCAGGGCTTCCCTATCAGTATATGGTGGGAACGGCGATCGGCGGTTTCCTCCTGGCAACCCTGAGTATCAGCTTACGGGAATATCAAAGACGACGGGTTTTATCTTTTCTGAATCCCTGGGCTGATCCCATGCAGGATGGCTATCAGTTGATTCAAAGCCTTCTGGCGGTTGGTTCAGGAGGACCCTGGGGGGTGGGTTATGGTTTTTCGCAGCAGAAACTGGCCTTCTTGCCGATCGCTGATACCGATTTTATCTTTGCCGTCTTTGCCGAAGAATTTGGCTTTTTAGGCGGTGCGCTGTTGATTTTCCTGCTATTAACCTATGCCAGTTTTGGAGTTTGGGTTGCCCTCAAAACGCGACGCAGTATCCATCGGCTAGTGGCGATCGGGGCTGTGATTTTGCTTGTGGGACAGTCTTTCTTGAATATTGCGGTGGCGACGGGTGCCCTCCCCACAACGGGCTTACCCCTGCCTCTCTTTAGCTATGGTGGCAGTTCCATGATTGCCAGTTTGTTGGCTGCTGGGCTGTTAGTACGGGTGGCGCGGGAAAGTAGCGAAGCGGAAGTGGTGCCCCTGCACGATAGTTTTAGCGATCGTCAGAAACGCCGTTCAAGATTGGCCGCTCAACGGAAATCCCCCAGCAAGCTTCGATACAATAGATCTCGGAGAATGAGTGCAGTAGATTCCGAGTCCCCCCATGATCGACACCCTTCAGACCCAGTTATACCAACTTGAACAGTTCGCTGATGGATTGGTGGCGAATCAATTGACCCATCTCTCGCCTTTCAGTCTGAGTGTAATTTTTGCAGCAGGTCTGTTAACCAGTCTGACTCCCTGTATGCTTTCCATGTTGCCCATTACGATCGGCTACATCGGGGGCTATGAAGCCCAAACCCGTGCAAAGGCAGCGGTTCAATCTACTTATTTTGCCTTGGGGTTAGCAACGACCCTGGCGGGACTGGGAGTGCTGGCGACGATCGTCGGTCAGGTCTATGGTCAGATTGGATTGGGTCTGCCCATTGTCGTCAGTATCATTGCAATCCTCATGGGCTTGAATCTCCTGGAAGCCCTCCCGATTCCCCTCCCTTCTCTGAATACGTTAGAAGTCTCTCAGGATTTACCACAGGGAATACGGGCCTATTTATTGGGCCTTACTTTTGGGCTGGTGGCTTCCCCCTGTAGCACCCCTGTTTTGGCAACTCTGCTGGCCTGGATTTCAACGACGGGGGATGCAGTGTTGGGAGGTGTGTTGTTGCTGGCCTATACCGCAGGGTATGTTACTCCCCTGATTGTGGCAGGTACTTTTACGGCTTCCATTAAAAAACTACTGGAACTTCGCCGCTGGTCTAGTTGGATTACCCCTGCCAGTGGTGTCCTGCTGGTAGGGTTCGGGGTGTTGTCCCTGATCTTTCGATTTCTCCCCTCTGGGACTGTTTAGAGACTGAAATTACCATGACTGCTGATCCCTCCTCTGTTTCCCGATCGTCCTGGTTTGCCTTGCCCGGAAAATTCTTCCGCCGTGAACTGCTGCCTCTGCTGGCGGATCTGCGCCTGGCGATCGTCATGCTGCTTGTGATTGCGGTATTTAGTATTTCAGGAACGGTGTTGGAACAGGGACAATCCCCAGCCTTCTATCAAGCGAATTATCCAGAGTCTCCCGCCCTATTTGGATTTCTCACCTGGAAGGTGATTCTGGCTCTGGGATTGGATCATGTGTATCGAACCTGGTGGTTCCTGGCGTTGCTGATTTTGTTTGGCAGTAGCCTGACGGCCTGTAC
>JANRKG010000325.1:0-2349 GCA_033763635.1 Leptolyngbyaceae cyanobacterium bins.59
AACGGGAATTCTGAGGGCTAATTTACACAGTGCTCGTCAACGAGACTTTTTCTTTCGAGCACAGCAGGTCTTCCGCATGATGGGGTTATTAGAAGACAACCCCCGCGAATTAGAAATAGAAATCGTGCGGGACACCATGACTGCCTTAAAAGATGAGGTTTTACTTAAGCAATCAACTTGGCATTCCAACCGTGCCGATCGGGAAGATTTTTACTTAATGAACTACTTGTTTCAAGGCGATAAAGGCTATACCGTTCCGGAGTTATTTTCCATGCTAGAAGCGGCGGATCTCCAGTTTTTGGGCATGACCCAATGGCAATCATGGCAGCTCCAAGATGTATTTAAAGATGCAGAACATTGGCCAGCGTTACTTAAGACTAAGTGGCCAACTTGGTCAACAATGGAACAACTCAACTTGTTTGAATTATTGGATCCTCTACATCGACTGCTAGATTTTTGGTGCGGACATCCTGAGCATCAACCAGCTAATCGGATGCTTCAGGACTGGACAGCGCCAGATTGGCAACGGACGATCGTCTATCTCCACCCCCGCTTGAAACTTGATGCCTTTCGTCAGGATCTACTCACTTGTTTTGAAACTCGCTGTAGCTTTCATTTGAATGATTATTGGGATAGCAAAACCATCACCAGTTTGGATAATACACAGGCTGCAATTTTATTGAGGCTGTGGCAAGCTCCCCAAACGTTTCCTGATCTCCTGAGCCACTGGTGCCACATTTGCCCAGTTAATCCGATTACATTGGAACCCACTGATCATGCCACGGCTTTTCAGGCGATCGTGAATCTACTCATTCAATTAGAAGCCTCCTGCTCCATACTCATTGAAACCTAACCATCCATGATTACAGCATCTTGTTTTGATTCCGTAACCACAGGCGTAGTTCATTAATCAGACCATTGTGATTGTTCGATTGCTTGCCAAGTTCTAGAAAATTTCCAAGAATTTCCGCTGAAAGTAGCGCGAAGGTTGAGCTATATTCACACTCAACATACTCATTCTGATGCAACTGCAAAATTGCTAAACCCTGACGGCTATAACACCAGATTTCTGGCACACCCATGGACTTGTAGATGTTTAAGCGCGATCGGGACGAACTAGTAGTCCGTCAACTTTGCTTTGACGGATAGAAACTAATTTGAAAGGTTATTTTTTGAGGGGCTTTGCCCCTCAAAAAATTCTTGACAGACCACTAGTAATATCTACTGCGCGCTGACCTTTCACTAAAGTGTACCCCATCGGTAGCCAGAGAGTAGAGAATGGGTGTGAATTGGTTCCAAAACTGAGGCAAACCCTGATTTTTGTAACATAAGCCACCGTTTGCAGGGATGGGACGATCCCATTCTCTCGTTACCCCCCCCGTCAAAATTGGTCCTAGAATTGGCTCTAATCTGGTATCTCAGATGCCGGAGTCCCCGCTCGCTGGGGAAACCAACTGAGTTGCCTGGTTTCTAGGCTCTGCCTGGGAACCAAAACAGGAGGCTCTGCCTCCAGTGAGTCTTCGGGAAGCAAAGGTTTTCCTAGGAATATGCAAGGCAGCGCCTTGCTTGAACACTCCTAGCCAGAAGCCGGGAGCAAGGCAAACACCCTTGTGAATTTTCCCGCTAAACTCACCCAACTTAATGTAGATACCCCTGCCATAAATTTCAGCGGACTATGACAGTTGTGATATGCTCCGGAACAATCAAAGTCCAGGTTGGATGCATAAATTTGAATGCATAAACCAGTGGAACTGAAATAAGCATTGATGCATAGACGTTTAATCAAAGTTCGTTGTAAAAGTTTAGGGGATGCGATATCCCGGCATTTTGCCAAGAACTTGAGTTAGGTGTGTGAATTTCGAGGAGTGAACGAGTGAAATCCGAAAATAGAAGTGTGAGCAGCCCATTTTTTGTGCAGCTACCCGATGTTGCGACCTTGGACACAGCAGTTTCTTCTTTACCCATTGGCCTGTTTGATAGCGGCGTTGGTGGCCTGACAGTGTTGCGGGAAATCGATCGTCAACTGCCCCATGAATCCATTCTTTACTTTGGAGATACGGCACGGCTACCCTATGGAACTCGCTCTGCGGGAGAAATTCTCCAATTTGTCCGGGAAATTCTGGATTGGATGGTTGCTCAGGGCACCAAAATGGTGATTATGGCCTGTAATACCAGCTCTGCTCTAGCCTTAGAAACGGTACAAGCAGAATACGACTTCCCAATTTTGGGGTTGATCCTACCGGGAGCGCGGGCTGCCGTGCAGCAAGGTCAACGGATTGGCGTAATTGCCACCCCGGCAACAGCCGCGAGCCAAGCCTATTCCCAGGCTGCCCTAGAAATTGATCCTAA
>JANRKG010000326.1:0-7154 GCA_033763635.1 Leptolyngbyaceae cyanobacterium bins.59
CCATCTTACAGAAAACGCTTGCTCCCACGCTTAAAGCGATCGATTCCAATATTTACAGTAAAGTTTGCCAGTTTCAAAAGAATGCTGAGGCGATTGATCAGGGAACAGGGTCTCAGTTGGCGACCCAATTTAGTCTGAGCATCAATCAAGTAGCTCCCCAATTTCAGTTCAATACTACAGGCAACTCAGATCAGTGGGAGACGGTCTGGGATGTTGGCATTGGAGGTATCAGTGGATTAGGTGGGGGTGGATTGCTGGCAGGAGGGTTGGCGTTTGCTGTAAGTAGTATTGCCTTCTTTCCCGTAGTTTTAACAGGTGGAGCAATTGTTGGAATAGCTGCCGCTGGTGCTGCTTTGGGAACAGCAATCGGAGGTGCAATTGGTTTCTTCTCAACACCTGACCAGGAGGGAATCAAACAAGAGGTTATTACAGAAGGATTTAAGCAGTTTTATGCCCAGGATGGTGCTAATCAGCTTATACGTGCGATTGATACCTTAGTTAGAAGCCTATTTGATCAAAGGCTGACAACAATTCAAACTATCACTCGCCAGTACCTAGAATTACTCAACTCATTGTTAAGCGATTCAGAAGCGGCGCATGCACGGACGGTGAGTGAAGTTGCAGAAGAACATCAATGGTATCAAAACCAACTTTCGAAGTTGGTTAGTTTGCAAGCTCAGCTTGACGGTTCCTTGGATAGATAGCGCAAGCATTCATTTTGCACAACACCTACTTATTACACAAGTATGCTTTTTCAGTTTCCAACAGCAATTCAAATAGGGCTTGCTACGGGTAAGCTAGTTCAGGTTTATTCTAAAAATGGCGTACCCTTGAGTTTGGTACGAGATGCAGTAACAGGACGATTTGCAGGACAGGCAGTAGGAGTTATCGGCTTAGATCCGCTAACTACAGTTCCAAGACTGTTACTTGAAAGTTGGAATGTTTATCAACAGAACCGAACACTTCAAGCGGTGAATGCTTTGGCGCAGTCGGTGAACATTTTGCAGGCAACCACTGCGGTCATCGGCGTTGGTGTGGCTGCAAGCGCTGTTCTCTCTGCTGTAAGCCTATCTCAAATACTCAAGCTTCGTAAAGAGATGGCGGATCTACGATTAGAAGTCAAGGATGGTTTTATTGATCTGAAGCAAGCCTTGCGTGACCAGGGTTTAGAAATTATTGAGCATATTAATCGGGTTGCTGAGGATGTTGAGTTTCGTCATCATCGGACTATTCTGGCGCAAGCTTATGGACTGTTTAGACAAGCGATCGCACGCCTACAATCAGCACTTGCAGTTCAAGACCTATCTCAGCGTAATGCTGAGATCAACTCAGCTCGTGACATGATGTTTAAAGCATTAGCAGACTATGATAATCCTCAATTACTAAATGATACCAATGCGGCTGCTTACATCCGTCGCCGTGAGTGCGTATGGGCCATCCATCAGGCAATTGCTCTTACCTATCAGCTACAAGGTGAACCTGCAAGCGCCAGTCATCAAATACAGGCACTTTGCTCGATCATTCGTCATGATTCTTTGATCGCCGTTAATCAGATCAGTTCTCAAGCCGAACTAGACTTCCTGTTTCCTGAAGTTGTTCGTATTCATGACCATGACTTACAATCTCTCAACCTTTGGCAGGCCCAAATTGACTGGGCACAAACACTACCTCCAGATGAACTCAAACTTCTAAGTAGCTCTGAGCTTAATCCAGTTGACTTAGAGGTATCTGAACCAGAACCCTTGCTGGAAGAAATTCCAGAACAAGCTCTCTATAAAGAATTACAACTAAAATCTAACAATGTAACTTTATGCGATCAACTTCGGTTGATGATGGACCCTGATATGCGACTGGAATATGTATCTGTAATCAGTCAACAGGCTAATAACAATGGGTTGAAAGCACTGACGATGGATAACTTGAAAGTTGCATCAGATTACACACTTGCTAATCTCCATCACTATTTTGAGAATGAGGAAAGGGTTTTGCGCTAAATACTATCTCAGACATTGCGCTATTCTCTGTCATCCTTTATCTTCGCTTATTGATCCTTTCCGCTTAACTAGAGATTTATGCAGGGCATAAGTTAAGCAATGCATGATAAATTTCAAGCATTGCTAACGTGTCTAATTGGCAGTAGGCGCATAAGTCCTCAATCACCCCTTGCGTTCTTAGATGCATGAGAAATTGATGGGAAAGTACCTAACTTTGCAGGAATTCTGCACTTGTACACAGACATATCGAAAGTACGCTGACAAAATCGACCCCTATCCTGCGAATCCAGAGGAGACGCTTCCGGCAATAGAGGCATTGTGTCAGCACATCCTTGATCCTGTGATTGCTCACTTCGGCAGGGAAAAGTTTCAACTGACCTATGGCTTCTGCTCAAAGGATCTGAAGCGGTTTCTGGCTCAGAAAGACCCAGAGACGGGGATGAAGAATGGCCGGGTTGATCCCAGTCGGGATCAGCACATGGCGCATGAGAAGAACCGGAATGGCAAGTATTACTGCGATCGCCTTGGTGCTGCCTGTGATTTTCGGATTATTGGGTTAGGGAGCGATCGCCTCGTGGAGTGGATTCTGGAGCAGCGACTGCCGTTTGACTCGCTGTACTACTACGGGAGCGATCGTTCGATCCACGTCAGCCACAGTTATCAACAGAGGCGAGGCATTTGGGCATTCACAGAAGGTGGAGTGCCAACGAGGAAAGGGATTGAGCATTGGATAAAGTGAGTTTGGGCCGCATTTAACCCAGCCTGTTTTCTCACTATGTCACGTAAACGTCGGGAACTTCAATCTGGCTATTGCTACCATCTTACGATGCGCTGCAATAATCGCGAGTTTCGCTTGACTCGGTTTGAGTGTCGAGAAGTGCTGTTGTTCGCTATTAAGAAATGTCAGGAGAAGTTTAGATTTAAGCTGTATGCCCTCTGCATCATGAGTAATCATGTGCATTACTTACTGGAGCCTGCCCAACCGGAAGACTTGCCGAAAACGATGCACTGGCTTAACTGGTACACAGCCATGTGTTTTAACCGGATGTTGAATCGTACTGGACACTTTTGGGAAAAGCGGTATCACAGCACCGGATTTCCGGTTGGCGACAAGCGCAGGGCACTCAATACGTTACGGTACATCCACGGCAACCCCAAAACTGCCAATATGCAACAGGGCTGGTTCTATGACTTCAGCAATTACGGAACCTATGACCGCCTGACTAATGACGGGATCACCCAATGGCATCCAGCGTTTTTGGCATTGGGAACGACACTGGAGATTTGTGCGGCATCATACCGCAAATTTTGTAAGAAGTACAAACCGCAACCCAAGCCAGAAAAGAAGAACCATTGGGGCAGCAAATTACTGGCAGGGTTTAAGCCGATCCAGAAGTCTCAGCAGAAAAGCCCAGGACAAATGAATTTGTGGCAGGAATGGCAACTGCCGCTGAACGAAATTCAAGACGTAGCAAAAAAGTTTGTTCTGGCAAACTGTCTCAATCCTGACATTGCTGTTATCCAGTTTACGGATACAACTACGGATACAACTTGAAACACGGTGCCAACAGTGCCAGGGGTGCCAGGTAACAGATCGCTGAGAGGGGGATTTTATGTAGAAAATAACGACTAATACAAAACTTAAAAAACTCTTAGGACTGGCTCATGCTACAGTCTACAAGTCTTCGTGCGAGAGAAGAGATTACAATAACCATCCCGAACCCCCAACCACCACCCACCACCCAACATCCCACAAAGCCCACGTGGGAAAATTCCCCTGGGAGAGGATAAGGGGGAGGGGTCCATGTGACTATAGCTCAACCAGTTGCCATCCTTGCGCCAACCGACGCGATCGCCAAACCTTTCCCAGATTTCCTCTCCGGGATATTTACCGTCCAGTTTACCACCGCACTCAACGTAGATTTGTTTCTGAATACTAAAGCCGAACTTGCCACCACTAAATTTGACCCATAGTTGGTCTATCAGGCGGAGATCCTCACAGGGAAAGTTGCGAATTTCTTCTAATTTTAAGTAACCTCGTTCCACGGCGGCTTGCCCGACGGCTTCTAACATCATTTTGTCTGTTTCCCGATCCGCGTCCTTCCACTGTGCAGTAGCCAGGTAATTCACCAGGTTAGCGTAGCGGTCTGGAATGCGCTGCTGTACCACCCATAAAGCATTTCCTGGTTGGGATGGATCGGTTGTCCAGGGTTGTAGGGGTGCGGTGTTGCGCGGTGTTGCTTCATATTCCTCCAGAGTCGGCAATCGGTAATCATACACGTCATCACCCGGTGCAAGGTGCGACTGTGTAGACAGCCATGCACAAAACCAACGAGCGTCTTCCCAGTGAATATCCGTTACCAGATGGTCGCTCTGTTCGGGAGTAATCAGCCGATCCTCTGCCCAGGAGTGAAACTGCTGATCTTTCTGGTCGCGCAGGAAAAGTTGATATTCGCCCCAGGTAATGGGGTCTGAGAGGGCGGTTGTGTCACTCAGAGCAGTCAAATGCCGAAAACGTTGCTCTAAACGCACCTTTGCTGAGGCGGGTTCCTGTTGCTGCAACCTGTCCAGTAATGCCTGACGTAGCGTTTCATCCACCTGGGAATTGTCATTCGCGAGCCGTCGGGCCAGTTGCAGCGTGTAGAGATTCGTCGGATCTTCCAGGGCAGCTTTAATTAATGGGGTTGGATCTGCCACCGCAAAGAAATACACCACTTCTTCCCAATTTGGATCAGTAAATTTCTCGCGGATTTTGTTGGCTCCCCCCTCACTTGCCCTGAGTTCTTGTGCTGCCAGATATTCCTGAAAGGTCTTGTGGGTGAACTCATACAACTCCCCCTCCCCTCCTGCCAGCAACCCGGAGACTTGTTGAATTTCCTGAAAAAAAGCTTTTGGGGTGAGCGTATTCCCTTTGTAAACCTCTGTAAATCGGTCTTTAATCCATTCCACGCCTTGTTGCGGTGAAAACTGCGTCTTTCCAGCCCCCGTCAACGCCAACGCCAGCTTTTGCAAAATCCGTTGGTTATCCTCGGCATTATCAATGGTCAGGCGAGTATCCCGTCGATTGGGACGATATTCCAGTAACAGCTTAAAGATTTCTCGATAAAGCGGAATCCGTTGGCTGGGCAAATTTTCGCTGCCTTCATGGGTTGCCGCGATGATGGTAATCAGTAAGGGATTTTTGGCCAGATCAGTCAGGTTGGGGTCGGCAAAGAGTTGACGACTGAGATCATCAGCCGCTCTCTGCGCCTGGGCATGGCTCTCGGCTTCAGCCTGTTCCCGTGTAAGACGATTCTGGGGATTGGGGTCGTACTGGCTCTCTTGCCAGTGGCTTTTCCAGGTCAACTCCCAGGTAATAAAGCGATACCACTGTTCAATAAACCTCCGCTTTTGATCGTTATTGAAATCCAGAACGTCAATGGGCTGTACTCCTACAAACAAATCGCGATCGAAGCCGTGGGGGCGCGAAGTCAAAATGAACTGGGTGGGATAGTTTTGCATTTGCCAGTTTGCCCACTGGCTCACCCGCTCACGCTGGGCTTCAGGTACTTCATCCAATCCATCCAGCATGATCAGACATTTTCCCTGCATCAACTGCTCGTCAAACCATGATCTGGAGGTTTGCAACTCGGAACACCGAGGCAATTTCTGCACCTGCTCCACAATCAACTGGGGTAGGGGTGGTTGATGTTGGGACTGAATCTGGGGGTAAATTTCCCGAAACAGGAGCAGTACCGGAATCAGTTCTTTAGCTTGATAGTCCTTGTAGTTTTCGTTGGCAAAACTAAGAGTCAGGAAGCGCATCAGAGTTGTTTTGCCATAACCCGGATCAGCAATAATTGCCATTAGCCGATGGGGAAAGGTTTGTTTAGAATCCTGCTGCTTCGGTAATAGGTTCCAAATCGTTTGACTACCGCCAAGTTGTAGAGTGTTTTGTTGGGCTTCGAGATTTACCCTTAGAGGCACATACACATTTTCCAGAACAAGGCGAGGTAAACGTCCTTTGTAGCCTTCAACATTGAGGTTGTAACAGTGAGTTTTGAGAGCTTCCAAATATTGAGCATGGAATCCGGTCAGCCGAGTCAATGTTTTCTCAACTGTACTGTCGAGGCTCTGATTGGCAAATTTCCCTACGGAGTCACCTCGTTGTTTCATCCGATCGCTTAATTGAGTCATCAAACCCTGACCAAAGCTTGTGACTAGACCAGAGCCAAAGGCAATGAGTCCGGCAATGGCTGCTTTAGGAATGTCCTCCAGATAAAGGTTATAGAGCGCATAGCCACCGCTACATGCAACAATGAGCTTGAAGACAGCATCCGTCAGGCGTTCCTCCAACGTTGGCGTTGGCTTTTGTTCTGGATCTGGGGACATGAGCGACAGTGTGGATTGCACAGGAAGGCTTCATCTAGTGTAGGCAGATTGCCTCTGAGCAACAAGAATCCTGGCTACCCAAGAAATTAAGAATTTATGACTTCATTCATACTTCCTTACTATTCTGGTCTACCTGTCTTTTCCGATTAGCAGCTTTGAGCAGTTTCTTCTGATACGGATCAGCATCTTTCCGCCACACCACCCGATGCCCCTTCAGTTCAGCACAATGCTCCTCTAGGCATTTTTGCCAGCCACGATCGTCATAAATTAGCCGCAAATCATCCAGCAAGCCCCAATCGGTTTCTTGCCGGGTCAGCTTCGCAAACTTCTCATATAGCGGGTAGTCGGTTGTCACCATCGAATCCTTCTGGTGCAGTAAGGGTGGGTTGTCGTTAGAGTCGTAATCTCGGTAGTGAACGTGGAGATCCCGTAAGTCAATTTCCATACTGGTGTGCAAAGCAGGGTGAGGATCTGTGTCAAAATTTGGATAGAACAGGTAGGAAATCTTGGGTTTCCGGAAGTGGAACTTGACGACATTCGCTTCCTGGGGGCGACCGATCGTGCGAGAGGCGCAACCTTCATAGAGCCTCAGTAACGGATCGAGTGACTCGATCGCTGACACATGGACCCACAATGAATTCGGTCGCCTCTGCCCGATCGCACTACTCTTGCAACGTTCCTCGATCACCTCCAAGTTACCTAAGCTCATCAGCATCAAGTCCGCCGCAGCACAGGCTTCTTGGTAACCTCCAAATAGGCTCTTGATGTCGTTCTGAACCACAAGCGTTA
>JANRKG010000327.1:0-3822 GCA_033763635.1 Leptolyngbyaceae cyanobacterium bins.59
GTGTATTCCTCGGCATCATGCTGGGGGTTGCTGCTGCCTTCTTTGTGGATCTGATCGATCGCTCCCTCAAAACAGTGAAGGAGGCCCGCTCTATCTTTGGGTACCCTCTATTGGGTATGATTCCTCACTTCGAGGCTAGCAATGGAATCGAGTTGGATACGGTAAGTGGCATTTCCCCCCGTGTGATTGTTGCCAGTTCCCCTCGATCGATTCTGCACGAAGCCTATCAGATGTTATGGGCCAACCTGCGCTTTACCAGTTCAGATAAGCGGGTCCGCACGATCGTCATTACCAGTTCTGTCCCTCAGGAAGGAAAGTCGGAGGTCTCGGCAAACCTGGCGGCAACGATCGCTCAGGCAGGCAGGCGAGTGCTGCTGGTGGATGCCGATCTGCGCCATCCCTCCCAACATCATCTGTGGGATCGGGTTAACTCCCAGGGCTTGAGTAATTTGATTGCCGGACAGGGAGAGGTGTCAGAAACGATTCAGGTGATCAATAGCAATCTGTCGGTTCTCACAGCAGGGGCCATTCCACCGAACCCCTCTGCCCTGTTGGATTCAGAAGCGATGGTCGCTCTGATTGAGCAGTTTTCGCAGGATTATGACTACATCTTGCTGGATAGCCCACCTCTGGCCTGGGTTGCGGATGCCGCTGTGCTGGGCAAGATGGTGGATGGGGTGGTGGTGGTGGTCCGTCCTGGGGTTGTCAACTCCGCTACGGCTACCGCTGCGAAGACTCTTTTATCCCGATCGGCTCCTAATGTCCTTGGCTTGGTCGCCAATGATGTGGATGTCAGCCACGAACCGGACGGATTCTTCTACTACAGTGCAAACCCATCGGAAACAGAGGCGGAACGGCCCAAAGGGTTGTCTCGTGTAACCCGATCGCTCACGGCTCGATAGTTTATTCCCCCATTCCCCATGTTCCCTCTAATTTACTGGCTTACGTTGTCCAGCAGCTTCGTCCTACTGGTTCCCAGTCTTGTGCTTCTGGTAGAAGCCTTAGCTGCCCAATTCTCCCAATCTCCAACTCAAAACTCTGATACCCAGCGTCCTCGTCTTGCCGTTTTGATTCCCGCCCATAATGAAGAACTGGAAATCCAGCAAACCCTTTTGGGAGTTCTGCCTGAATTGGAAGCGGGCGATCGCCTGATTGTCATTGCCGATAACTGTACAGATACGACGGCAACTGTGGCGCGATCGACTGGAGCAACGGTGATCGAACGGCAAGATCCGGCTCGTCGGGGAAAAGGATACGCCCTGGATTACGGCTTGCAGTTTCTTCAGGCAGACCCACCAGAGATTGTGGTGTTTGTGGATGCGGATTGTCAGGTCCAACCGGGGACGATCGCCCAACTTGCACAACAGGCAAGGCAGTTCAGTACTCCAGTCCAATCAATCTATCTGATGGAAACTCCTGCCCACCCGTCTCCCAAAGATCGGGTTTCGGCTTTTGCCTTTAAGGTCAAAAACTGGGTGCGGCCTCTGGGGCTATGGCGCTTGGGATTGCCCTGTCTCCTCACGGGAACGGGGATTGCAATCCCCTGGGCGATTGTCCATCAGGTTCATTGGGCCACTGGAAACATTGTGGAAGATATGGCGCTGGGACTGGATTTTGCTCTGGCAGGATATCCCCCTCACCTTTCGCCCAATAGTCTTGTGTGGGGTCGTCTCCCCCGGCGCGAAGAAGCAGCGCGCACCCAGCGTACCCGTTGGGAACAGGGCCACCTTCAAACTCTGGCAACCTATGGCCCGAAGTTACTGACTGCTGCGCTGGCCCGGAGACAACCTATGTTATTGGCGATCGCCCTGGACCTTTGTGTTCCCCCCCTGTCGTTTTTGGTGATGTTAGTAGCAGGGTTTGCTTGTGTGGCGACAGCAGTAGGTACGCTCGGCATTTCATGGGTTCCCGCTACTACGATGGGCTTGGCAGGAGGCTGCTTGGCAGGAGGAATCTTGCTAGCCTGGAATCGATTTGGGCGATCGGACCTTCCCTTGAAAGACTTACTCGCTGTTCCCCTCTATATTCTCTGGAAAATTCCCCTGTACTTCAAGCTACTCGTCAAGCCCCAACGCACTTGGGTTCGCACAGAACGGGGATAGCAAGCTTGTGGCCGAAGAAACGGGGTCTAAAACCCCGTCCTTTTAGTCCTGAGCATTTCCCTTCTGCTCTCTGCATTTCCTACATTTTTACAAACGTCCATTCCAATAAATCGATCGGGGCTGTTTGTAACACCTCTGTCAGTTCTACATTGTTTTTAAACGTTGCCTGAGATAGGTAACAGGCTTCTACGTTGACGGTAAACTCGTAATCTTCAAAGGGCCAGGGAAGTACCGTCAATCGTTCATCGGGCTGTTTCACAACATCGTAGCGTTTTCCATCGGGTCCCTTACTGATTTCTAGCGCACGCCCATCTGCTGGCAGTTGCCGTTGACAGAGAATTAGTGAGAGCCAATCACACCATAGAAAAAAGGCGTAAGCTTGCTCGACATCTTCCTGCGTGAGGTCAAGTTCTTCCCGCCAACGTTGTTGTTGCATGGGTTGTTCGTCAAGGAAGCGATCGAACTCCTCATCCTTTCCCCGTCGAACCTCATTTAACCGAGTGAGATGAATAGAAGTGAGCAGAGCCACCCAGCGTCCCCGATAGCGGGCACTTTCCACATGCTTGATAATCTTGTCAGGACGAAAATTTTGATCTAGCGTAAAGTCGAGTGGCGTTCCCACTTCCGTCAGGTGGTTGCCTTCCCATTCCCGCTCTAGATCATCATGGTGAGAAATGGCAGCCAGGGTTTCATATAACCGGGGAGGAGCATTCTTTCTTCGCCACTGCCCTGCCAGTTGAGCTGCTAACAATGCATGGGCACGGTGGTAAATAATTTCCCAGCCCGTACTTGTGGGATTGACAATCACAGGTTTTCCTCTAAGGGTAGCCTTCCGATTGTCAGCGCGGGAGGGGCGATCGAGAATCTATCGATCGGGAGAATGGTATCTTTGTCTCAGCAACTTCCAACTCAATGAGGGCTGTATGGACAGCATTCAACACCAGATCGAACCGCATGTTCAAGATTTAGGAGGTTTTCAGGCCCGTCGGTTACTTCCCTCCGAGGCATTAACAATGGTTGGTCCGTTTATTTTCTTCGATCATCTCGGACCTGCGGTTTTCTCCCCCGGTAAGGGCGTAGATGTCCGGCCCCATCCCCACATCAACTTGGCAACCGTTACTTATTTGTTTGAAGGCGTGATCCTTCATCGCGATAGTTTGGGAAGCGTACAGGAAATCCGTCCCGGTGCTGTCAACTGGATGACTGCCGGACGGGGAATCGTTCACTCAGAGCGAACTCCCGAAAGTACCCGCGAACACGAAGCCCGGTTACATGGTATCCAAACCTGGATCGCCCTTCCCAATGCGGATGAGGAAACCGATCCCTGGTTTCGGCATCACCCAGAAACAGACTTGCCTTCCTGGGAACAGGATGGGGTGGCAATCAAACTGATTGCCGGACAAGCCTTTGGGTACACTTCTCCTGTCCAAGTCTTTTCCCCCATGATTTACCTGGATCTGCAATTTGCCCCAGGCGGAACCCTGGTGCTGCCTACGGATTACTCAGAACGAGCAGTCTACAGTGTGACTCCGGGTATCAGTCTCGATGGTAATCCTCTAGAACAGCATCGACTGGTAGTATTAACACCCGATCGCACCGTCACTCTCTCTGCAACCACCGAGGCCCGCTGTGTGGTCGTCGGGGGGGAATCTGTCGGACAGCGCCATAAATGGTGGAATTTTGTGTCCAGTCGTCTCGATCGCATCGAACAGGCCAAGCA
>JANRKG010000328.1:0-14469 GCA_033763635.1 Leptolyngbyaceae cyanobacterium bins.59
TACGGGGGCCAGATGTGGGTAATGGGTACATCCGTAAATGAGCGTATCAATTTCCTTTTCTAAGAGAGGGGCAAGATATTTCCAGACGACCTCCTGAGTCTCAGGGTCGTGAATGCGATTGCCTTCAATCAGCGGCACAAACTCAGGGCAACCAACCTCCCAGACCTCTGCGGTATTGTCAATTTCTCGGATCGCAGTTTGATAAGCATGACTGTTTGCTGTCGTGGGAGTTGCGATCACCCCAATGCGACGGCCCTGTTGCACGGCAGCCCTCGCCCCTGGCAGAATCAACCCTAAAATCGGCACCGGAAACTCCGATCGCACTATTTCCAAGGCCAGTGCAGAACTGGTATTACAGGCCATAATGACCATTTTGACGTGCTGCTGCGTCATCCAGGTCAAAATTTCGCGCACAAATTGTAAGATTTCTGCTGCCGATCGGGTGCCGTAGGGCAATCGGGCCGTATCTCCGAAATACACGATCGACTCGTTAGGGAGTTGGCGATATAACTCCCTCAGAACGGTTAACCCACCCACACCACTGTCGAAAACACCGATACATCCGTTTTTAGGGGCCATTGGGGTTTGCCCCCACTCTAACCTTCCGTTCTCCGTCAACACGTCACTCCTCACTTCACACTCACACCTATACAGGGTTCAAAGGCTACTGACCCAGATACTGTAATATACCCCGTGCGATCGCTGCTGCCATCTGACTGCGGTATGCTGGATCACTTAATCGAGAGGCATCTTCCCGACCTGTCACAAAGCCCACCTCTATCAGCACCGATGGCATCGACGTTCTCCGAAGAACATAGAACCTGGCTCGACGCACCCCCCGATCCCGTGGCCCAACCGCTTGAAGGATGCTGCTATGAATCAGTCGGGCCAAACGTTCCCCTTTACCGTAGTGGTAAGTTTCCAGCCCACTCACGTCAGGCCGACTCAGGCTGATTGCATTGGCATGGATGCTCACAAATACCGTTGCCCGTGACTGTTCTGCCATTCTGACCCGTGGCTCCAGGTCTAGATCCCGATCGTCTTGGCGCGTCTGAACAACATCAATTCCCCGTTGTTGCAAAAGGGCCGTCACCTGATTGCCAATATCGAGAACAATTCCTTTCTCCTGTAACCCGGCAATTCCGATCGCTCCCGGATCTGGACCTCCATGTCCTGGGTCAATCACCACTAAAAAACGGCTGTTATTACGACGGGGAATCGTCGGGGGATTGCTGGTGACGGGCGGCAGAGTGATTGGATTGCGATTTGGTGGCGGGGGAATAGGAGTTCCCGTGGTGGGTGGGATGATGCGAATCGCGCTCTGCTGAAGTTGGAGCGATAGCAACTGATTGCTGACCTGGCTAAGTGCCCCTACCTGAACCCCAGCGGCTGGTTGAATCAGAATAATCACTGTGCGTGGATCTTGCTGACGCATTCGTACCCGGAGCAAGGGACTACTCGGCAAGAGTTGCGGTCCCCGCACCTGATTGGAGAGTCGGGCTGAATTCAGGGTAATGCGGTAGGCTCCTGTGCCTCGTTCCCAGGTTCCTGAATGGGAGAGGGGTTGATCCGCCTGGATGAGAAGCTGGTTGCCCTCCAGACTAACCGATTGAATGGTGGCAACCTGATTTGCTGCCGTTGCGGGCCGCCCTGCGGGGGTTTGGGAAGCGGGGTCGATCGTCGCTGCGACCCCTTCACTGGGCACCAGGGCAACGCCCCCCGTACTAACCGTCGCTCGCCAATCGGGCGCATTGCTGGCAACACTCAGGGTCACGCGAGTGACAGGCGGGGAAGCCTGAGCCTGAGACACTTGCAACCGTCTCACCCCAAAGCGATTAATCGCAAAGGTCCGCTGGCTCAAACGGGAAGAAATAGTGGTCCCCTCCAGGGAAATCTGAATTTGATCTCGACTGGGGGGGCGATCGATCTCCACTTCCGTAGGACGACCTGCCATCCGCAGAAAAATTCCATCCTGGGTCACTCGAATCCCCTCCAGGAGAGGGCCATCCTGTGCAGCGGACCCTGTGCTACTGGCCCCCCCTGCCACAGAGACTTCCTCTCCTTCTGAGGATTCTGTTTCCGCCCCAGAAGATTGGGGAATCGGCTGGGGAGTTGGTAACTCCACCGACCACTGGTTAGCGGTTGCCCCCCGAACTTTAATTTGCTCCGGGTCCAAGGTATAGCCAGGAGCCAATTCCACCACAATACGGGCCATGTCAGGACTGAACTGACCGATTCGTACCGATCGCACCTTTCCCCCAACCGATTGGGACAGGGTAGGACGGGGTAACTTCACCCCAGGGAGGTCAATGACCAGCCGAGTGGGATTGGAAATTAACTGTGCTCTGGGCTGAACGGCATCATCTGTCACAAAGTCCAGCCGATTGCGATTTGCATCAAATCGCCAGGACCGTAGCTCAGAGGCATCAACAGGAAACGATAACAACGCGGCACCCAGGACACCGGGTAGCAACCAGCGGAATCTCACAGCGGGTTTTCCTCTTACGTTTGGTGCAATGGCAAGGCGAACCAGAGATCTTAGCATCCAGCAGTTTAACCGCGATTGTGAAGAATCCGACCGAAGAATCTTACCGAGGAAACTTTAGATACCTCACTCTTGTTCCGTGAAAGGCCCTCACAAGATGCACTAGTGAAGTCTGCACCATCATGAAGAATCCTGTCAACAGGATTGACAGGATTGACACTCAACTAAAAGCTGCTACCCATCATCAATGCTTGAGTATGAATGGATAAACCGTTTAGCGTGTGACCTTTCATTCTTTTTGACGGAGATGGAGGAGATGAGGTTTCAAGGATTTGGGAATGGGAGATGGGAAATGGGTAATCGGTAATCTTTATGAGTTGTTAATCAATCTCTATTACCTATCCCCCATTTCCCATTCCCATTCGGACTATTGGTCAGTTAATAAAAGTTTGACGGGTAGCCAAAATCCAGGTTGTTGATTGGGGTTAAATTTT
Organism: Leptolyngbyaceae cyanobacterium bins.59; assembly: GCA_033763635.1. GTDB lineage: Bacteria > Cyanobacteriota > Cyanobacteriia > JANRKG01. The sequence goes on from JANRKG010000328.1 coordinate 2,980, forward strand.
GCGGGTCTTCGACCCGTCAAAATTTTCCTGACGGAACACTATTCTGACTCAGAGGAAACGGCAATCTCAGAAGAAGACGTTTCACCATCGGGAAATACCACTCTGAGCAGGGGAGGAGCCAGGAAGGTAGTCAGAATCACCATCACAATAATGGCTGCTTCTAGAGATTTAGAAAGAATGCCGATCGTTGAGCCGATGCTGACAAAGATCAAACCAACCTCCCCTCGTGGAATCATCCCCACTCCGATCGCCAGTCGATTAATCCCCGGTTGCCCGAAGACGGCTAAGCCTGTGACTACCTTACCGACGATCGCCACCGCAATCAGGAAAGAGGCCGTAATCAGTCCCTCCCGGTTTTCTGCGACAAAGGGATTGAGAACACTGACATCCGTTCTGGCTCCGACCACCACAAAAAAGATCGGCACCAGCACATCTGCGACAGGTTTTAAGAGTTCGCCCAGTTCTTCTTTCTTATCCGTTTCCGCTAGCACTAGCCCCGCAGCAAAGGCACCCAGAATGGCCTCTAGCTGAATGGCAGCGGCAATATAGGACAGAACGAAAGCAAAGATTAGGGCTGTTATTAACAGTTGTCCCCGTGTCTTTAACTGCTGCACCAGCTTAATGAAGTAAGGACTGAGCAATCGCCCCAGGAAAATCGACCCCACCATAAACACAACAGCACTGATGATGAGGTAGAGAATTTGGGAAATTTCAACGCTTCCCGTATTCCCCAGCCCTGCCACCACTGCCAGCACGATAATTCCCAGGACATCATCAATGACCGCTGCCCCGATGATAATCTGTCCTTCACGAGAAGTGAGGCGACCAATCTCAGTCAAAACTTTGGCAGTAATCCCGATGCTGGTGGCAGTCAGGGCAGCTCCGGCAAAGATGGCAGCGATCGTCGGGGTATGGAAGAGCCAGATCAGCCCGATCGTTCCCGCCGCAAAGGGAACAACAACCCCCACCACTGCCACCAGGAGGGCTTGGGGACCAACCCGTAGCAGTTCATTCAAGTTCGACTCAATGCCAATCTCAAACAGGAGAATGACAACGCCAATTTCTGCCAGGGTTGAAATAATTTCACTGTCACTAGAAAACACAGAGGCCACCTGCCCCGGTTGTAATCCTGCCGTGAGTTGGAGAAAACTCATGATTAACGAATTATCTCCACTCCCACCCCCTTCTGGAAATACCAGCAGATGCAGGGCTGAGATACCCACCAACACCCCTCCAAGCAATTCACCCAGAACGGGGGGCAGGTTAAACCGGGCACAGATTTCACCCCCCACTTTACTTGCTAAATAGACAACAATCAGGCTGAGTAAAACTCCACATTGCAACGCGACTGGATTAGAGGCTTCAGAAGCAGTCGCCAACAGGGAAGGTAGAATACCAGAGCCGATCGCATCCAGAGAAAACAAGCTACTTATTGCATCCATCATAATTCTGAAAAACGCCTCCTGTTCACTCTACATGCTTGTTTAGAGATTAGGACGTTTCTCAAAAGCTGTTTCAGCGATCGATTACAAAAAGACCCGATGTTGCAAAGAAGGCATCTGGCGGCGGACCTGCTCCAGGCGGATGGGTTCGATCGCCGCGACTGCCACTCCTGGCGCATCCCCAGCATCCGAGAGGATAGCTCCCCAGGGGTCAATAATCATGGCATGCCCATGAGATTGTCGCAGGGTGTTGTGTTTTCCGGTTTGGGCTGGAGCAATCACATAGGCTGTGTTTTCGATCGCCCGCGCCTGTAACAAGACCTGCCAGTGATCCTTCCCGGTATAGGCTGTAAACGCGGCTGGGACAAACAGAATTTCCGCCCCCATTTGGGAGAGGTGGCGATAGAGTTCTGGAAAGCGTACATCGTAGCAAACCGATAACCCCAGGTTACCCAACTCCTTTGAGGGCACCACCGGAGGCATCCGCATTCCAGCAACCACCATATTCGACTCGCAGTAGGTGTTGCCGTCGGGCAGGTTCACATCAAATAAATGAACTTTTTCGTACCGGGCCAGTTCTTGCCCGTTCTGGTCAATCAGCAGGGCCGTATTGTAAACTTTGCCATTTCCGACAGGCACAGGAAACCCGCCCCCCAGAATTGTCACCTGGAAGCGCTGGGCCATTGTTTTTAGAAATTTCTCGCTCTCCTGAGCGATCGAATCGGCCTGAGCAAGTTTCGCTGCCTCATCCCCCAAAAATGAGAAATTTTCTGGCAACGCGACTAATTCAGCGCCCCGTCGCACAGCCAGGTCAATTAAATCTTCTGCCTGGGCGAGATTTTTGCCCAGGTCAGGCACACTATTCATTTGGACGGCAGCAGCCAGGTATGACTTCATAGGAGCGATCGGAGTTGCAGGTATTCAAGTTCGAAAAAAGGTCGTGAAGAGTATCTTAACTCTGCTGCAACTCCTTTTGTGTCTTCAATCGCTGTCTTCAATTGCTGTCTTCAATCGCTGCCAACACTCATGCCACTTCCAAAGACCTGGGCACCATTCAAGTTAACCCCGATTAACACTGCGCCCGTTGTCTGTGCATTGTAAGCCTGTGCTCCGGTCCAATTCGTATTGGTCAAGTTTGCATTAATAAGCGTTGCATTGGTGAGAAATGCCCGGGTCAAGTTCGCGCCTTTCAAATTCGCGCCCGTCAGGTCTGCCCCTTCCAGGTTGGCCCCTTCCAGGCTTGCGTTACGTAAATCTGCATTCCGGAGGTCTGCGCCGATTAAATGGGCACCCTTCAATTGTGCTCCCGTCAAGTCACACCCTGCACAAGCCCCTGTTTTCAGCAATTGCTGGACATGCTGGGGGTTTGCAGAGAATGCAGGAACAGCCAGGGAAACAGTAACCAAACAGGTGATCGCACTTAACACTTGACGTTTCATAAACACCTCCTCGGAAGCAGAAGTAGGAATTTACTTCTGTATCTAAATTCGCATACATCCCCGTAAATGTCCTCATGCTGTTGGATGAACTCAAACAGTGAAAAGCCACACTAGAGGACAGTTACAGCTTATTCCTTCAAACAGATTCAATACAATTCGTTGCTATTTCGGTGGATTCTTAAACAACGTCCGATCGTGGGATTTCTATTGAATTTAAGATAGGTTAAGAAATGTAAATATAAGGAGATGGAGGTTTCGTTGTGACCCACCCGCGAATTCTGCTCTGGTATCGCAACGACCTGCGGCTGCACGATCATGAACCCCTCGTTCACGCTTTGAATCAGGGGGCTGAAGTTATTCCAATCTATTGTTTTGATCCACGCCAGTTTGGGAAAACCTCCTTCGGCTTCCCCAAAACGGGAGCTTTTCGCGCCCAATTTCTTCTAGAAAGTCTTGCGGACTTGCGCCAATCCCTGCGGGCACTCGGCAGCAATCTGATTTTGCGTCAAGGATTTCCAGAAGCAATCCTTCCCGATTTGGCGAAAGGCCTGGAGGTTACAGCGGTTTACTACTATCGAGAAGTGACTGCGGAAGAGAGGAACGTCGAAGCATCCCTTCAGACAGCCCTTCAGGAATGGGGTATCTCGCTGCAAGGCTTTTGGGGACATACCCTCTACCATCCCGATGATTTACCTTTTGCGATCGACTCCATTCCCGAACTCTTCACCCATTTTCGGAAGCAGATCGAGAAAAATACCCCGATTCGATCGACTTACCAGGCTCCTGATCGTCTCCCTGCCCTGCCCGATTTAGAATCGGGGGAATTGCCTGGATTATCCGAATTCGGTTTGGAATTGCCAAAGCCTGACGATCGTGCCGTTCTCTCCTTTCAGGGCGGCGAACAAGCTGGATTCGCCCGTCTCAATCATTATTTCTGGCAACAGGATCATCTCCAGCGTTATAAAGAAACCCGCAATCGGATGCTGGGAGCCGACTATTCCTCCAAATTTTCTCCCTGGTTGTCTTTGGGTTGTTTGTCTCCCCGCTTCATCTATGACCAGGTGCAAGCCTACGAAACCCAGCGAGTGCGGAACGACTCAACCTACTGGCTGGTGTTTGAGTTGCTCTGGCGGGATTACTTTCGCTTCATCGCTGCCAAACACGGCGATCAGCTCTTCTACCGATCGGGTTTGCGAGGATTGGCGATCGACTGGAAGGAAGACTGGGAGAGGTTCGATCGCTGGCGGCAGGGAATGACAGGTTTTCCGCTGGTGGATGCCAACATGCGGGAACTGAAGGCAACGGGTTTTATGTCGAATCGAGGTCGTCAAAATGTAGCGAGTTTTCTGACCAAAAACCTGGGGATTGATTGGCGGATGGGGGCCGAGTGGTTTGAGTCCTGGTTGATTGACTACGACGTGTGTAGCAACTGGGGAAACTGGAACTACACTGCCGGAGTTGGCAACGACGCACGAGGCTTCCGGTTTTTCAACATCCTCAAACAATCTAAAGACTACGATCCAAATGGCTTGTATGTGAAACACTGGTTGCCCGAATTAGCAGAAATTCCTGCCACGAAAGTCCACGAACCCTGGAAATTATTACCCGTTGAACAGAAGCGGTTTGGTATTGCGATCGGCTTAGATTATCCCCGTCCTGTTGTGGATTTGTTTAAGTCCGCTGAAGCCAACGAGAAGATTTACAACGCAGCTCGATTGATTCGATAGGCAAATGGGTAATGGGTAGTAGAAACCCCTTACCCATCACCGATTACCGATTTGCCAAACAATTCACCAAATCCTGTTCCGGAGTTGTGATGAGTTTGAGTTGGAACGTCTCAGACAGGAGTTTTACAACATTGGGGGAGAGGAAGGCTGGCAGGGTGGGACCAATGCGGATATTTTGGATACCCAGAGCCAGGAGGGTCAACAGAACGGCGATCGCCTTCTGTTCGTACCAGGAGAGCACCAGGGAGAGGGGCAATTCATTCACATTCATATCAAATGCTTTCGCCAGGGCCACCGCAATTTGAATCGCAGAATAGGCATCGTTGCATTGTCCAACATCCAGCAGACGGGGAATACCGCCGATATTGCCCAGTTGTTGGTCAAAGAAGCGGAACTTTCCACACCCTAGCGTCATGACGATCGTATCTTCGGGAGTCGATTCAACCAGTTCACTGTAGTAGTTGCGGCCCGGTTTCGCGCCGTCACATCCTCCCACCAGGAAGAAGTGTCGAATCTTACCCTGCTTCACCGCTTCCACCACCTGATCCGCAACACTTAACACTGCATTTCGGGCGAATCCTGTCATTACACTGCCGCGATCAGTTGCTTCCGTAAATCCTGGCATTTCCAGCGCTTTTTGGATGATGGGAGAAATGTCTTGAATGCTGGCATGGCGAAGGCCGGGATAGCCCACAGGTCCGAGGGTAAACACCCGATCTTGATAGGAAGCATGGGGAGGCATCAGACAGTTGGTAGTCATGACGATCGCCCCAGGGAATTTCTCAAACTCATGGGTCTGATTTTGCCATGCGGTGCCATAGTGGCTGACCAGGTGGGGATAGGCTTGTTTCAGTTTGGGATATCCATGAGCGGGTAACAGTTCACCATGCGTGTAGACCTGAATGCCCGACCCAGCAGTTTGATCCAGAATCGCTTTCAGATCCCGCAGATCGTGCCCCGATACCAAAATTGCTTTTCCGATCGTTGTTCCCAGAGAAACCAGCGTTGGAACGGGATGTCCAAACGTTTCTGTGTTGCCTGCATCCAGCAATTCCATTGCCTTCAGGTTCATCTGTCCGACTTTCAGGGCCAAATTAACCCAGTTTTGTAAGTCCTTATCTTGGGCATCCAGGTCTGCCAATACTTCATGGAAGAAACCGTACAGGTCATCATCCTGCTGATTCAATTCAGATGCATGGAAAGCATAAGCTGCAACGCCCTTCAAGCCATAAAGGACTGTCAGTTTGAGGGAGAAAATGTCAACATTGTGACCCGACTGGTTAATAAATTCAAACTCTAAAGTCTTACCGTCTTGAATGCGCTCAGGGAGATTATTTCCCGGTTGAAACAGGCTGATGGGAGACTCCTCAACCCCTCGTCCCGATGCATGAATTTGCAGTTTCAGGCTTTCCCGGAGGGCGATCGCCCGATTAACAAACGTATTAAAGTCATTTGCGTCAAAGTTGACATTTGTAAGGGTTGAGAACAACATTTCGCAAGTGAACTCATCCACTTCCCGGTTCACCAATCCAAGAGAACGGGCCTGGAGTGCGACTTGGGAGAGTCCGCGTAAACAATGGACTAGTAAATCTTGAAGTGCATCGACTTCTGGGCTTTTTCCACAAGCTCCCCACTGATGGCAGACATCCCCGCGAGTGGTTTGTTCACATTGGTTACAGTACATAATTCATTACTCCACTTCATATCCCTAGCGTAGGAGTAACACCCAGAGGAGTCCTTGACTTAAGTCAAGAGCCAAGATGAGGTTTTATAAAGGACAGACCAATCGCACTGTAACCCGTCCGTTCTTTAAAAAAGAGGCGAACGCAACATGTAATAGTAGAGGCTTAGAAGCAAACTGGCAGCCAATCCGAATGGTGAAGTCAGGAACTCGATGAGTTCCAACAACTGAAGGAAGATGCGAAGGAATAGCATGGTGGGTTCTCCCCGACGATCGAAAGGGTTCAACTTACTTTGGGTGCCTGAAATTACACAATACAGGGATGGTGAGGGGTATTTGTATCAGGATTATCCATTGAGGGCCAAACCATGACCATTCGCGATCGTGTTACAGAAATCCAACAGTTTCTCAGGCAAACTTCGATTTTTGAAGGAGTTTCAGAAGAACAATTGTTAGCCCTGGCGAATATTTCTGTTTTACAGACGTATAAACGGGGAGAAACTTTGTTCTGGGAAGGGGATGAGGGGACGGGTTTTTTTATTGTGAAAACAGGCAAAGTGAAAGTGTTCAAGGTGGCGAATGCTGGGAAAGAGCAAATTTTGCATCTCTTTGGACCGCAAGAACATTTCGCAGAAGTTCCGGCTTTGGATGGAGGAACTTTTCCGGCCTCTGCCGCTGCGATCGACCTGTCCGAAGTGATTTTTATTCCCAGAAGTCCATTTCTCGCCGTACTCCAGCAACACCCAACCCTGGCGATCGCCATGTTAAGTACGTTTGCTCGTCATTTGCGACGGCTAGCCCATCTGGTAGATACTCTCTCGTTTAAGGAAGTGCCGGAGCGGTTAGCAAACTACCTCTTGCGTCTGAGCGATCGGATGGGACAGGCAGAGGTCGTTGAATTGGATGTGTCGAAGGGGCAACTGGCTTCCCTTTTGGGCACCATTCCTGAAACCCTCTCCCGCGCCTTTTATAAACTCAACCAGGAGGGAATGATTGAAATGAACGGAACGACGATTCGGCTGTGCGATCGATCCCAACTGATGAGCCTGGGGCAGCGGAAGTAAGCGTGGGAGGGGAAGTTTGGGAGTTAATCAGTCTTGCTAAGGGACGATTGGAGGGGCAACGTGACCCTAAAACAAGTGAGTAATTGGGCACTTTCAACCTTCACGGTTCCTCCTAAATATTCCACCAACCGTTTGACGAGTGCCAAGCCTAAGCCTGTGCCGCCGTACTTCCAGGGGTCCGCGTTGGGAATGCGGTAAAACTTGTCAAAAATTCGCTCCTGTTCTTCAGGGGGAATTTCGACCCCAGAGTTGCTGACAGAGACAGATAGCGTTTCGGGATGGTCTGGATTTAAGCCATCGGCTTGAACCTGAACGGTAATTTTTTCTTCAGCAGGAGTATATTTACAGGCATCGTGAAATAGTTCAGTCACGATACGTTCCATAACGGCGGTATTCGTGATGATTGTTGGTAATTCCTCTGGAATCTCAATCTGCCAGGTAATTTGATGGTGGCGGCTTCGTTCGATGAAGGGTTCGGCGATTGGAGGGAGCCATCGCTGTAGGCAAAGGGTGTTCAGGTTCATGGGAACGGAACCTGCCTCTAAGCGAGTGAGATCTAGCAAATCATTAATTAACGTAATCTCCCGTTGGGATTCCTTGTTCAATATCTGGCAGTATTGAGTGACTTTGGCAAAAACGCTGTGTTTCAGGAGCCGATCGGAAGTCGGATCACCAGGATTGAGCGTCTCTGCCTTGCTCAACATGATCTCCAACATTTGCAACGCCATTTTGATGTTTGCCATTGGCGATCGCAACTCATGGGAAACGGTACTCAGAAAATCATCCTTGAGTTGGTTTAGTCGCTCCAACGCCTCAACCTGGGTTTGGGCTGCCTGATAAAGACGGGCCTGACGAATGGCGATCGCACATTGATTCGCAACCTGTTCCACCAATCGCATTTCCTGCTCACTGAAGGAGTTCCCTGGTTCTCTCAGCAACCATAATCCTCCCAACACCTCTTGGGGCAAATCCTGATGAGTTGTTAGGCTGCGCGGTAATCCTGCTTGATCAATTCCCACAAAAATAGGGCAAGCAAAGATAGTAAATTGGTATTGATTGCTGCGAAGGGGTTGGGGTGCAATATCGCAAAAATGGCAACTCTGCCCTTTTAGTAGCCGATTATAAATTTCTGGATGAGGTGCTTCTGTAATACTAAAGCTCTTTCCCAAAGCAGTTTTTAGCCTTTGATTATGCTCACAGACGATCGTGGCAATCGTCCGGTCTTCGTTGTAAATTTCAGTATCGCAACACTCAACATCTAATCCCAACGCTAAGGCTTCTACAGCAGTATGTAAAATCCGATGTTCATCCAGGCTATCTCGCACCTGATCCGTAATACGTTTCAGAAGTGCTTCAAATTCCAGGGATTGCTGAAGTTGAGCAGTTCGCTCTTGCACCTGTTCTTCCAGTTTGGTATTTAATTGCCGGACCTGTTGGTAAAGTTCTGCTTGTTGCAGGGTGATCGCCAACTGATCCGCTAATTGCTGGAGCAGGCTGACTTCTTCCGGTTTCCAGTAGCGGGGAGCGGCGCATTGGTGGGCAACCAACAATCCCCAGAGAGTTTCCCCCTGAAGGACAGGTAAGACCAGAACTGCCCGTACCTGAAGTTGGGTGAGCATTGCCACATAACAAGCGGGCAGGTCGGCGGTTTGGAGGTCAGGGGTATTTTGAATCCGTCCATGAATGTAAGGTGTAATACAATCCTCTACCGTAAAACAGGCATCTGTAATGACCCGCCCTAAGAGGGGTTGCCAGAGTTCTCCAACGGATTCAGCCGTCACAACCCCACTCCAATCGGGGTTGAAGCGATACACCAGAACCCGATCGGCCTGGAGCAGTTGGCGAATTTCAACGACTGCCGTGTTTAAGATGGCAGAAATATTGAGCGATCGACGGATGCGGTTAGTGATTCCGGCCATCACCTGTTCCCGCATCGCCTTCTGTCGTAAATCGGTTTCAGCTTGCTTCAAATCCCGAATGTCCCGTGCTACGGCTGAGAAGAATTCCACAGCCCCCGTTTCGGAACGATGCACAATCACCACCTGGGAAACGGGAATTTGTGTTCCATCCTGATGTTGCAGCAAGCTTTCTCCACCCCAAAATCCCTGCTGAAGTAACTTCGACATTTCCTGGCGTTCGATACGCTCTGCAATGTAAGTTGGGACATTTTGCAGGAAATGTCGCTGGGTAATGTCTGTAGACGGATCAAGACCTAGCATGGCCTTCCCTGCCTGATTGATGTAAGTCAGGAAACCATCGGCATTGGCGATCGCCACATAATCCGGACTCGATTCTAAGACTGCAATTAACTTTTCCCGCTCTCGTTCTGCCCGCTTACGGTCTGTGATATCTTCACAGGTCACGGTTGAGTAACGAATGGACTGATCGGGATTGCGAATTAAAGAAACCGTCAATCGCCCCCAAACGATCGCTCGATCTTTGCGAATATATCGTTTATCAATCTGATAACTCTCAATGCTGCCGTTTACCAGAGACTCGAATAGCATCGCGTCTACATTCAAATCTTCTGGATAGGTGAATGCTGAGTAATGCATCCCGATGAGTTCTTGATGGGGATACCCCAGGAATCGACAATCAGCATTGTTTGCAGCAATCACATATCCCTGGGGATTCACCAGGGCAATCCCGACAGAGAGATTATTGAAAATAGAGCGAAATCGTTCTTCACTCTCCTGTAAAGCGAGTTCCGTTTGTTTGCGGGTTGTGATGTCACTGGCGATTCCGTCAATTCGAATCGGTTGTCCTTCCAGCCCATAGATAATATGGGCACGATCGAACAACCAACGAACCGTTCCATCTGGACGGACAATTCGATATTCAAGCGCACATTTTCCAGTACGGTTTAACGCGTCTAGCGTTGTTGATACACGGGGCCGATCGTCTGGATAGACGACTTCTAGCCAAAGGTTCGATCGAGCTAAAAAATCATTGGCAGATCGACCGTAGACTTTCTCAACCCAGGAGTTGACATAGAGGGTTTGAGAAAAATCTGGCGATGTAGACCAAACCACATCCTCTATTGAATTGAGAATACTGTCTAACCGTTGTTGATAATCTCCTAAGGAAGATTCGGGAGGGTGTGGATGAATGGGATTTTCTAAATGGCTACCAGAGTATTGATTTGGGCAACATTCATTTTCTTCCTCCACCTTAAAGGAGCCATTCTTTCTATCAGGAATATCCGAAGGGTAAGGTGGATTAGCATTATGCTGATCCGTCGGATATTTTTCGGCCTCAGGGAACTCCATAAACTTTAGGGGAGCGTCATCTGCTAATCGCAAGTTAAACTGATAGGCTTAAACTGAGCGGACGATTTATTCTCAGTTTCACATACTCACTAAATCAAGCTTTTAAGGTTCAATAAAATTAATCCCAATAGAATAATAAAAAAAATGAATGTGAGCTCTAATAAATACTAATTCATGGGGAAGCCTATGATAGGATTTGCCATAGCTTCTAATATGAAATAGAGCTAATTTTTTTGATAATTCTATTATGTAGCCATTGTTTATCAGGCATTGTTTATCAGGCATTGTTTATCAGGCATTGTTTATCAGGCATTATTTATCAGGCATTATTTATCAGGCATTATTTATCAGCCGTTACTCAGTGGTGACTTCAGTTGCTCCTAGCCCTACAGAAGTTTGATTTTTGAATGTAGATTGTTGAATGTATACAATATTTCTAGTTATGTTCTCAGTTTTTATTCTCAGTTTCTATATAGTAATGTGTACTGAGTAGCAGACTGTTTTTGAGTACTAAATTATACACTTCTTAAAGTCTTTTAATTGATTTTCTATCATTTTCCTGTTTATCCCAGTTCCTTACTAGAGCCTCCAATGACGGAATCGATCATTCCCCCTTCGATGGACATTCCGGAAGATGTTCCGCGTGAAGTCAAAGTTGCCCATCTCCGTAGTTTGATCGACACCTTACGGATTGCGGATGAAATTGCGAAAGAAAGTTACCTGATTAGCAGTTCAGAATTGGCTGATTTGATGGATGTCAATGCGAGCGCTGTCACCAGTCGGGGTGATAATTGGGTCTGGCGAAATTGGGTTGTCTCACGGGTGCGACGGGAAGGGAACCAAATTCTCTGGCAATTAGAACGGGTCG
>JANRKG010000329.1:0-27044 GCA_033763635.1 Leptolyngbyaceae cyanobacterium bins.59
ACGGTGATTGCCTGTGATGTCAATGCAGAATCCACCGCTGTAGCCCGTCGTTACTGGGAAGCGGCTGGAGTGGCCGATCGCATTGATTTACGGTTAGCCCCTGCTCTGGAGACCCTCGACGGATTACTGGCAGCAGGACAGGCAGGCACTTTTGATTTCGCCTTTATTGATGCTGATAAGGGAAACTACGCCCATTACTACGAACGATCGCTCCAGCTTTTACGTCCGGGTGGCCTGATCGCCATCGATAACGTTCTCTGGTCTGGAGATGTGGCTGATCCTCAGGTGCAGGATAATTCCACCAATGCGATTCGTGCCTTTAACCAGAAAATCCATACAGATGAGCGGGTTGCCTTAAGCCTGGTGCCGATCGCCGATGGTCTTACGTTGGCTTTGAAGCTTTAAACCCTTGCACCCACAACTTCCCCTCGCTCACTGGGAGTCAGGATCTTGGAGGTGCGAACGGGAATCTCGATCACAAACTCAGTGCCTTGATTGGGTTCGGAATAAACCCGCAATTGACCGCGATGCTGGTTCACAACGGTTTGATAACTAATGGCCAGCCCTAAGCCGCTCCCCTGACCAATTTCTTTAGTCGTAAAGAACGGATCGAAGATTTTGGGTTGCACGTCTGGGTGAATGCCGGGGCCATTGTCGGCGATCGTAATCCGAATCCAATCCTCTCCACTCAAGTCCCGGCTCAATCGTTCTGTCCGAATGATGACGACTTTGTGTTCGACAACGCTACGCTTCAGGGCTTCAATGGCGTTCATTAAAATGTTCATGAAGACCTGATTCAACAACTTGGGATAGCACTCGACGGGCGGCAGATCCCCATACTCTCGCAAGAGTTGCACTCCGTCGTTTAGATACAGATGCAAAATCGAGAAGGTACTTTCTAACCCTTCATGGATGTCAACTGTTTTGCGACAGGATTCATCGAGCCGTGAAAAATTTCGCAGGGAGGTTACAACATCCCGAATCCGGGCGGCCCCCAGGTTCATGGAGTTGAGAATCAGGAAGAGATCTTGGACGAGGAAGTCCAGTTCCATTTCTTCCTCAAGGGCTTGAATGGTCGGAGAAGGCTTAGGGCAATGGGCCTGATACGCTTCCACGAGCCTCAGGAGATCACGGCAATAGCGTTCAATGTAGGGAAGATTGCCATAGATGAAACCAACGGGATTGTTGATCTCATGGGCCACTCCTGCCACCATGCGGCCCAGGCTGGACATCTTTTCACTTTGAATTAACTGGCTCTGGGTCAGTTGTAATTCCCGCAGGGTTTTCGCAAGATATTGGGCCTGGGCAGCACTGTCAGCGGCCTGTCGCTGGGTTTTGGCATAGAGATGGGCTTGCTGAATCGAGATTGCCAGTTGATCGGCTACAGCCCGCACTAATTTCTGATCGTTTTTAGACCAGTATCGCGTCTCGAAACACTGGTTGAGATACAAAATGGCATGCAGGGTTCCATTCGCCTGGACAGGCACGACCAGGGAGGATTTAATTTCAGCTTTCTGATACTCCGGATGGTTAGGACCAATGCGATCGTCCTGTGTGACATCAGAAATAATCACGGGTTTCCGGTGTTGGATGACCCACTGGGTAATGGGGCCATTGGGGTCGAAGTCGGCGATCGATGGCTTGAGGGGCGGACGGCAGATCTCATAGAGGTGGCGGCGGTACAGAGCTTCTCCGTGAGGGGTGCGAACCCGCTCCGTTGGTTGCAACCTTGCTCCGTCGGCATCGCCAATCTCTTCAACTAGATGAACCAGACAGCGATCGGCCTGGATACCTGTCATGAGTTGATCGATGGCCTGGGTCAGAATAATTTCCAGGTCAAAACTCTGACGAGTCTGAGATGTGATTTGATTGACCAGTTTTTCCCGCTGGGCCTGTTTTTGGGTTTTCTCATACAAATAGGCTTGCTGGATCGCAATTTCCAGTTGCTGGGCAATCGATCGGGCCAGATCTAAATTTGCTGTTGACCAGGACCGGGCCTGATGAGAGAGGCATGCCAGGTAACCAATCCGTTGTTCCCCGGCAACCGGAAGAAGCAGATAGGTCTCAGTCCCAAAGAATTGAGTCTGAACAGAACGATTGGGCTGGGTTAACCGTAGAAGTGAATTAAGAAACTGGGGGAGCGGCAGGGTGCCTTTGACCACCATTTCCCCCCGCCGGATCGCCTGTCCTGTCTCTCCCAGGTCTGCTAAAGCAGAGTACCCTCCATAGGACGGCTCGGCAGTCTGTCCCTGCTCACAGATCACTTGAATCCGTTGGCTGTCTTCGAAGTACCAAAAAAACAGACAGGCATCTAGCTGAAAAAGGTCAGCGAGTTCATCTACAGCGGTTTGCAGAACAACCTTTAACTCCAGGGAGTTCCGAATGCGATCGACTGTGCGCCGCAAGACACTATTTTGCTGCCGAGAGAAGGAAAATGCTGGAAGAATCAATTTAGGAACACAGGTTAGGAACACAGGGACACGACGGTTGGCTGGAAATAGGCTCTAAAAAAACATAAAGCAGCCACCTAAAGTCGCTTCCCTAACCGTTCAATTTCCATTCGAGTCCCATTCAATTCCCAGAAATAAGTCTGGAATTCAATCTGGAGAGTGACCCCTGACCGATTCAGTTTAGGGAATTGAAGCTAAACGAATTCATCGAAACAACCGCAATTTTGAGAAACGCGATTGGGCAGGGAAAGCAACTTGTCTGAAAAGAGCCAATCTTAATTCAGAATTTATGATGAACGGTTTGAACTGAGAAATAAGTAGCCTATGTATCTATCTGAAGTTGTAAAAATACTTAATATAGAAAATTACCATATTTATTTCCTTTCCCAAAGTAGGTATTAAAATTTTTGCGCCATTCATTTTGTGCTTCCGGCGGGGATCGGTTTGCAAATCAAGAGCTTGAGCACTTTGAAGCGCAGCTCAATTATTATGGAAAGTTGATTTCCGTTCCCTACGCTTGATGCAACTTTTACAATTCAGCACGTCTCACTATTGCCGAAAAGCTCGCTTGGCCCTTGGTTATAAAGGGATTACCTATGAAGTTGCTAATTTAACTCCAGGTTTACATGCCCTTCGCTTAAAACCTCTAACCGGGACCACGACAGTTCCTGTTCTGTTTCCCAACGATCCGGCCTATCCCCTAGTCATCTCTGATTCGTCCAACATTTTGCGGTTTCTGGAAGCCAATTTCCCTACGCCCCCTCTACTTCCCTCGGATGAGACGCTCCAGGCGGAATCCTGGCTTCTAGAAGACTGGTTGGATGAAAGCATTGGGACTGCTACCCGCTTCGTTTACTACGATTACCGATCGGGGGAAGGCAAAGCGATCGATCCCTCTTTATTCAGTCAAGTGTTGATTCGGGTGGTGCGATCCCAATATCAGATCAACCCAACGACAGCCCAATTAGCCACAGCGCGGTTAACTCAGGCGCTTCATACCCTCTCCCTGCGCTGGCAACATCGCCCTTACTTAGTGGGTGACTCCTTCAGTGTTGCCGATTTGACAGCGGCAGCGCTCCTCAGCCCCCTGGCATTGATTCCCAGCTATCAACAAACCTATCCCTGGCTATTTGAACGGATTCGGGACATTCACGATCTCTGTCACGAGGCTTACCCTCCAGGGTTATACCCTACTTGAATCGGTCGTCGGCAAGATGCTGGATTTTGAAAGTCTATAAATAATAATTTTGAGGATTCTGTTTAGGAATCGACCAGAATGCCATACAGTACGATCGAGTACCTGATGGAGCCAGTGTGTTGCAACCTTGGTTAACATGCGACCCCGTTTATTTCCGTAGCCTTGCCCTTTGCCTTCTGCCCTCTGCCCTCTGCCTGATCTTGCCTCCTTCAACCCATGCCCTCCCTCCCCCGGAGGATCTGCCGGAGGAGATTATGCGGGGCGAAATTATCACGGAGGCGCGATCGCCTCTGGATGGTAAACCCCTGACAGCAGCCCAATATGCGGAGGTTCAGGCATCCCTCCAGACGATCCCCGTCGTCATCGAGCAGTTACCTCCCGGTCTGCGAAATAACCTCTTCCTGCTCCGGATTCGCCGCCTGATTCGAACCGTGATTCCTTTGCCAATTAAAGCCTTTTGACCGATCAATCATTTGAGACTTTGGCCTTGATTTGCTACGGTTTATTACAGTTAGTGAATGTCTTTTACATCTTGCCTTGCTTTCTCCTCCTGGGAGATGAAGGCAGGGTTCTGGGTCATATCGGTTAAAAGCCCTCTTTCTCTTTTATTAGAAGCGTTTAGTATCCAAGGTAGGTCGTTGCATGTCGATTACGATTGCCCCTGAGCAGATTGATCGGATTGTCTGGAATCAGCACCATGATCCCTTTGAAGTGCTGGGTCCCCATCCCGTCACCGAAGAGGGCAAGACAACTTGGGTCATTCGCGCTTACCTGCCAAATGCAGAGGCCGTCTGGGTTGTGCGCCCTGAAGAGCGCCTGGAACACCCCATGCAAGCCGTTCATCATCCCCATTTCTTTGAATGCAAGATTGATACTCCTGAACTTGCAAATTACCAGCTTCGAGTGAAGGAAGGGGAGCATGAGCGGGTCATTTACGATCCCTATGGATTTCGATCGCCCTTCCTGACGGATTTTGACCTGCACTTGTTTGGAGAGGGCAACCATCACCGCCTCTATGAAAAGATGGGTGCCCATGTAACAGAACTGAATGGTGTGAAGGGTGTTCACTTCGCAGTTTGGGCACCCAATGCCCGGAATGTCTCTGTGCTTGGGGATTTCAACCATTGGGATGGGCGCAAACACCAAATGCGAAAAGGGCCGACGGGGGTGTGGGAACTGTTCGTGCCTGGGTTAGATGTGGGTGAACACTACAAGTATGAAGTCAAGAACTTCGCAGGGCACATCTACGAGAAGTCTGACCCCTACGGCTTTCAACAGGAAGTGCGCCCGAAAACGGCTTCGATCGTCACGGATCTCGACTGCTACACCTGGCATGACAACGACTGGTTAGAAAAACGGCGACATACTGACCCGCTTACTCATCCCGTTTCAGTTTATGAGGTGCATTTAGGGTCCTGGCTGCATGCGGCTTCTGCGGAACCTGCGAAACAGCCCGATGGGACGGTGGAGACGGTTGTTCAGGTTTCTGAATTGAAACCGGGGGCGCGGTTCCTCACCTACCGAGAGTTGGCAGAGAAGCTCATTCCCTATGTCAAGGAGTTGGGGTTCACCCACATTGAGTTGTTGCCGATCGCCGAGCATCCCTTTGACGGGTCTTGGGGTTATCAGGTGACGGGCTATTTCGCGCCAACGTCTCGCTATGGGACTCCAGAAGACTTCATGTACTTTGTGGATCAGTGCCATGCCAACGGGATCGGGGTGATTGTGGATTGGGTTCCCGGTCACTTCCCGAAGGATGGGCATGGGCTGGCCTTTTTCGATGGCACCCACCTGTATGAACATGCCGATCCCCGCAAGGGGGAACACAAGGAGTGGGGAACTCTGGTGTTCAACTATGCCCGAAATGAAGTTCGCAACTTCCTGGTTGCCAATGCCCTGTTCTGGTTTGATAAGTACCACATTGACGGAATTCGGGTGGATGCAGTGGCTTCCATGCTGTACCTCGACTACTGCCGTAAACCGGGCGAGTGGGTGACGAATCAGTATGGGGGTCGGGAAAACATCGAAGCTGCGGACTTCCTGAGGCAGACGAATCATGTGCTTTTTAGCTATTTTCCTGGGGTGTTGTCGATTGCTGAAGAATCAACAGCTTGGCCGATGGTGTCCTGGCCCACCTACGTAGGAGGGTTGGGTTTTAACCTGAAGTGGAACATGGGCTGGATGCATGATATGCTCGACTACTTCAACATGGACCCCTGGTTCCGCCAGTTCCATCAGAACAATGTCACCTTCAGTATCATGTATGCCTTCAGTGAAAACTTCATGCTGGCCCTGTCCCATGATGAAGTGGTGCATGGCAAGAGCAACATGATCGGCAAGATGCCGGGGGATGAGTGGCAGAAGTTTGCCAACCTGCGCTGTCTCTATACCTACATGTTTTGCCATCCAGGGAAGAAAACCCTGTTCATGAGCATGGAATTTGGGCAGTGGAGCGAGTGGAATGTGTGGGCTGATTTGGAATGGCATCTCCTTCAGTTCGAACCGCACCAAAAACTGAAGCAATTCATCGCTGACCTGAACGCCCTGTACCGGAGCGAACCCGCGCTCCACACTCAAGACTTCTCCTTTGATGGCTTCGAGTGGATTGACTGTAGCGACAATCGCCATAGCGTCGTCAGCTTTATCCGTAAGGCCAAGGATTCGGACGATTTCATTGTCACGGTTTGCAACTTTACTCCCCAACCCTATTCCCACTATCGAATTGGAGTACCGGAACCGGGGTTCTATGCAGAGCGGTTTAACAGCGATGCCCGGACCTTCGGGGGCAGTAATATGGGGAACCTGGGCGGCAAGTGGACCGACGAGTGGAGTTTCCACAATCGTCCCTACTCCCTGGATCTCTGTCTGCCGCCCTTAGGGGTATTGGTCTTGAAGCTCGATCGCCCCAAAACTGCCGCTGCCCTGAATCCGGCACCCGCAGACGATTAGATACAGATGCAGCATTCCCCTATCAAGACGCGAAAGTTTTGTGTCTCGATGGGGGTAATCGTTTGTGCATTTGATAGGGAAGATAACCCCTGTTCAGATTAAGCGTCTGCAACTGAATCTCCTCCGGGGGAGCAGGGCTGTTCTACTGACCGTAGAAAAATCCTGTAAACCGCATTCCTACGTTGAATCTCAGACCAACTTTTCCTGGTGTTTGACGGAATGACCAGGGTTAGACCAATTTTTCTCTCATCAATAAAACAGCCCTGCCTCCTGGGAGGGGATTGAAGAGTCTTTTACTTTGCGAGAACCCGATCGCCCGTCTCAACCAGTGCTTTCCTGGGCTTTTGGGCTGCACCAATTCCTACGATCGCCCCTAATGTGAGCAAGGCCACAGCAGGAGAAGATTCCGGTACGGCTTGACCATCCTGCAAAATTTCAAAGGCTTGGTTCCCGACTAATTTGTAGGCGGCCTCAGTTGGATGGATATCATCAAAGAAAAGATACTCGTTTGGATTGTTGCAAAGACTGGGAAGCCCTGTAAGCGGGGGAAATAGAGGGGAATTCTTTAAGCAGGGTTCTGTGATATTCGTGAACCCGAATTGGGAAGGGTTGGCGATCGCAGCATTAAACAAAGAAGCAACATCTAGAGCCTTCAAATTAATTCCAGGCAGGAGTTGCAAACCGCTTAAAGCTTGCCCCAACAGAAGATTATGGAATGTGGTGACTTGGCTGAGAGGAGCGGAAAGACCTCGACTCGTGGCAAGGGGCGTTGCACCGAGATTCGGTAAATTAGCAACCAGAAAGTTTCGTGCCCCAGCATCGAAAAGATTTTGAACCGCTTTTGAGAGGTTCGTCACGGGGACGGATGGATCAGTAACACCGCCTCCAAGATAATCATTCGCCCCGGCCCAGAGAATGTAAAGCGCATTGGGATCAGGGGTGTTGTTATTCAGGAATTGGGAAACCTGCGTAGTCACCCCCACAAAACCAGGAAGGGGAAAGGGAAAGGGAGAGGGAAATGTATTTTGGGTTCCCGTCGTCGCGCTATTGATCGCGAAGTTCACACCGATCGGACTGCTTGCTGTAGCAGCGGAGATGGGTGGAACGGACAACCCTAATTGAGGAGCTAACACATCAATCCAGTTGTCACCGTTGGAAAAGCGTCCATTGGCGTAACCCAAAAAGGAGGGTGGAATGGTGTTAGCCGTAAAAGCGAGGGAATTGCCAGTATCCGAAAGGCTGTCACCAAAAACATAGAGCTTGCTGAAACTGGCAGCTTCGGCAGGGGCAGATAAAGCCACCAGCAAACCGGGAATTGCACCAAGAACAACCGCGTTAAGGGATTTCCAAGCCTTCGCAGAATTCATATTCAACCTCGCTGATCAATTGCCAATTTTTTCGTATCAGAAAATACTGATTCGGAAAACACGTATCAATTTAGCTTATGTTGAATTTCAAACCCTGAGTGTGAGGCTTGTGTGAAGAACAGGGGTGGGACGATTAAGTGTTTATCCGGATCGATCGCCGAATGCAGAAAGCAACGCGCAGGTATTCCGTCCCAACGCCTCAATACTGTAGCCCCCCTCCATCACAATCAAGGTTGGGAGTTGCAGACTGGCAATTCGATCGCCGATCGCCCGAAAACCCGGTGTTGTAATCGAGAAATCTCCTAATGGATCTTCTGCAAAAATGTCGGCTCCAAAAGACAAAATCAGAAAGCGAGGGGAAAACCTGCGGATGCGATCGAGCGCAGATTCAAGCACCTGAAGATAAGCCAGGTCATCGGTTCCGGCAGGAAGGGTAAAATTTTGATGAAAGCCAATTCCGGCCCCTTCACCTGTTTCATCGGGGTAGCCCAGATAGTAGGGGTAATCTCGGCTGGGGTCTGCGTGCAGGGAAAGGGTCAGAACATCGGGTGAAGCGTAGAAGATATCCTGAGTGCCATTTCCGGCATGAAAATCAATGTCGAGGATGGCGACGGTTCCAGCCGTCAAGAGAAATTGGGCTGCGATCGCTGCATGATTCAAATAACAGTAACCACCTGCAAAATCCCGTCCGGCATGATGTCCGGGAGGGCGGCAGAGGGCAAACACAGGAGACGGATCGGACTGAAGCAGGGAAGCACCTGTAAGAGCACAGTGAGCGGAAGCCAGAGCCGCTTCGTAGGTGCCAGCAACGATCGGGCAACACAGATCAAAAGAGTAATACCCCGCCTGGGCTGCGATCGATTGAGGTCTGCGGTTCAGGCGACGGGGGGGAAACGTCCCTCCCAGCAGCATGGTTGTGTTGTGGGTTCCCCCCAGTTCTCCCCCCAATTTCTGCCAAGCTGCATACCCCTGCTTCAAATACTCTACATAATCAGCCGAATGAACTGCCAGAATTGGCTCTAACCCAAAATCCCCTGGGGGGCGAATCGTTGCCCAGTCCTTTTCCTGAAGTGCCCCCAAGATAATATCCATGCGATCGGGAGTTTCGAAGAAAGGAATCCGATCGCCCCCCGCCAGAATTTCAAAAGGCGGGTGATGCAAGCGGTGGGCATCGGAGTAAATAATTTGCATGGCTCCTGTCAAAAAAATGACTGGGATTTTTCCGGATCATCCGTGTCGGTTTAGGGAGTATGGAGTGGTAGATGCACCCTGATCAATAACCCCCGACCCAAGAAATTGGGTTGGGGTTTTTCCTTTATGGGTTTTCCGTAGCGACAACATCCGGTAGCGATCGTTTCCCCAGGTATAACCAGGCTAATCCAAGCAACCCGATTGCAATGGCAACTAAACTCACGACCTGAGCAATCCGAAGGGGGCCCAGCATTAAACTATCTGTCCTCAATCCTTCAATCCAGATGCGCCCGGAACTGTAGGCCACCAGGTAAACCAGAAACAGAGTTCCCGATTTAAGGGAGGGTCGGCCCCGCAAGCCCCGGAAGAAGAGGGTCAGGATGAGAATAAACACCATCCCATTCCAAAGGGATTCATAGAGGAAAGTGGGATGGTAATAGGCCACTGTTTCCAAACCACGAGGACGACGTTCGAGCGGAATCAGGAGTTTCCAGGGGAGATCGGTGGGTGCCCCGAATGCCTCGGAGTTGAAGAAGTTTCCCCAACGACCGATCGCCTGTCCCAAAATCAGAGAGGGAGACACTAAATCAAGCAACTGCCAGAAAGAAACTCGCTTCAGTCGGCTGAAAATCAGTGAAGCGAGCAATCCTCCTAAAATCGCTCCATGAATTGCAATGCCCCCTTTCCAGATGGCAATGATATCTTCCGGACGATTCGCATAGTCTCGCCACTCAAAGGCAACATAATAAAGACGGGCGCAGGGGATGGCTCCCACGACAAGCCAAATTGCCAAATCACCCAGTAAGTCAGGGTCTACCCCTCTTTTTTCCGCTAAAAATTGAGAGAGGGTGACTCCCATGAGAACAGCCGAGGCGATTAACAACCCGTACCAGCGGAGTTCCAGAAATCCCCAGTCAAAAATGATCGGTCCCGGTGACGTAAATTGGAACCCTAGAACTGACCCCGGGCGAAAATGGGGAAATCCTGTATGAAGAAGGGCAGCAAGATTCGTTAGCATGAATGTCTAAAGGCCAGGGGTGCGATCTGATTGTACCTGTCGCCTTTCCCTTTCCTCTATGCTTGGCTTGAACCGTTATGTCCTCTGCTGCGTTACCCCAGCCATCCCTCAGTCCATCCGGTAGCGAATCCAATAGCGCATCCAATAGCGCATCTGATAGCGCATTCGATAGCACCCTAAAGCAACAACCCCTTCTGGGGGCATCCCTGGCAGAGCTTACAGCCTGGGTGCAAGAACAGGGGCAACCTGCCTATCGAGGGAAGCAACTCCACCAGTGGATTTACCAGCAAGGTGCTCGATCGCTCACGGATATTTCAGTGTTCTCGAAGCAGTGGCGGGCCACCGTTGCGGATACTCCGATCGGGCGATCGACCCTCCATTACCGAGCCGCTGCCCCCGATGGCACTGTGAAATTCCTCTTAAGAATGGACGACGGGCAGATCGTCGAAACCGTAGGCATTCCGACGGAGCGGCGATTGACGGTTTGTGTCTCCTCCCAGGTCGGTTGTCCGATGGCCTGTGATTTTTGTGCGACGGGCAAGGGGGGCTTTATCCGGAATCTCGCTCGGCACGAAATTGTCGATCAGGTACTCACCGTTCAGGAAGATTTTCAAGAACGGGTCAGCAATATCGTCTTTATGGGTATGGGAGAGCCGCTCTTAAATACAGAGAATGTTTTAGAAGCGGTGCGATCGTTGAATCAGGATATCGGTATTGGGCAGCGATCGATCACCCTCTCTACCGTTGGCATTCCGGGTCACATTCGTCGGTTGGCGCAACACCACCTACAAATCACCCTGGCGGTTAGCCTCCATGCCTCTAATCAAGCTTTGCGAGAAGAACTGATCCCCACTGCCCAGCACTATCCCCTGGAATCCCTGCTGAAAGAGTGTCAGGAATACGTGGAAGTGACCGGACGGCGGGTGACATTTGAGTATATTTTGCTGGCTGATGTGAACGATCGCCCAGAGCATGCGATCGAACTGGCGGAGCATCTACGGGGCTTTCAAAGCCATGTCAACTTGATTCCCTACAATCCCATTTCGGAGGTAGATTATCAGCGACCAGACCCCCAGCGCATGCAGCACTTTTTAGAGCTTCTGAAAAAGCACCATATTGCCGCCAGTGTGCGCCGCTCCAGAGGTCTAGCCGCCGATGCTGCCTGTGGTCAACTGCGGGCTTCGCAGGTCAAGGCGATCGGGTAAGCCTGGTTCAACTTACGGGCATGGGTGCCGGGGGCATGGGCCTCAATCACCCGACCCGTCAAGAAACAAGTCACTAACAGATAGTCACAAACCTCGCACTGAGTCCGCACGACCTTCTGCTGGGAGAGGTGATGGCGCTCCGCTAAACTGCCACAATTTGAGCATCGAATTGTTTGTACTGTTTGCATATTAATCCTCTCTTTTACACCGATTTTTATTGAACGAATCCTCAGTCCAACCCCATCCAGCTTCCCAACTCGAATACAAAAACCAAACACCTTTAAAGCGCTATTACCGACCCATCCACCACACCCAATTTTTGAAGTAAAACGTTAAAGAAATTTTGGGTAATTTTTTGAGGCATTTTGAGGCACTGCCTGGGAGCAATGCGAATACCAGTTGATGCAGTGTTGCTGTTTCTCACAATTGCTTAACTGAAATAAGAAAAAATTGGAAATACCAATTTAAGTCTTTAAATCAAGTTGATTCACAGCAATTTTCAAGAAAACTTAACACCTCTTAACCATTAATGAACTTAATGGCTCAATTGACTCGCTCTAATCATTATGTCTGGATTTCCTGATGTTTGCAATGACGACTTAGTAGAAATACATGATTAAAGCATGGGGATCAACGGAATCTCTATAGGTTTTTAAGGTTTAGATTTATAACTCAAGATAGATACTGTATCGCGCCCATCCGAGGAGATATAAATTCAGTTTTTTGTTAGTAGATCTTTAATATTTAATTAATAAACTAAGCATTGAAAAACTTCTTCTTCAGTGCATTCCTTTCTAATTTTATTTTTTAAAATTAATAGTCACTGAGAATATCTACACAAAAGATAGAGAGGTTTTTGCGAATTTCTCCCCCAATTGATAGATCTATATCGAAACTTCACGAAAGGATATATGAAGGTTGAAGAATCTCTTGCCTGAGATACGTCGATCGGCGTAGAAGCAGGAATCATGAAGTGGGAATGTACTGATTCATACGATCAGGATGTTGAACTGACAACGCCTCTAACCCTTAAAACGTCCCCAAGAGGGTTGCAAGGGAATCTTTCCTAATTGTTTCAAATCTCCGGAAGTAGCCCAAACGCACCGATAATTGTGGATAGTTTTATAGCCATCGCAAAAAATCGTTATGTCAACCGTTCGTCAAGTACAAGGTGATCCCAGTAGCATTTGGGATGATTTGAGTTGGTCTGAGATGAGTAGCGCAGAGCAAGCCCTTTGGGCGGATTTAGGTTGGAATGAGGCGAGTTGGGAGGAAGAAACCGATCCACCCGAAACAGATGACAAGTATTGGGATGATCTAGGCAGCAAGGAAAGGGCCGCTGCTGGACAACTCGGCTACACTCAGGCGCTGTGGGATGAAGAGTAGCGGATGAAGGCAGAAGGCAGAGGGCAGAAGGCAGAAGGGAAATACTTACGAAACGATCGTTTGACCCTTTCAACCTGTTCTAAGGAATTTACAAATTAATAAAGTACCAGTCACCAGGCTTCGACTTCGCTCAGACCTCCACCATTCGCGGGTTGAGCAAAGCCGAAACCCAATCCACAGGTATGTTATTTTGCCGCCTGTCCCTAGCCTTCGCTTTGACTGAGATAAAACAGCGCAACTTCTTGAAAATTTCAACCCACAAAAAAACAACCGCTCTCTTATATCTAATACTTGAAAGCGGTTGTCGTGCAGCCAATTTACTTGGAAAAACCCTACCCTACTTTTTCGTCAGAGGTAGAGGATTTCGCCTTCCGAGTTTCGAGTACGATCGGCACTACCAGAAACGCACCAATCAAAACCAGGGCGACCAGTGTAAACTGGCTCACCCAGGCAACCAGTTGTTCCAGGGAAACCAGCTTGCCCGCAAAAAAGGCCAGGGAAACCATCACTGAGGCCCAAACCACTGCTCCCGCCAGGTTGTAAGCCATAAATCGCGGATAGGGCATGCCGACAATTCCGGCTAGAGGGTTTGCCAGAATCCGAAACAGGGCAATAAAGCGGCCCACAAATACCGTCTTGCCTGCGTTTTGGCTAACCCGCTCGCGCATCTCCAATAACTGGGCTTCTTGAAACCGGAGCAGTTGCCCCACCTTCAATAGCAGGGGCCAGCCGCCCCACCGTCCAATCCAGTAACCGAAGTTTCCGCCAATCGCTGCCCCACTGGCAGCACTGGCCCAGACAAGCCAATAGTTCAGTTGACCACTACCAGATAGAAACCCACCCGCCAGGGTAATCGTTTCACCGGGAATAGGAATCCCTAAATTTTCCAGCAGGATTCCCACAAACACAGATAGGTAGCCGTAGCGATCGGCTATCTGTTCAATTGTTTCTGCGGATAAAAATTCCAGGGACATGGGCATGGCCTTTACAAAACTTAACCCCATTCTAGCTTTGATGGGGTTTGGCAGTGCAAGGAACTGACGAAATTCGATGGCTAAAATGGCGTTAGATACTTAACGATGATGTTCATGCCATCTATTTCCTCTCTGGGATTTACATGGGGAGCCGTTGGAGCAGTTCTAGCACCCTCCCTCATACTCTCCCTGCTTCCCCTTCCATCTCAGGCGATTCAACTGGCAGATGGGACGGTGTATTTTGCCTATCCTCCCCGTCTGGTGGAGGCTTCTAGCAGTTTCCGCACCATTCGCGCCTGGGGGGCCACCTATTTCTTTACGCTGGCGATTCCACCCAATGCCGGGGAATCGCTACAACGGGTGACGATCGCCCTGCAACAGGGAGGAGATCCCCCAGACTACAAGCTTCAGGAGAGCAAAGCTTTTGAAGGAACCCGCTGGGAACAAGGCAAAGCGATTCCCCTAGCTCCTGTGGTAATCGATGCAACCTCCCAAACCCTGTCTGTTGTCTTCAATCCCCCTGTAGAACCGGGAAAAACGGTGACGATCGCCCTCCGTCCCAGAGAAAATCCCAGTCTGCGGGGAACTTACCTGTTTGGGGTCACGGCCTTTCCGACGGGAGAAAAAGCCTATGGGCAATTTCTCGGATTTGGGCGGTTGACCTTCACGGGGGGGCACCGACGGTAATGGTGAGGGGCCGTTCCATCGCTTATCCCTTTCTCTGGCGTTGGTGACGACACCAAACCTTACGTCTCTATCCGATCAATCCTGAATTGCAAATCCTCATCTAACCCTCATCTTTAAAACGATGACTGCTAAAACCTACTTATTCGGAAGCATGATTGCCTTGACCGCAGGACTGTGGGGCTTCCCCAGTCAGGCGGTGCAATTTCGGGATGGAACCGTGCATTTTGTCCAACCGCCCCGCTTACTGAGCGCTTCGACGACCCAAAAATCGGCCTATGCGTGGGGCGCGACTCATTTCTTTTCTTTAGAAGTCCCTGCCAATGCAGGAGAACCCTTGCAACGGGTCACGATCGCCCCCTATCAAGCACCCGATTCAATTTATTACCTGCTGCGAGAGACGGAAGCCTTTGAGGGGCAGGGATGGCAGGGTGGGCCGCTCCTGACGATTCGGGAAGCCACACAAGACCCACAAACGCAAGCGGTAACAGTGGTGTTTGATCCGCCCGTGCCTCCGGGTAAGATGGTGACGATCGGCCTACGCCCTAGAGAAAATCCCAGTATTGGCAGCGTCTACCTGTTTGGGATTACGGCTTACCCAGCAGGGGAGAAAGCGCAGGGGCAGTTTCTTGGCTACGGACGCATTCACTTTTACGATCGAGATTTCTCATTTCGCCGTTTTCCCTGGTTTCGTTAAAGTCAGGGGTTGAACCATCCGGGGGAGCGATGCCGCACCTTTCTCTCAAACAACGGGCAATTTTCTTTCGCGAATTGGCAGCCCTCTTAAATTCGGGGCTATCTCTCCACCACAGCTTGGGGATGGCCGGAAAGGGCATGGGGAAACCCTTTCAGCAGCACTTGCAAGCAATGGGACAGGCGATCGCCGCGGGAGAGGCGTTGGCTCCGGTGATGGGTCGCTATCCCCAATACTTTGACGGTTGGACGGTCAGCTTGATTCGGTTGGCAGAATACAGTGGGCTGTTGGGCGAGGTGTGTCGCCGGTTGGCAGACCTGACGGAGGAACAACAGCGACGACAGCGACTTTACCAATCGCTTCAAATGAATGTTCTGACCACCCTGGTCAGTCTGCTCCTGATTACAGCCGTTTTGGGGCGGGGCGTTTCCTGGTTGACACACCCCTGGTTCTGGCTCCTGATCGTTGCCCTGGTGGTACTTTTGGGATTGTCTCAACGTTGGCTGGGGTCGAAAGTCTTTAAACAGGGATGGCACCCATCCCTCTCCCACCTGCCGCTGATCGGCCCACTCCTCGAAATCCGATCGCTCCTCCTTCTGTCGGACCTGGCCTTGCCCCTGAGTTGTGGCGTGCCCCTCTTGACGGCTGTAGAGTTGTTGCGCGATCGAGTGACCGATCGCCGTCTTGCTAGCCATCTGGGACGGGCTGCCCGTCAAATCCGGCAGGGGCGATCCCTGGGGGAGAGTCTCCAGGGGCAGGTTGCGCCGATCGCCCTTCAGATGATTCGCACGGGGGAGGAGACGGGCAATCTGGAAGGCATGCTGACCAAGTTGGGAGAATATTACGAAGGGGAAATGGAACGGTTGTTGCGTCAGGCACAAGTTTTCTTACGCCTCATTAGCTTGCTTGCTTTTGCAGGACTGGTGTTGATGCTGGGTCTACAAATGATTGCTACTTTTCCGAAAGCATTGCCGGATTAAGCCTTTCTGTTGTTGAAATCTGTTAAAGTAGTACATGTGACTCAGTTATTTAACTGATGAAGGACGAACTTAAAATGTGGATCGTCCGGGGTTTTCTCCTGCTCGTAGCGATGGGAGTTATCCTGGCCTATCGATTGGGGGCAATCCTTCCCGATTCCCTCTGGAGCAGGGTTCCTCGCTGGAAGTTTGAGAAATCCCCTCAGGGGTCGCTGCGAGGGGTTGTGTACTACCCAGAACGTCCCCTTGCCCTGCGAACCACACCAACCCAGATGGGAGAAGCCAAAGGCGATCGGCTTCATGTCGGTGATTCGGTAGAGGTAGTGGATGAAATGCGGGACCCGGAAGGGTGTCTCTGGGCCAAACTGGAAACTCAATCGGGAAAGACAGGGTGGGTACGACGATCGCAGTTACGACTCCAGATGGTGGATTACACCCAAGAGGAACAACTGGAGTATTTTTTAGAAATTGCGCTGGGAGGGGAGTTCAGGTTCGTTAGCCCCCAAATTCGCAAGTGGCTAGAGCCAGTCCGTATTCAGGTTTATGGCAACCCGACTCCTCAGGATCGACAAACCTTACGGGAAGTGCTGTGTGATTTGAACGGGGTGACGGGTGAGGTGCAGTTAAGCCTGGTCGAGGATAAGCCCAATGTGCGTCTTTACTTCGTGCCTGAATCCGACTTTGCCCGCTATGAACCCAATTACCGTCCCGTCAACTATGGGTTTTTCTGGGTCCAGTGGGACGATCGCCATCGCATTACCCAGGCTAAAATCTTAATCTCTACGGAAGGAATCAATCAACAGGAACGCTCTCACCTCATTCGTGAGGAAATCACTCAATCTCTGGGTTTAATGCAGGATTCTTACCGAGATCAGCGCAGTATTTTCTACCAACCCTGGACGACAACGACCGAGTATGCCGATATTGATTGGGCCTTAATTGAACTGCTCTATTACCCTCAAGTTCTGCCCGGAATGACCCGATCGCAGTTGCTCCAGATTTTGCGAAAGCCTGATAAAACGCTAGAATAACCTTTAAGTCAAAATCATTTCGAGTTTGATTTAGAAGATTTAATTCCTCATCGGATCTTCAGATTTTATCTTTAACCTTTGCTTAAATCTGTTTCTTATCCCTATTTTACCGAGACCCTAGCACCCCGTTTCCCCTACTCTCTAACGGTTGTATAGACTTGACTGACTTACAATTTGCGCCCTCCGAATTTTCGGCCAATTTTCCGGCTAATGTGATCAAACTGGACAATGGGCTAACCCTCATTCACCAGGAGATTCCCACCTCTGCTGTCGCGGTGGTTGATATCTGGGTCCGTGCTGGGGCAACGGTTGAGCCAGATTACTGGCCCGGAATGGCTCATTTTCTAGAGCACATGATTTTCAAGGGCACCCAGCATATTCCTCCCGGTGAGTTCGATCGCGTGATTGAGAACCGGGGCGGAATCACGAATGCAGCCACCAGCTACGACTACGCCCATTTCTTCATTACGACTGCCAATGCCTATTTGCCGGAAACCCTGCCCTATTTGGCGGAGTTAGTCTTACATCCAGCGATTCCAGAAGCGGAGTTTTCACGGGAACGGGATGTGGTGTTAGAAGAAATTCGCCAATCCCTGGACGATCCAGATATGGTGGGTTTACAAGCCCTCTCCCAAATGGTATACCAGTACCATCCCTATGGTCGTTCCATTTTAGGGAATGAGTATGGATTGATGCAGCAATCACCGGATGCGATGCGGAGCTTTCACCATACCCATTACCAACCTGAGAATATGTCGGTGGTGATTGTGGGCAATCTAAAACAAGAGGTTGCCTGTGAACTGGTGAGCGAATCCTTTCAGGATTTTTCTCCCCGATGCTACTGCCCAATTAGCGAACTGGAGGCCGAACCCCCAATTACGGGAATTCGCCGTCAGGAGTTGGTGCTGCCCAGGTTGGAAGAAGCCCGTCTGATGATGGCCTGGATTGGACCGGGGTTAGAATCTACCTTCAGTGGAGAGATGCTGCGAGATGCCTGTGGGCTGGATCTCATCTCTGTTTTGTTGACAGAGGGGCGATCGTCCCGGCTCGTGCGAGAGTTACGGGAAGACCGTCAGTTGGTTTATGGGATCGCCAGTAGCTTCAGTCTTCAGCGCGATTCCAGCCTGTTTACGATTACAGCCTGGTTAGATCTGAATATGCTGGATCGGGTAGAGGCGATCATTTGCGATCGATTGTCCCAACTCATCTCCCAACCCATCTCCGAACTGGAATTAGCCCGTTGTAAACGGTTCCTCTCAAATGACTTTGTATTTTCAACCGAGATCCCCAGTCAACTAGCGGGACTCTATGGCTACTACAGCACGATCGCCCGACCGGAAATGGCTCTGGCCTATCCTGCTCTCGTGCAATCCCTACAAGTAGAGGATTTGCGACAACTGGCGAGTCGTTACCTTTCCCCCTATCACTATGCAGCAACGGTTTTAAAGCCGCTCGTATAAAACCGGGCTAAAAGCTCCGAGAAAAGAACTTCTCCTGCATTGAATAGAAAGGGCTTACGACGGGTTCAGGACAAGTATTGCGAATTATAAAGGCGACCATAAAGGAAGATTATTAACGTGGCTTCAGGTGTGACCGCATTGCAGGAACGGCAGATTCATCGAGTTGTTTTGAATAACGGAATTGTTGTTCTGGCAACAGAAAACCCAACCGCCGATATCATTTCAACCCGTATGTTTCTCCGGGCAGGGAGTCGCTGGGAGACTTCAGACCAGGCAGGAATTTCCCATCTCGTTGCAACTGTTTTGACCAAAGGAACTGATCAGCTTTCTTCCCAGGATATTGCTGAGCGGGTGGAATCTGTCGGGGCCAGTCTGGGAACAGATGCCGGAACAGACTATTTTCTACTCAGCCTCAAAACCGTTACGTCTGATTTTCCAGATATTTTGAATCTGGCAGGGCAACTGTTGCGATCAGCGAGTTTCCCCGAACCCGAAGTTGAACTAGAACGTCACCTCACCCTCCAGGCAATCCGCTCCCAGCAAGAACAACCCTTTACCCTGGCTCTAGATCAGTTTCGGCAGGCCCTCTACCGTCACCATCCCTACGCCCTCTCTCCCCTCGGCACCTTCGATTCCGTGTCCCGTCTCAATCGAGATGCACTGGTGGCTTACCATCAAACCTACTTCCGTCCCGATAATCTGGTCATCAGCTTGTGTGGACGCATTGCCCCGGAAGCAGCGATCGCTTTAATTGAAGAAACCTTCGGGGATTGGGAAAAACCCGCCTCCGACCTCCCCTATCCACTGATCCCCGAACTAGACTTTGCCCCCGCCACCGTCACCCGCCCCCTGGACACCCAACAATCGATCGTGATGCTGGGATATCCCGCTGCGTCCGTGCGCCATCCCGACTATGCAACCCTCAAGCTATTGAATACTTACCTGGGCAATGGTCTCTCCAGTCGCTTGTTTGTAGAATTGCGAGAGAAGCGAGGACTGGCTTACGAAGTTTCTGCCTTCTATCCTACCCGGTTGGATACTTCCCAGTTCGCGATGTACATGGGAACGGCTCCCGATAACACGGTGATTGCCTTAGAAGGCATGTACCAGGAGATCGATCGCCTGCGGACCACCCTCTTAAGTGACTCTGAGCTGCAATCTGCCAAAAATAAGTTATTGGGTCAGTATGCGTTAGGAAAACAAACCAATGCCCAGGTCGCCCATTTAGTGGGTTGGTATGAAGCGTTAGGACTGGGATTAGAGTTTGATACCCAGTTTCAGGAACAGGTAGCAGCGGTTACACCCGAAATGGCGCAAATCGCAGCGAGTCAACACTTTACAACCCCTTACATCTCCCTCGTGGGTCCCCCACAGGCGATCGGCCAGATTGCCCCCTGACCGACTTAAACACCCTCAAACTCAGCGGTTGACTCAGGTTTCTTCAGCAACTCTTAAGCTCATTCTCAAGACGGTTCTGATGGGAAAGCGGATAATCCAAATAGCGTGAAAGTCAGACCATTTGTTTTTGACTGTTTTCAATTAATGGCGGGGGTGCAGGTTGCATCGATACCACATTTCTTGTAGCAATCATTCATGAGTGGGTATCATCAGAACGATTTGGGTTATGAGTATTCAGTGTGGGCGGGAGATTTGTGGCAATCTTCAAACTTCAGAATCGCGGGAGTGGTTAGTTACCAATGGCATTGGAGGATACGCATCCGGAACAATCGCGGGTCTCCTCACCCGTCGCTATCACGGTCTATTAGTCGCTGCCCTGAAGCCTCCCCTGGGACGCACCCTGTTATTTACAAAGCTGGATGAAACGATTCAGTATGCTGATCGCTTCTATACCCTCCACACAAACCGCTGGGCGGACGGCAGTATCGGTTCGGAAGGGTATCGCCATTTGGAGCGCTTTACGTTAGAAGGAACAGTGCCCGTTTGGTCCTACGCCTGTGCTGATGCATTACTAGAGAAGCGCGTCTGGATGCAACAGGGAGCCAACACGACCTACATCCAGTATTCGCTGAAACGGGCCACGCGCCCCATGAGCCTCTCCCTTAAAGCAATGGTCAATTATCGGGACTATCACGGGAGTACCAGGGGCCGGGGCTGGCAAATGTCGATCACTCCCACCGATCGAGGCATTTGTGTCACTGCCTATCCGCAAGCTGTGCCCCTCTATATCCTGAGCAGTCAAGGAACCGTTGTTCCCCAGCACCATTGGTATTACGGCTTTGATCTGGCGATTGAGCGCTACCGAGGTCTCAGCCATACGGAAGACCACCTCCATGCCGCGACCTTTCAGGTCACCCTGGCAGCAGGAGAAACGGTGACGATCGTTGCCAATGCAGGAAGTAAGGCCAGTGTGGATGGGGATATGGCTTTGCGGGTGCGGCGGGCCTATGAGCAAAAGTTAATCGGTTTCTGGAAGATTAACCGCCCTGCCACTGCCCGGGAAACGCCAGAATGGATTTCCCAACTCGTTCTGGCAGCCGATCAATTTGTGGTGGACCGCCCCCTATTGGATGACCCGAATGGGAAAACCATTCTCGCGGGCTACCCCTGGTTTAGTGATTGGGGGCGAGATACGATGATCAGCCTACCAGGGTTAACCCTGGTAACAGGTCGCCCGGAGATCGCTCGCTCCATTCTTCACACCTATGCACGGTATGTACATCAGGGCATGTTGCCCAATCGCTTTCCCGATGCCGGGGAGGAGCCAGAATACAATACTGTGGATGCGACCCTCTGGTATTTTCAAGCCGTTAGAGCCTATTACATGGCGACAGAGGATGAAGACTTGCTACGGAATTTGTTTCCGGTTCTGGCGGAAATTATTGATTGGCATTGTCGGGGCACTCGTTACAATATCCACCTCGATCCTGCTGATGGTCTGCTTTATGCTGGCGAACCGGGGGTGCAACTGACCTGGATGGATGCCAAAGTCGGGGATTGGGTTGTTACCCCCCGCACGGGTAAGCCCATCGAAGTCAATGCTCTCTGGTACAACGCAGTCCGGATCATGGCCCAAATTGCCCGTCGCATTGGCAAACCCTATCAGGAATATGAAGCCATTGCCGATCGCGCCCTGGCTAGATTCTCCCGATTCTGGAACGGGGATCTGGGGTACTGCTACGACGTACTTGATGGGCCGGGAGGCGACGATGCTTCTCTCCGGCCCAATCAATTGCTAGCGGTGTCTCTCCCCGAAAGTCCCTTCTCGCCTGCCCAACAAGAGGCGATCGTGGATGTATGCGGACGGGCACTGCTCACTTCCCACGGGTTACGTTCCCTGGCTCCTGACCATCCCCAATATCAGGGGCGATACGGTGGCAATCCCCTTCAACGGGATGGAGCCTACCACCAGGGAACGGTGTGGGGTTGGTTCTTGGGTCCATTTGTATTAGCCCATTTGCGGGTTCATGGAGACTTGACCCAGGCCCGTCAATTTCTGGAGCCGATGGCCCATCATCTTTTGGCCCACGGGATGGGCAGCCTGAGCGAGATTTTTGAGGGAGATGCACCCATGCCCCCCAGGGGATGCATTGCCCAGGCGTGGACCGTGGCAGAAGTCCTGCGCGTGTGGAGGGCGATCGATGAGCGATCGTGAGCATTCGATCGGGAGCTTTACAAGGTTAAAGGAGATACAATTTCCCTGAAAAAGGGGAATGATAAAGAAAATAGGATTGGGGTATAAAAAACACACTCTAGTGCAGGTTGCCCAGCCAATGCAGGTAATCTTCTTCTGTCTCAATGCCGATCTACGAGGTTCGGAATTTACATCCTCAGGCTAGTAGGCACACAGCAAGTTAGAGATGTCACAATAGTTAAAACTCCCACTAGGAAATTGGCAATTATGGTTTTTGATTCTGACGGTACCAATTTTTTGGGTTCTGATGCGGCGGATGCTCAGGCAAATGCGTTGTTGAAGTACCTTCAGCACCAGTCTCCTGAGGTTTTGTCCCGAATCGCCCGCTCTGTCACCTCAGAAGCAAAGCAGATTATTTCCCACAATGTTCAGGGGTTGGTCGGCATGCTTCCGTCAGAAAATTTCAGTGTGCAAATTACCACCGATCGCGAAAACCTGGCAAGTTTATTGGCTTCTGCCATGATGACTGGGTACTTCTTGCGCCAGATGGAACAACGAATGGAACTGGAAGGCACCCTGGCGGGTTCCCTCTCTCTGCGTCGGGAACACTCCAACGGAGAGTCCACTGAAATTCCCCAATGGGCCGATCGCGACAGTGATAGTTCTTCAGTCAATCCTTTTGACTTTTAGAGATTGATTTACCAGTTCCTTACCCATTTTCAGAGTTAGAAAGTTTTCCTAATCGAACTTTCACAGTCTGCGGCTTGCCCTTACGGTTAATTTCTAGTTCTAGAATATTGCCAATCTCGCTGGCTTCCACTTTGCCCTGAACATCAGCAGAGGTTGCGATCGAGGTTCCGTCAATTTTTACGACAATATCTCCCTGCTGAAGCCCTGCCTGTTTTGCCGGGGAACTGCCCATCACCCGCACAATCAACACCCCCTGATCCTGGGTAATTTGCAGGTTAGTGTTGCTACGCTCATTGATTTCCTGGCGAATGGTCGGTGTGAGATCGACCATTTGAATCCCTAGATAAGGGTGATCTGCTCGCCCTTTATTAAAGAGTTGATCCGAAATTCGACGGGCCGTTTCAATGGGAATCGCAAAGCTGAGACCCTGAGCATCGACGCGAATCGCCGTGTTAATCCCAATCACCTCTCCTCGATCGTTCAGCAATGGCCCCCCAGAATTGCCAGGATTAATTGCTGCATCCGTTTGAATAAATTGCACCCGCTTATCGGGTGCGCCAACCTGGGAACTGGATCGCCCAGTGGCACTGATGATCCCAGCCGTCACGGTATTGTCTAAGCCCAGGGGATTGCCGATGGCGATCGCCCATTGCCCCGGCACTAATTCTTTGGAGTTCCCCATCGGAACAATCGGTAAACCGAAAGCCCGAATTTTAATGGCTGCCACATCCGTAACGGGATCAGCCCCGACGACTTGCCCCTGGAACGTTCGTCCATCCTTGAGCGTCACGGTAACTGTCTGAGCATCTGCAACCACATGGGCATTGGTAATCAAGCGCCCATCTTCACTCAAGATAAATCCCGACCCCGTTCCCCGTTCGGTTCGTTCCGTCGGTTCGGGTAGACCCTCCCCAAAGAAGCGCCGAAAGAGGGGATTGCGGAATGCTTCAGGAACATCCGTCGCCACCTTACGCGCCGCATCAATGCGAACCACCGCTGGCCCCACCCGCTCTACGGCTTCCGCAATAAAATTGGAGTTAGGGTCTCGATTCGCAAGGTCAGGATTGCCCGTAGCAGGAGCCTGGGTGGGGTTGGCAACCTGGGAAGGGGTCTGGTTGAAGGGAGAGGCATTGAGGAAACTGCCCCGATCGCCTGTCAAGTATCGGCTACCCCAGAGGCCCGCGCCTCCGCCGATCGCAAACAGAGCGAGATACAGGGGTAATTGTTTGACGGTCACTCTCATGGATCGGAACCCTAAGCAAAAGTCTTTTAATCTACTCTAAACTGCTGAATCTAAACCGACCATGTTGAAAGCTTTGAAACACGGACTATTACCGGGACTGATCCTTTATGGAGGGCTGAGGTTCATGGGAATGCCGATCGCACACGCCCAGGTCACCGCATCCCCTTGCCCCCCGGTGCTGTCGCGCCTGACCCGCTACACGGTGGCACCAGGGGACACCCTGGAAAGTATTGCCCGCCGTTACAATCTGATTCCGGCAACCTTGATGGGCTTCAATCCCAGTTTGCGATCGGGTCGGGCAGTCGTCGGTACAACGCTGGTGATTCCTCCCTACAACGGCATCCGAGTGGAGGTTGCCCCTGGCAAGACCTGGAAAGATCTAGCCCAAACCTATCAAGTGCGGGCGGATGTGCTGTTTGAGGCGAATGGATGCGCTTCTGTTCCCCAAACGGCCTTTATTCCGGGGGTGAACTGGTCGCCGATCGCCCCCACAACTCCTTCTCTTGCTCCCGATCCCACTGGGCTGGCAGGCTATCCACTTCCGGCCCTCGCGACGATCGCCTTGGGGTACGGATGGCAACTCATCG
The DNA here is from genome assembly GCA_033763635.1 of Leptolyngbyaceae cyanobacterium bins.59. Lineage (GTDB taxonomy): Bacteria > Cyanobacteriota > Cyanobacteriia > JANRKG01. The sequence goes on from JANRKG010000329.1 coordinate 24,697, forward strand.
CTGGCAGCGGGCAGGTCGCTTTTCATAGCGGACTTGATCTCATTGCGAAAGTTGGAACTCCAGTGCGATCGGTGGGCGATGGAGTCGTGGCCTTTGCCGGAGAACAGGGAGCCTATGGGCGCATGGTGGTGATTAACCATCCACGGGGACGGCAAACCCGCTATGCCCAGTTGCAAAGTGTGCGAGTCCGAACGGGACAACCTATCAAATCGGGCACTGTTTTAGGAACGGTTGGCACTTCTGGTCAACCCAGTTCAACTACCCCTCACCTGCACTTCGAGGTTCGCCTGAATTCTAAAGTGGGCTGGGTGGCGGAAGATCCAAATGGCTATTTGCGGTAGAGACGCGAAATTTCAAGTCTCTACCCCCCACCTGGTATAGTATCTGTGACCTTCACGCCCATCTTCCATGTCCCCTACGCCCGACCAACTTCAGATTTTTTTAGACATTGCGACGGAAGCAGCCCTGGCTGCCGGGGTTGTTTTGCAAGATTTCTGTGGCAAGTTAGAGGATATCCAGGAAAAGGGCCGCCCCGGAGATCTGGTCACGGAGGCAGACAAGGCATCCGAAGCGATCGTCCTGGATGTGTTAAAGCGCCATGTTCCCCACCATCCCATCCTGACGGAAGAATCGGGGTATTTGAACCTGTCGGAAAGTGAATATCTGTGGGCGATCGACCCTCTGGACGGCACCACCAACTACGCCCATCAATACCCAGTCGCTTCTGTATCGATCGGACTTTTAATTAATGGAGTCCCCCACGTCGGGGCAATTTTCGATCCCTTTCGCAATGAGTTGTTTCGAGCCGCAAAAGGACTGGGAGCAACGCGCAATCGTCGCCCCATCCAGGTCTCTAAAACCCAATCTCTGAGCAATAGCCTCCTGGTGACGGGATTTGCCTACGATCGCCGGGAAACAGACGACAATAACTATGCAGAATTCTGCCATCTTACCCACTTGACCCAGGGGGTCCGCAGGGGTGGTTCCGCCTCGATCGATCTGGCTTACATTGCCTGTGGTCGGTTAGATGGCTACTGGGAACGGGGCCTCTCTCCCTGGGATATCAGTGCCGGAATTATTCTGGTGGAGGAGGCCGGGGGAAAAGTCACGGCCTACGATGAAGGCCCGCTGGAAATTCAGTCGGGTCGTCTGCTGGCAACAAACAGCTACATTCATACCAGTGTCAGTACGGAATTAATCCGGGTACGAAATCAGATCAGTGAAAAGCGATCATAGCTCTTGATGTGGATTCAGTGAAGAAACCAATGCTGACCCGTGCAGACGGCTAGCGTGGCTCGATGCACTGAGGCATAATTTAGGAAGCAGAGTAGACTAGAAGGAATCAGTACGGGGTAGGTCAGGCGCTCACATGGCTTTTCAGATTCAGCGCGGGTTATTTAGTTTAGATTTCGTTGATCATCATGCAATTTTAGGGGTTGCAATGGATGCGGATGCGAAGGAAGTGCGGAAGCGTTATTTGAAAGTCGCCCGTAACCTCCACCCGGATAGCATTACGACCACCGATCCTGAAGAACGCCAACTAGCAAACGATTTTCTCTCTAAAATGGTCAATCCAGCTTACGAAAAGCTGTCCCAGGAAAAGGAACGGGCTGAGTACAATGTACTGATCAAGCTGAAAGGCCAGCAAGCGGTTCGACAGCAAAGCTCTTTCGAGATCACAGGGGAACTTGCGAAACAGTTGTCTACGGCTACCGATGTAGATCAGGGATACAAAGAAGCACTGAAACAACTGGCTGAGAAGCAATATCAGCAGTTAGCACAGATGACGGAGATCACGGGGGAAATTAGTGAACTGAATCTGGTTTACTTGATGAGAAAAACCACCAAGGGAGAACCCCTCAAACCTGCAACTCCCAAACCCGCAACCCCTGCCCCCGCATCCTCAAAAAGTCCCCAGGCGGCTCCGCCTCCCCCCCCTGCGGTCAACCCGAAAGAGGCTTTGACAGAACAGTACTACCGTCGGGCGAACGATCACTTCAACAATGGCAATCTAGCGCAGGCTACTCTGGAATTGCGAGAAGCGCTGCAAATTTCTCCCAACAGTGCAAAGTGCCACAGTCTGTTAGGGGCTGTTTACCTGAAGCAAAAGCAGGGCACGATGGCGAAAATTCACTTTAACAAGGCGTTGGGTCTGAATCCCCATGATGAAATTGCCAAGAAAGGACTCCAACAGGTAGAAAAACTGGCAGGAGGAGCAACCAAGCCTACTCCCTCTTCGGGTCAGCCAAAAGCCTCGAATCAAAAGTCTGATAAGCCGAACCAATCGGGGGGCGGTTTTTTTGGTTTGTTTGGTGGTAAGAAGAAATAATGGCCTACCAACCTCCTAC
>JANRKG010000330.1:0-31447 GCA_033763635.1 Leptolyngbyaceae cyanobacterium bins.59
AATTCCCTATTCCCACTCTTAATATGCCCATCCTAAGGGGGTACGATTTTTTTTTCGTGATTCTGAATCCTTTCTTCCAAAGATCGGGCGGCGGCAATCGCAGCTTGACCGAGAGACAATCCACCATCATTCGCAGGAACCTGATGATGGGTAAGAATTGTAAAGTTTAAGGCCGTGAGTTGTTGTTGAACTTGTTCGAGCAGAATGGCATTTTGAAACACTCCGCCAGTCAAGGCGACATGGGTGAATGGGTGGGACTGGTGGAGAATTTTCACGAGGGAAGTGATAGCGGTTGCAAGTCCCAGATGGAATCGAGCGGCAATCAGGGAAATGGGAGTTTGCTGAAGCAGGTCTTCCAGTAAGGGTTTCCAGAGGGGACCTGCATCGAGATGGAAGGTTTGTCTTCCATTGGGTAAGGCAATGGGCACGATCGCCAACCCATACGCAGAGGATCGCGCTTCTTCCAGACAGGTAGCAGTGATTTGGGCTTCCAACTCGATCGCCCCCTGACCTTCATAACTGGCGGATGCGCGGCAGAGTCCAACGGCGGCGGCGACGGCATCAAACAAGCGGCCTGCGGAGGATGCAAGAGGAGACTGAATTCCTTTCATCAGCATTTGATTGAGGAGCGATCGAGGTTTGCCGTGCAAAAATTTGATCAGTTCCAATTCCCCAAACGCCTGGTGTAATGATTCCCATCTTTCTTCGAGGGAACTGTTTTCGTCCCCAATCGCCATCAGTTGAGCGTAGGTATTTCGCCAGGGTTGATACATCGCTTGTTCCCCACCCAGCATCGCAATAGGCTTGAAGTGCGCTAACCGTTCCGACTGGAAATAATCTGCCAGAAGAAATTCCCCACCCCATAAGGTGCCCTCTTCCCCATAGCCCAATCCATCCAGGGCAATTCCCAGAACGGGGGAGGTCTTCAGGGGCATTTGATTTTCCACTAGACAGGCGGCGACATGGGCATGGTGGTGCTGGATGGGATAGAGAGACAGGGAACCGGGATGGGTTGTCACCCATTCATGACCCAGTTTGCTGGAAAGGTACTCTGGATGGAGATCGACGGCGATCGCTTCCGGTTCATGCTGAAACAGGTGGAGGTAGAGATCCAGGGTATCCCGATACGCCTGGTAAGCTGCTGCGTTTTCCAGATCTCCCAAATGTTGAGAAAGAATTGCCCGTCCGTTTTGCAGTAGACAGAAAGTATTTTTCAACTCACTTCCCATTGCCAGAAGCGGTGGGGCTTCCTCAAACCCTGCCGGAAGCCGAATGGGAGCGGGGGCATAGCCCCGTGCCCGTCGCAAAACTTGAAGTTCTCTACCCACAACCCGCACGACAGAATCATCCAGGCGATTCACAATATCGCGGTTATGCAACAGCAAGTAATCGGCAATGGTTCCTAACTTTTCCCGTGCTACCTGGTTATCGATGCACTGGGGTTCGTCGGATCGGTTGCCGCTTGTCAGAACGATCGGGCGATCGAACCGTTGCAGTAACAGGTGGTGCAGCGGCGTGTAAGGCAGCATGAAGCCCAGAGTCGGCAAATGGGGAGCGAGGGCGGGGGCAAGGGCATCCACCTCCTGACTCCTGACTCCTGACTCCTGAATTCTTGTAAGCAGGACGATCGGCGCAGGGGAGCTTTCCAGTAATTTTCGTTCCAGGTCATTCACAGAACAATATTTTTGAATGACTTCGATATCTCTTGCCATCAGGGCAAAGGGTTTGTGGTAGCGGTGTTTCCGATCGCGCAGGGTCCGGACGGCTGTTTCATTCGTGGCATCACAGGCCAGATGAATCCCACCCATGCCTTTAATCGCCAGAATTTTTCCCTGTTGCAGGAGGGTACAGGCAGTGTCGATCCCATCCTGGGGTTCTCCTGCGATCGCCTGTCCATCCGCCCGCTCTAACCAGACTTCAGGACCGCAGACGGGACAGGCGACGGGTTGGGCATGGAACCGCCGATTCAAAACATCTCCATATTCCTGGGCGCAATCCTCGCATAGGGTGAACGATCCCATGCTGGTGTTGGCGCGATCGTAGGGAATGGCGCGGATGATGCTCAGACGGGGTCCGCAGTGGGTACAGTTGGTGAAGGGGTAGCGATACCAGCGACTTTGGGAATCCAGAGTTTCCGAGCGGCACTGGGGACAGGTAGCGGCATCGGGGGCGATTTCCGTGCGGGCTGTGGTGGGGACGCTGGAGAGAATTATGAAGTCTTCGGGAGAAGAAAAGTTGGGTCGGGGAGTGCGGACGATCGCCTCAATATGGGCCAGGGGTGGGCATTCGGCTTGCAGTTGGGTGATGAAGCGATCGAGAACTTCTGCCGTCCCGATGACCCGAATCAGAACACCTTCTCCGTCATTACACACATCCCCCCGTAACCCACAGGCTTTAGCAACTCGGTACACGGTAGGCCGAAAACCCACCCCCTGTACAGTTCCCTGGACCCGAATTTCTTCTGCTACTTCCGGCTTTGCCTGGGGATTGGGAGGGATGAAGGTCGGAATGGGATTCATAGGAAAAGTTTGATGATGATAAGGGTGCGATGAAAGGTATAGTGATGGGTGGGTTCAGGTCAGGGTCTTCTGAAGGTTGCTGAAATCCTATCTATAGGATTCCATCCTCAGTAGCTCCAGACTCCATCTCTTCCCCTTGAATCCAGATTTGTAATGTTATTTGACCCTATTAGAAGGGTTTTGCTTCCCTCGCTGCTATGCAACGTCTGCTCCCCCAAGGTTGGTTCAAACAAGAGTGGTTGAAGAACGGACGCTGGAAGTGGCAAGCTTTAACCCCCTATCTATTTTTGTTGCCTGCCCTGAGTGTTTTAGGGTTAACGGTCTTCTGGCCTGCGGTGCGGGCGTTGTATCTGAGCTTTACGGAATATTACGGGTACGACCTGGGGGAATCTCCCCGGTGGATCGCGTTGGGCAACTTTTATCGCCTCTGGGCCGATCCTATCTTTTGGAAAACGTTTTGGAATACCCTCATCTATTTGGTAGGGGTCGTACCGATTTTGGTGCTGGTGCCCCTGGGGTTGGCGATCCTGGTCAACCAAAAGTTATTTGGAATTCGCTGGTTCCGGGCCGCCTACTACACGCCTGTTGTGATCTCGATGGTGGTAGCGGGGATCGCGTGGCGGTGGCTCTATGCGGATAAGGGGTTATTAAACCAAATCCTGCAAATGCTGAACCTCTCCCAGGAGGGGATTCCCTGGCTGACAAGTCCCCAATTGTCGATTTTTAGCGTGATGGCAGTCACGGTCTGGAAGGGACTGGGGTATTACATGGTGATTTACCTGGCGGGGCTTCAGGCGATTCCGGGGGAACTGTATGAGGCGGCAGCGATCGACGGTTCGGATGGGCTGAAGAAACACTGGGACATTACCCTTCCCCTCATGCAGCCTTACCTGTTCCTGGTCGCTGTGATTTCTGCGATCTCAGCGACGAAGGTCTTTGAGGAGGTGTTCATCATGACCCAGGGTGGGCCTCTCAATAGCTCGAAAACGATCGTCTACTATGTCTACGAAAACGCCTTCCAGGGAACAGAGATCAGCTACAGTTACGCCTGTACGATCGGCCTGGTCATGTTTCTCCTGATTCTCACCCTCTCCATGATCCGACTGGCGATCGGTGGTCAGGACTCTGTAACCTCTTGATGAAATGCTCCCATTCTGATTTTTCTGGCTTAAGATTAATCTCTGTCAAAAACAAAACTGGCATTTCAGTCACCACCAGGAAATCTCGTGATTTGGATAGGGGCTTCGTTCCACAGTAATTTCACAATGTTTTCTTAAGTTGGGATCTAGTAAGGCTTGCAAAGTGAATTTTAGCGAATTCCATAAATAGGGCCTAAATCCTTCCGAGAGTTGTTGTGAGCCCTAGAGGGATTCAGGTGTAGACAATAGCAGTTTATGTAAAATATAACTGCCTCTATGACTCCGCAAAAACACGGAAGATTATGAGAAACTGCGAAAACCTACTTCTTCTCAAAACTTCTTAAGAAAGGTAGAGGAAACATTAAGCTGCACATTGTTATTTTGCAACCCATACTACTTGCCAATATGCCAGAAGCGACTCAGGAACCAGGGAAATGATGAATTCGGTTTTCAATGATATTGCAGAAGTTTATAACTTAATTGGAGTACGGCTTTCCTGCGATGGAAACCCCGATGCGGCTTTAGAATATTACAGCCTTGCGATCGATGTGCATAAGCTCGATCAATCAGATTCCCGGAATCTCATCTGGCAAACCGATTCGACTCTGTATCAAACAACAGGTGAATCCAATACGCTTCCTAAGTTTGAGATTGCTTTAAGTGAAGAGGATGTTTCTCTCGTGCGGGGGATTGCTCACTTAAAGCAGGGATATTACCAAAACGCACTTCTGGAGTTTGATCGAGCCATTCAAGTCAAACCGGATGCTTTAAACGCTCGCTATTACCGTGCCCAAGCGTACGCCAGCCTTGAACATTATTCTACTGCCCTGGCGGATTATGACTGGATTGTTCGACAAGACCCTGAGTTTAGCTATATTTACTACCACCGAGGAAATATCCACTTTAAGTTAGCTGAATACGGGGCAGCCCTGGCAGACTACAGTGAGCAGATTGAGCGAGATGCAGGATGCGGTCGTGTCTTTAAAAAGCGGGGACAGGTTTTGTTTCTCCTGGGCGATCGAGAGGGGGCAATTGCCGACTTTTCCCGCGCGATTCTGGTGAACCCTTATGATGCAGAAACCTACTTAGAACGGGGGATTTATTACTGCAAATTGTCCAACCCAGACAACGCACTTATGGATTTTGACCTCGCGATTCAACTCAAGCCTGATTTTAGTGCAGCTTATCGTCAACGGGGCTTGCTGCGGCTGGCTTTGCAGGATGGGGAGGGGGCGATCGCAGACTATAGTGAGGTGTTGAGACTTCATCCCGATGCTGCGGATGCTTACCACATTCGCGGATTGATACAGGGGAGCCGTCAGGAAGAAGGGGGCTGCATTGAAGACCTGACGATCGCAGCGAATCTTTACCTTGTGCAGAAAAAAATGACTGGTTTTAATGCGGTCTGGCAGTATTTGCAAGACAATTTTACCAACCGCTCGACTCATACAACCCTGCTTCAAAAGTAATTGTGAGACTGGAGAAACCCAGACGGAATGAATCAAGCACCCGATCAAGGCCAATATGGAGTTGTTTTGGTAACGGCTTCTTCCCAAACAGAGGCAGAGACGATCGCAGAGTCCCTGGTTCAATCCGGGCTAGCAGCTTGTGTGAATTTGTTTCCCGTCCGCTCGATCTACACCTGGAAGGGAGTCGTTGAGCGATCGGAAGAATGGCAGTTGCTCATCAAAACCACTCAGGATCAGTTTGAGTCGCTGGCAAAGCAGGTCCGCACCCTCCATTCCTATGAAGTGCCGGAGATTATTCTGCTGCCGATCGTTTCTGGGTCGGAGCCTTATTTAAGGTGGATCTCAGAACAAACCCACCGTTAAGGGTGGCTTGAAAGACTAAAGAGATTTCTAGAAACCCATTTCCCCGCTGGTTTCGGCTTCGCTCAACCAGCACTCCTGTCCTGAGCGAAGTCGAAGGGCAATTTACTGGTAGAATCTTTTTGAAAAATCTCCTAAAGCGGTCGGAGATTACCAGTGAGAGTAATGCATGTATCTCCAGGCAATCTCCATCACGAAATCCTGTTCATCCGCATCACTTTGCTCAGTAACATCCGCCAAATCGCCCTGCCAGACGAGTTCTCCCGCTTTCTGGGGATAGGGTTGAAAATTGGCCCGAACGGAGCGAATGTCACCCGATGGAGTCACCAGTTGTCCTTCCCAAACCCAGGGCTGTAGGGTCTGGGCTGCCAAGAGCAAGGAGGATTGAAACGTTTGCCGATCGTGAGGATGAATGCGTGAGAGTAAGCCTTCGATCGCAGAGGCGGTTTCATCCACTGGCTCAGAAATAATTTGCTGGGGAGGATGGTCCACCCTACTCTCCTGGCAGGTTCCTAAATAGAACAGAAAATGATGAATTAAGTCTTGAATTTTTCGAGTAAAGCTTTCAAAACACTCCTCTCCCAACGACAGGAGCGCTCTTTGGTCGAGTGAAAGATCGAACTGCATGAAAGAGTCTGGAGAAGCCATCGACACGTCTATCCCTGATAGTCTAAAGAAAATGGTTGACTACTTAGCCCATAAGCCTTAGCAACATATTTTTATACATAGAAAATTCTATATGGGCATCCAAAGAAATCTCTTTGGTTATAAGCGTATTAATTTACGACAGAAAATTTTCTACCTGTGTGCTGGTTTTGCTGTCTAAGATTGGCAGACTTAGGAAATTTCTGGAAAACAATCTACCCGCTGGTTTCGGCTTCGCTCAACCAGCACCCGTGCCCTGAGCGAAGTCGAAGGGCAACCCACAAGTAAACTCTTTTCCGGAAACCTCCTGGAGTGTAGGCAAGACGGATCTGGTAAGGGGAGAAACTATAAACTTTCGTAGAAGGGAAGTAAAAAAAAGAACCTTAATATTAGTTAATATACTTCCAAATTATGGTTTACAAAACTTCTATCTAAAGAGGGAGTCTGTTGGGTTGAAAGTTTGATTTAGTTCAGTCGGTTAAAAGGGAGAGAGAGCCGTTATCCTGAATACAAGCGAACGAATACGGGAACCTATTTTTAGCGCAATATGGTTCGAGCGATCGAGCAAATTGACCGGGAATTGGCCCATCTAGAACAGGAAATTGCGGTTCGGGTGGAAGAGCTACGAGCAAATTACCAGGATTATTTATTGGCTCTGGGGCAGTCTGTGCGTCAGCAAATGATCCTGGCGAGTTACCATCTGTGTACCCAGGGATATCCCGAACAGTTCCTTAAACTCTCCTTTGACCAGCGGCAAAATCTCCAACAGGCATTGAAACAACTGGCCCGTCAAACTCAAGAACAACTGGCGGCCTGTCAGGAGGGAGAATCGGGTTCTAGCGAAATCCCTCTGGAAGAGGACACCCAGGAACAACTCACTCAATTGCTCAACTCTCTCAATCGAGCGAACACTGGAGCAGAAGAAGAACCTTCGCACGCGATCCAGTTGGTCGGGAAGGCTTCAGAAGGAAGACCCATTCTGAACTTTCAGTCGAAGCCTAAGTTTTCGTCTCCCTTAATAGAAGCGATGTCCTGGCAGGAGCAAGTTGAGCGGTCCATTGCCAGCGTTCTCCAAAGTGCTACTCGGAAGGTGAATCTGCTCTTTAAGCAGGCAGACTTGTTTCCCGGTCAGGTTCCCTTGCCTGTACTGGATGCAGCGGCTCGTGCAGCGGTTCCCAATGAAGGGGCTGGACCTCCGAACATCCTGCGGTTTTTGGTGGATACTTCCCCAGGCGATCGACCCTCTGAAACGGGCGAGGGGGAGGTGTCAGACGAGGCCCCCACTCCAATCAAACTCCCCCCCCTCCAAATCATGACGGTTCATCTGCGGTTGTCGGAAATTGAGTTTAAAGATTCGATTGTCATGTCCTGGCGTAACAAGATTCGCCAACTGATGACTCGCTTGACGACCTTCGATCGGGAATATCAAAAGAAGCAACATGAACGGGCTATTGCTCAGGCAGAATCGGCATGGCGCATGAGTTGGGCGGATGATTAGGTGCGTGGCATGGCACCCGATTGGGGACGATTACAAAAAGCCCTCTCGGTAGAGGCAGAACACGGCTTTAGCGATCTTGTTGGGAAAGAGCATCGCTTTAGCGAATTTCTGCATCTGAGCTTTAAAGAACTGCCAGAGACGTTATCGACGGACGATCGCCGCCGTTGGCGAGAAATTGGGGAGTCCTTCACCCAGTATGGGGACTTGTCTTTCGCCCGCCGCCAGCACCTTGTTGCCGATACTCGCCGTTTCCTTCATCAGGTTCGATTGAAGTGGGAAAGTGCCCTCAAGGAAAGCCAGCACCGTCAGGAGGCTGAGAGTCAGGGTTTTATTCCTGAGAGTGGGGATCGCTCTGGGGGAACGAAAGCCGCTACGAAAAAGCCCTCGGTTGCTCCCCTCCCCAAGGCGGCTGGTCCCTGCCCGGTGGATTCTGCCCTGACTTACCTGAGTGGCATTGGTCCCAAAAATGCCGAGAAGTTGGCAAAGTTGGGTCTCTATACAGTTCGGGATCTGCTCTACTACTACCCTCGCGATCACATTGACTATGCCCGTCAGATAAAAATTCGGGATTTGAGAGTCGGGGAAACGGTAACTCTGGTGGGTACGGTGCAACGGTGCGCCTGTTTTCCCAGTCCCAAAAACACCAAACTAACGATCCTGGAACTGGTGATGAAGGATTCCAGCGGGCAACTGAAACTCAGTCGCTTCTTTCCAGGGAGTCGCTACAACCGGGGTTGGCAGGAGCAACAAAAACGAACCTATCCCCCTGGGACGACGATCGCCGCCTCCGGTCTGGTCAAGCAGAGCAAGTACGGAATCACACTAGACAACCCGGAAATTGAGGTCTTGGAACATGCGGGAGCGACGATCGATTCCCATAAAATCGGGCGGGTGGTTCCCGTGTATCCTCTCACGGAGGGGGTGTCGGCAGACCTGGTGCGACGAGCCGTGATTGCCGCCCTGCCAAACGTGAACCAACTACAGGATGCGCTTCCAGAGGGGTTACGAGCCAAGTATGAGCTAATTGGCTTGACAGAAGCGATCGCCCACATTCACTTCCCACCGGACTCTCAAGCCCTGGATCTGGCCCGTCGTCGTCTGGTTTTCGACGAATTTTTCTACTTGCAGTTGGGTTTACTGAAACGCCGCATGAGCCAGCGACAGGCCCAAACTAGTGTGGTCCTGGCTCCCACTGGGGAACTGATTGACCAGTTTTACCAGATTCTTCCCTTCCAACTGACAGGGGCACAACAGCGGGTAATCAATGACATCCTGACGGACTTACAGAAAACGGTGCCGATGAATCGCCTGGTACAGGGGGATGTGGGGTCTGGAAAAACGGTGGTAGCAGTGGTGGCAACCCTGGCGGCAATCCAGGCCGGGTATCAAGCCGCATTGATGGCCCCAACGGAAGTCTTGGCAGAGCAGCATTACCACAAGCTAATCGGCTGGTTTAATCAACTGCACCTTCCCGTAGAACTTCTCACTGGCTCAACCCGCACCGCCAAACGTCGCCAGATTCTCTCTGAACTGGAAACCGGGGAATTGCCCTTACTGGTTGGAACCCACGCCCTGATTGAAGACCCCGTAAAATTTCAGCAGTTGGGATTAGTGGTAATCGACGAACAACACCGCTTTGGTGTCCAGCAACGGGCAAGGCTCCAGCAAAAGGGCACCCATCCCCATGTCCTGACCATGACGGCAACCCCCATTCCCCGCACCCTGGCCCTGACCCTTCATGGGGATTTGGATGTGAGCCAGATTGACGAATTACCCCCCGGACGCAAAGCCATCCACACCACAGCCCTGACGGCGGGAGATCGTCCCGAAGTTTACGATCTCATCCGGCGCGAGATTGCTCTGGGGCGGCAGGTTTATGTGGTGTTGCCCCTGGTGGAGGAGTCGGAAAAACTGGACCTGCGATCGGCGATGGAGGAGCACCAGCGCTTGCAGGAAGAGGTGTTTCCCGACTTCAAAGTCGGGCTATTGCATGGGCGGATGAACTCTGCCGAAAAAGAGGAAGCCATTCACCAATTTCGAGACAATCACACTCAGATTTTAGTGTCTACGACGGTGGTAGAAGTCGGGGTAGATGTGCCCAATGCAACGGTGATGTTAATTGAACATGCCGATCGCTTCGGTTTATCCCAACTTCACCAACTCCGGGGTCGGGTCGGTCGGGGAGCTGCCCAATCCTTCTGCTTACTCATGAGTAGTTCCAAGTCAGAAACGGCCCGTCAACGGCTGAAGGTGTTGGAGCAATCCCAGGACGGCTTTTTCATTTCTGAGATGGATATGCGCTTTCGGGGACCGGGAGAAGTGCTGGGCACGCGCCAATCGGGGCTGCCTGACTTTGCCCTTGCCAGCCTTGTAGAAGACCAGGAGGTGCTAGAGTTGGCGCGGGATGCAGCGGAGAAGGCGATCGATCGAGATGCAACCCTGGCCCGATGGCCGCTGATGCAGATAGAGCTAGAGTATCGGTATCAGCGGTTAATGGGCGGAGCAATCTTAACTTAGAAAATGAGTTGGGCTTTGGAGAGAAAAAGACGATATATAGTAGTGCTGTTTTATTGGAGAAGGAACCTATGACCCTTGATGTAAAAGTGCCTGATATGGCTTGCTCGGTTTGTGCAGACAAAATCACCAAAGCTGTGCAGGCTCTTGATCCCTCAGCAACCATTCAGGCAGATACAAAAACAAAACAGGTCAAGATCGACACCCAGGCTCCAGAAGTCGCAGTCCGAGAAGCGATTACAACGGCTGGATATACGATTGCTAGTTAGGAAGGCAGAAGGCAGAGGGCAAAGGTACTCTGCCTTGAGCGCAGTCGAAGGTGCTTACCCTGAGCGCAGTCGAAGGGCAACCTACTGGTAAACTCTTTTCCAAAAATTGCCGCACATTGAAGGGTTAACAACAAGTACGCTCATGATTCTCCTTCTGCCCTCTGTCTCCTGCCCTCTGCCTTCCTTTCCCCCGAATCCCCATGCTTGAATCCATCAATCGCCTTCCCCCCTGGCTGAGACTCTGTATCCTGTTTCCTCTGGCTTTTCTCAACGGTTGGCTGTTGCTCCAGACCGTTAATTATCTGCAACCGATGGTTAGCTTGCTATTGACTGCAACTATCCTGTCTTTTCTGTTGAACTTTCCCATTCAGGCGTTGCAAGAGCGGGGGATGGCACGGGGTTGGGCGATCGGCATCGTTCTGGCAAGCGCTTTCCTGATCCTGGGGATCATTGGGTTAACCCTGGTGCCCCTGATTGTGGAACAACTCAGTAATCTAGTCACAAATCTGCCCCAACTGTTGGAATCGGGCAACCGACAATTGACAAGCCTTCAGCAGTGGAGCGCACAACAAAGAATTCCTGTGAACTTTGGTGGGGCGATCGATCAGGCCATTGCTCAACTATCGGGTGTGCTTCAGGCCGCCAGTAGCCAACTCCTCAACTTCATCCTGGGAACCATCAGCAGTCTGATCAACATCCTGTTTGTCGTGGTGTTGGTGCTGTTGATGGTCCTGAATGGTAAGCAAGCCTGGGAAGGGCTGTTTAGCTGGTTTTCCTCCCGCTGGCGTACTTACCTGCAAATTACGCTTAGAAAAACGTTTCGGGATTACTTTGCAACGCAAGCCCTCCTCGCCGGAATTCTCAGTGTGGCTCAGAGCCTTGTCTTTCTCATTCTGGGACTTCCCTATTCCATTTTGTTTGGCGTAGCGATCGGCATCACGACCCTGATTCCTTATGCCAGTGCAGTCACGATTTTCGTGGTCAGTCTGCTGGTGGCCCTGCAAGACTTTGGTTTAGGAATTCGAGTTTTGATTGCAGCGGTTATTGTCGGGCAAATCAACGATAATTTGCTGGCCCCCCGCTTAGTTGGCAAGCAAACTGGCCTAAATCCCATCTGGCTCATTGTTGCGCTCTTTGTTGGGGGAAAAATTGCTGGAGTTCTCGGCTTACTGGTTGCCGTTCCTCTGGCTAGTGTGATTAAGAGTGTGACGGATGAGTTGAGGGAAGAGGGCGGAGACGGTCAGGAGATGGAGGAGATGGCATAACCATTTCGCAAGGATTCCCTTCTTTCTGCCCTCTGCCCTCTGCTACAAATGTGCCTGGGGTCCTGCCCATAAACTATTCACCGTTTGCCCAAACACGATCGGACGGTCTTCGGGGGCAGCGTTGGTTTGGCCCGTTCGGTCCACAGTCCAGAGTCCCCAATCTTCTTCCCCCATCATCCCCGCCCGAAACAGGACGCGATCGGGGTACTTCTGACTCCAACCGAGCAAGACGGCATTCGTGTAATGGATGCGCGTGGGGGCAACGGTACTGGCCCGGTTCATCTGGCGATCCCAGATTACAGCATAGTCTGAGGCAATCCCGGAGCCGAACAGGGACTCGAATTCCCTGGCAAGAATTCGATCGCTCGTTTCAGACCAGGCAATTGGAATCAGAATGGCAACTTTGCCATCCACCATCTTCTCGGTTTCTGAAGTCGCTGTAAAAGGATTGTCCGCCAGGGGAGAGGCAGCCGTGATGACCTGTAAATCCCCGGTTTGCAGATTTTCGATAAACAAAACACTACTGACTCGACTATGCAGAAATTCGGGATGTACTTGCATCTGAATCCGGCTATAGGATGCGTAATGTCCATTCGGAGAGAGAAGGGATTGGGTCCGGTAATAGCGACTGCCGGATGCAGAATAGGATTCGGAGGGAGTTAGATTTGCTAAAACCCAGTTCCAGGGAATGGGATGGGGACTGTCAAGGGGGTCTAGTTGCAGATGGCTTTGGGTCATGGCAGGAAAGGGCACAGCCTGAACAATGGAAGATTTTAAACAAGAAACAAACAAACAAGAAACGAGCAAAGAAACGAATAAACAAGGAACGAAAAAAAACGATTGCTGTTAGTTCAGAACAGCAACTCGTGAATCACTTTCATTAAAACTTTTACCCACCGAAGACCGCCAAAAGGCAACCAGTAGAAGCAACCCTTCCAACAGAAACCCTAATCAAATCTTGATCTCAGTGTCAGGTTCGTACAACCAAAACAACTGAGACCCAATTTCTAAAAGACTGGCTATTAGAAAAAATTTATGAGGAAAGCTGTTGAAGATGGATTTTATCGATGAACAGCGAAGGCAGGTCAGAAAGGATAGAAGCTTAAGAGAAACTTTTTCATGTATAGCAACGGGATCAAATTTGAGCCACTACTTTTAAGAGGTTTTGTTTAGCCTTTATATTTAATTTTGATAGAGCTAATAAATTAAATATCATTTCTACTGCAAATCAACCTGTTTCTCGTATAGTTCTTAACACTGAGCTTAGAGGGATATCTTTTAATACAAGGGGGAAGCAGAGGTGCTCGTAATGACAGGATGTAGAGAATCATGAACTGGAAAAACGATTGAAATTCCGCACTTATGTTGCCCGGTATGATTTGGGATAACGGCTTTTAAGGATAAGGTTTGTTGATTTAACTGATGGATTTAACTGATGGATTTAACTGATCGATCGCCTCCACTGCTTTAACTATCCTTCATAAGATAGTTGCATTTTTTTATTAATGCTTTTTATTAGTGCTTTTGATTGATATTTTGCAAGGATAGTGATTGACCCAAATTTTTGATTGAACCGCAGAAAATTTTCGATCGCTTCAAAATCTTCGGAAAAACTTGTCTACAATCCGGAAAAGTTTGATAAAGTTCGAGATCGATTGACTCCGAATCGCCCCCTACTTCCAAATGTCTTCTGTTTCTTCAGACTCTCCAGAGAAAAATAGGTTTTCTGTCCTCAAGCTTTTCTCCCAGTTGGTGTTTATGGTGGGAGGAAGTGTAATGGCCCTGGGAGGTGGTATTGTGGCAGCCCACTGGTATCCAGCGACTTCTCAAAAAATGCCACTCATTGAAACGGCTTTCCAGTATTCCAGAGAAGGTTGGAAAGTAGGGCAGCAACAGATGGGAGCCTGGATGAAACAGGCGGGTATTGCCTCCCTGGAACAGGTACAACCTTCAACCGGGGTTTTCCCAGCAGATGGGTTGAGAATTACCCTTCCCAGTGATGTCTTGTTTAAAGATAGCCAGAGTGCGCTACGCTCGAAGGCCCAGAGTCTCTTGAGTCCGGTTGTGGCTGAACTCCGAACCTATCCAGGCGCGACAATTCGCATTGCAACCCACACCGATGACTTGGGGGAAGCCAGTGACAATCGGGACTTGTCTTTTCGGCAAGCCCAATCTCTCAGGTTATATCTGGAAGAAAACTTGGGAACAGGGTATCGCTGGGTGGTGGTGGGATATGGGGCTAGCGCTCCGCTTGTGGAAAATCGAACGGATGCAAACCGCCAACGTAATCGGAGAACGGAGATTGCGATCGGTCCCCGTTAGGCAGGAATTTAGAAGTTGATGCAGGGGTTTCTTCTCGCTTCCGACTCCTGTATCCTGACTTCTGACTCCTGACTCCCGCCCCGCTTTATGAAAGTCATTTTCTTTGGTACTCCAGAATTTGCCGTCCCCAGTCTGGCACGGTTCCTGACGACCCCCGGTTTTGAAGTGCTGGCTGTGGTCACCCAACCGGATAAACGGCGGGGGCGGGGCAATGATCTCATTCCCTCTCCCGTAAAAATTCTGGCAACCGAGCACAATATTCCCGTCTGGCAACCGCCTCGCATTAAGAAAGACCCGGAGACGCTGGAACGGTTAAGCATGTCTGGAGCGGATGTTTTTGTCGTGGTGGCCTATGGGCAAATCCTTTCCCAGGAAATTCTGGACATGCCTCGTTTGGGATGCGTCAATGGACATGGTTCCATCCTGCCCCAATATCGGGGGGCGGCTCCCATCCAGTGGTGCCTCTATCATGGGGAAACGGAGACGGGGATCACGGCGATGTTGATGGATGCAGGAATGGATACGGGACCCATGCTCTTGAAGGCAACAACGCCGATCGCACTCCTGCAAACGGCTCCCGAACTGATGGCAGTGCTGGCGGATATCACGGCTAGCTTGTTAATTGAAACGCTACCCAAATTGGAAACCGGAGAGCTTCAGCCCATTCCCCAGGACAACGCTCTCGCGACCTACGCTCCATTAATTAAGAAACCTGATTATTGCCTGGACTGGACCCGTCCGGCGATCGCGCTTCATAACCAGATCCGGGCATTCTTTCCCAACTGTGTGGCTGGGTTTCGGGGAATGGTTCTCAAGGTGAGGGCTACAGCCCCTCTGGGTGCTTCCTACTGGAACCAGTTACCTCCTGATTTACAGCGTTTGGAAAAAGAGATTGCGAGTGTTGCGATGGAAACAACTCAACCGGGAATGATTGTGGGTGTGGTAAAGAATGTGGGTCCGATCGTGCAGACAGGGGAAGGGGTCTTGCTACTCCGGGAACTCCAACAAGCGGGGAAACGAGTGCAATCTGGATGGGATTTTGCCAACGGAACTCGGTTAGAGGTGGGTGAAATTCTAGAAGATGGGCTTATCGAAGAATAATTTCTCTAACGAATGCAAGTGTCTCAACTCATAAATTCCCGCCACTTCAGTTGGTTCCTGATTCTGGGTTTTTTCGCTCTTGCATGGCTGGGTATTCTCCACCACGAAATGTGGGGAGATGAACTTGGCCCCTGGATCATTGCCAGGGATAGCGCGTCTTTTCTGGATGTTATTCGGGAAGTGAAGCGGCAACATCCCGGTCATGCGAGTCTTTGGTATTTACTTCTGCACCTCTTAACTCAATGGACTTCTGATCCTTTTGGGATGCAGATTTTACATATTGTTTTCTCAACCCTGACGGCTACGCTAATTATCTATTTCTCGCCCTTTCCGAAAGCTCACCGAATCATGTTGTCTTTCGGTTATTTCTTTCTGTATGAATACTCGATAATTAGCCGTAACTATATTCAAGGTGCCTTCTTTGTCTTTCTGATTTGTTGTTTATATCCACACCGCAGAAAAAATTATTTATTGCTCTCAGTTTTGCTATTTTTGATGGCAAATTTTCACATCTATGCAACAGCGATCGCGATTGCAGTTGGAGTGACTTTAATATTGGAATACTGTTTGATGAAGAATAAACAGTTTTCTGAATCAAAAAGAACGATCGTTGGTGATATCACTGCTCTGATAATATTTATCTCTGGAATTTTAATTTCCTTGCTCCAAAGCATTCTGTTTACCGATCCTACCCTGTACTCAGAAAGTCGTGGAGGTGCTCAGGGAGTTGACATCAATTGGATTGTTTTGGTGGTGTCAACAATCTGGAAAAGCTATGCCCCCATGCCTGGGATTGCTTATCATTTTTGGAATACTAATATCATTGATAATCTTACGGCTCTGATTCCTTCTATTGTTTTACTCTTATTTTCGATCGCAATTTTCTATCGAAAACCAATCATATTATTTCTCTATACCGTTGGAACCTCAGAACTTCTATTAATTACATTTTTTAGACCTGGTTCTGCTAGACACTGGGGCTATCTATTTATTCATTTTTTAACGTGTCTTTGGCTCTCAAAATATTATCAATCTGTTAAAACTGCTGGTTTGATTCAGCCAGTTTCTAAAGTTTTAAGGTATTTCGATCGCCATCAGCAACGGATTCTCACAACGCTCTTTTTAATTCAGTTGATTGCCGGAATTTTTGCCTATAGTGTGGATTTAATTAGCCCGTTTTCAGGTTCCTGGCAAACTGCAAACCTCATCAAAAATCGCCATGACCCAAGTTTGCTCATTTTGGAGGGAAGCGGCCTCTCGCCAACGCTGACGAGCTACCTGAATCAAAAGACCCATCCATTTCACGAAGGCAAATGGACTGGAAGATCTTTTGTTTGGATCGGGCCAACCCAAATCGACCCAACTCAGGCAGGAAATTCTCGACTGTTTCAAGATGCAGGGTGTGTTTTGGTTGCATCCCGCTTTCCCCTCAATGACCCCCGTATGGAGACATGGGATGTCCAACTGCGGGAGTTTGCGAAATTCGATCGCAGCATTGTTGGGAGCGAAAACTATTATCTGTATGAAGCGGAACGATCGCAGGGCCGTTGCCGGAATTGATGGACCCGTTCGCGACTGATCCGTTAGCGGTAAAGCGCCTCCGCGTGGTGGCGTAAATGATCCCCAATAAAAGTGGCAATAAAGTAGTAGCTGTGGTCATACCCTTCCTGCATTCGAAGGGTTAGGGCTTGTCCTGACACAGTACAAGCTTCTGCAAAGATCTGGGGCATCAGTTGGGAGTCCAGAAATTTGTCAGTCGTCCCCTGGTCAATCAGGATGGTGAGGGGGAGGGGACTGGTTTTTACTAACTCGCTGGCATCATAGCCCCGCCATTGATCAGAAGCCTCCCCCAAATAATTGCGAAATGCTTTCTGGCCCCAGGGACAACGCATGGGAGCGACGATCGGCGCAAAAGCAGACACCGAACGATAGCGATCAGGATTGCGTAAGGCACCGACCAGTGCCCCATGCCCTCCCATCGAGTGCCCACAAATTCCCTGACGATCGGCCTGGATTGGGAAGTGGGCGGCAATCAGGGCAGGGAGTTCTTCTGTGACATAGCTGTACATCTGGTAATGCCGACTCCAGGGTTCCTGAGTGGCATCCACATAAAATCCGGCTCCCGTTCCAAAATCCCAAGCATCATCCTCACCGGGAATCCCGGTGTTACGAGGGCTGGTATCCGGTGCCACCAAAATCAACCCGGTTTCGGCTGCAATCCGTTGCGCCCCCGCCTTTGCCATGAAGTTTTCCTCGGTACAGGTGAGACCCGACAGGAAGTACAAGACGGGAACGGGATGCGATCGGGCCTGGGGCGGCAGGTACACAGAAAATCGCATTTCCCCATTACAGGTAGCAGAGAAATGACGATAGAAACCCAAAGTGCCGTCAAAGCAACGAGATTCAGTCAATAAAGTGAGGTCAGACATGGATAGGTATTGGAGGTTAGAGGATTCTTGAGGAAGCGTTTACCGATGGATTGCCTTCGACTACGCTCAGGGCGCACCATCAATCAAACATCAGCACTGTGCGAATCCCATCTCCCCGATGCATCAGGTCGAAAGCATCATTTACCCGATCGATCGGCATCACATTCGTAATCAGATCATCAATATTGATCTTGCCTTCCATATACCAATCCACAATCTTGGGCACATCGGTACGACCCCTGGCCCCGCCAAAGGCAGTTCCCTTCCAAACGCGCCCTGTCACCAACTGAAAAGGACGGGTGCTGATCTCCTGCCCCGCCGCCGCGACCCCGACGATCACACTCACCCCCCATCCTTTGTGGCAACACTCCAATGCCTGTCGCATCACATGGACGTTCCCAATACACTCAAAACTGTAATCCGCTCCCCCTTTCGTCAATTCCACCAGATAGGGCACCAGATCCCCCTCAATCTCTTTGGGATTGGCAAAATGGGTCATCCCCAATCGTTCCGCCAAGGCACGTTTCTTCGGATTGAGGTCTACGCCGACGATCATTCTGGCTCCCACCATCCGGCATGCCTGGATCACATTGAGTCCAATGCCCCCCAGCCCAAAGACCACCACATTAGACCCTGGTTCAACATGGGCTGTATTGATCACGGCTCCTAATCCCGTCGTCACCCCACAGCCGATGTAACACACCTTCTCAAAGGGAGCATCCTCGCGAATTTTCGCCAGTGCAATTTCTGGCAGAACCGTGTAATTGGCAAAGGTAGACGTACCCATGTAGTGATGGACTAACTCGCCCTTGTAGGAAAAACGACTGGTGCCATCGGGCATTAACCCCTTACCCTGAGTTACCCGAATTGCCTGACAAAGATTCGTTTTACCACTCAGACAATATTCACAATTGCGGCATTCCGGAATGTAGAGCGGAATGACATGATCTCCCGGTTTCAGGCTCTTTACCCCTGGCCCCACTTCGACGACGACCCCCGCCCCTTCATGGCCCAGGATAGCCGGAAATAGCCCTTCCGGATCTTTGCCAGACAGGGTGTAAGCATCGGTATGGCAAACCCCTGTCGCCTTGATTTCTACCAGCACTTCCCCCTCTTGCGGGCCTTCCAGTTGTACCGTTTCGATCGCAAGGGGTTTTCCAGGTTCAAAGGCGATCGCCGCTTTCACATCCATCCTGATTTCTCCCATTCATATTCTCTGCCCATTATGGGGGAAATTTGCAAAGGGCAGACTATTGATCGCTGGGTTCCGATCGCTCCAATCACCGATCAATCCATAACGGCTAAGAAAGGCTTAGTATCTATTATGAAACAGGTATCCACTCCCTCTAAACCGCCCTTTGCCCGACGGAATCGCGCTGTTTTCGGGAAAGAATCGTAAGCCATTTCGGTTCTATGGTGTCTGGTTCACGCTCTTTTATCCCATTGTCATGAAAGAAGCCCTTACCCCCACCCAATCCCCCATCCAGGAGATTCGTCTGTTAGTTCTCGACATTGATGGCACGATCGCCGGAATTTCCAACGACATCCGAGAGCCAGTCTTAAAAGCGATCAAAGCCGTTCAGGAAAAGGGAATTCGGGTGGCAATTGCCACAGGTCGCATGTATCGATCGGCCCTCCGATTCCATGAGGCGATCAGATCAGACCTTCCCCTCATGTCCTACCAGGGGGCACTCATTAAAGACCCGGTAGACCAAAAGATTTACCGTCACTGGCCCGTTCTAATCCCCACAGCCCTGCAACTACTGAACCATTTTGAGCAGGGAGAACTGCGCCAATTGCTCTCGGTTCATTTTTATATTAACGATCAGTTATATGTGCGAGAGATCACACCGGAAACTCGGATCTACGCAGAGCGATCGGGAGTCGAGGCGATCGCGGTTGGGGATCTGCGCCAGGTGCTAACCGATGAGCCGACCAAAGTTCTGGCCCTGAGCGATGATGTGGACTTGATTGATCGGCTGTTTGGCAACCTACGCAAACAATACACCCCTGCTGAACTCTACCTGACGAAATCCGTCGCGACCTTCTTTGAGGCCACCAATCCAGAGGTGAACAAAGGAACCGCAGTACGCTATCTGGCGGAGGAAATGCTGGGACTCCGGGCCGAACAGGTCATGACGGTTGGGGATAACTTCAATGACCTGGAAATGCTTCAGTATGCAGGGATTGGGGTTGCAATGGGGGAAGCACCAGAGGATGTGAAAGCTCAAGCGAACTGGGTTGCCCCCGGTGTGGAGGAGGACGGGGTTGTCGCGGCGATCGAGAAATTCTTACTGTAACTCGATCGCCGCTCCGGTTCTTCTAGGCCTGATAAATCCGCTTCTCCAGGTATTGCCCGATCATCTGCTGCTCTCCCGCACGGGAAATAATGCTCTGGCGAGTCCGGTAATGCTGACCAATGAGTTTCAGTTCTTCCTCAAACACCGACCCATCATACTCAGTTCGGAGGCAGAGGGTTTGGGGATTCGTAAAGTAGTAATCGGCAGTGATGGGCTTCAGAGTCGCAAAGCCTCGATCGCGCAATAATTGATTTCCCCGTGCCCCGAACAGCGTGGAACCTCGCGACTTTTTCCGTCCCGAAACGGATTCTTTACTTTCCCAACTCACTTCCGTCCCACAGCTTAAGTCTGCCCCATCCTCAAAACCATGTAGCCGAGCCAGGTGGTTTAATTCCTCACTTCCTGGGTCCAGAAACCGGATTTTGATCAGGCTAACCATTTCCTGCGTTTCACCATCGGGCAGGGTGTAATAACGCCGCTCTGATCGCCATTCTCCGGCTGACTGGCGGAAGAAATCGACGATCAGAGAATCTGAGGTGGATTGGGAGAACTGTAGCCGTGAAGTCACTCAAACACCATCCTTTACGAAGTGAGCCGTGAAGCTGTGTTACAGGTTTACTGCAAGGCAAAGAGCAATAAAATTGTAACGATAGTCTTTACCTTTCTTGATATTACTTTACTTCTCTCTGCTTAATTCTGGCTGACCTGGCAAAAGAAAACCTCTATTACAAGAGAGAAATGAGGGAGACCCGGTTCTCCTGAGGCTGAGATTTCAAGCAAACAGAGTCAGGCTTGAGGCAATTTCTTGAAAAGAATTTACCGATAGGTTGTCCTTCGACTCCTCTCAGGGCAAGGGTGCTGGTTGAGCAGAGCCGAAACCAGCGGGGAAATTGTTTTCTAGAAATCTCCTAAGTTTAGGCATCCAGTAAAAGACCCAGTTAAAAGACCCAGTAAAAGTAAGAATCCAAGTAAAAGGGCGCACCGAAGCACGCCCTTAGCACCATGAGATGCTTTTGGAAACGCAAGACAAGGAGGACTAATGTTCGGTAAGTGTGCGATGAATAACGGAGGGTTTCAGCTACATCAATTACACTTTTCTTGAAAGTTAAGATTTGGGTTCGATCGTTGCCAACGCTACAAAGGCTCGAAAACCATTTGGGGGATTACGATCCAGCCATCCTCGATCGCCTTTAAATGACCGATCCCCAAAAAGCGATCGCCCTTCTGGTAAATCTGCACGGTTTCTTCTTCTATGCTTTCCCCAATCGCTGGGATCACCCGCTGGCCCTGGCACCATCGTCTCGCCTCCTGATCCGGTAACTCCAGAATGGGCAGGTGCTTCAGGGCAGATTGGGGAGGTGTAGGGCAAAAAGTTTCTGCCTGGATCTGGGTAGATAACTCATCTAGCGTGACACTAGTTGCCAGGTCAAATCCACTGCTTTCGGTTCGTAATAGGGCCGCTAACGTGCCCCCGACTCCCAGTACATCCCCCAGATCACGGGCGATTGAGCGAATGTAAGTTCCCGGTCCACAGGCGATCGTCACCTCAAGTTCGGGAAAATCCCCCGATCGCCACTCCATCCCCTCGATCTGAAAAACCTCCACAGGGCGAGCCTGGACCTCCACTAGCTCCCCAGCACGGGCCATCTCATATAACCGTTTCCCCTGAACTTGAATCGCGCTGTAAGCAGGAGGCACTTGCTGGATGACTCCCTGAAATTTGGCAAGGGCCTCTTCGACCTGCTCCCGTTTCAGATCCGGGCAGGGTTGTTGGCGAATCACCTCCCCTTCCAGGTCATCCGTAGCCGTCTGGAGACCAAAGCGAATGGTGGCCTGATAGGCTTTGTTCTGGGGCAGGTATTGGAGCAATCGGGTTGCTTTGCCTAGCGCGATCGGCAGCACTCCGGTTGCTGCTGGGTCCAGGGTTCCCGCGTGGCCCACCCGCTTGAGTCGCAGCAATTTGCGGACCTGGGCCACACAATCATGGGAAGTCAGGCCGAAGGATTTATGCAGGTTGAGAAAACCGTTGACAGTCGAATTCACAGGAAAAGGAGGAACAGAAGAACGTATCCATTATCCTTTAGGGTGTTGCGGGAAGCGTCAGAGTGGGGAGGGGATTGGGCGGTGGCGTTCGGCCCTCCAGGGCTTGATTGAGTTGAGCCGCACTGAATGCCTGGGTGAGGCTGAGGCGTAGAGGTTCCTGGCTGATGGATCGGGCATAGCTTGCCGTGAGATAGTTGCGATACCCAGGACGTTTCGCAACATAGTGGCTGAAGAATGCAAGGGTTAGGGCATTCATATAGCGACGGGCGATCGTCGGGTTGGGACCGAGCACCCCTTCAGGAATGGGAACAGGCTCATTTCCAGTACCGCTATCCCCAATGACAGAAAAGTGAGTGCCATTGTTAATGGATGCGAGATAGCGATCGATTCCCGTGAGCCAGGTAAAGGGGCGAATCTGCTCAAACAAAGCAGGGGTAACAGTATCGGCACTTCCCGCCACAATCATCACAGGAACCCTGATCCGGCTGAGGCTAAATTCGCCCAGGACACTGCTGCTTACTGGGTTTAGAGCGATCGTCGCCTTAATCCGAGGGTCGTACAGGTCATAACGGGTTTCCGGCAACCGAGTCACCAGGCATTGCAGGAACAGGGAAAGATTGAAGGAATCCTGCCCCGGTGGGCACTGCTCTTGTAAGGGTTGAAAGTTCACCTCCGGGCTGACCAGGGCAAGCGCCGTATAGCCCCCAAAAGATTGCCCAATGACTCCCACCTGATCCAGGTTTAACAATCCTGGGAAGGTTCCACCCGGACGAGACAGGCGTGTGAGTTCGTCCAGAAGAAATTTGATATCCAGGGGACGATCAATAAACTCCGTCGGTTTGGACACATCCGCTGCCGTGCCATTGATTAGCGCCTGGATCTGCTGGGCGTTGCTTCCCAAATGCTCCACGACTGCCGCCGCAAAGCCATAGGAGGCGTACTGTTGGGCTAAATAGGCCAGGGTTGTGCGATCGGACCCAATCCCATGAGACAACACAATGACGGGATAGGGAGGTTGGAACTGCCGCTGGGACGGTCGCCCCTGGGGAAGGTACATGTCTACGGGGTAAAAACGATTGCGTCGGAGATCAAACAGCGTGATGGTTTGTTTTCCCCAGGGCAACGGACCCCGATTTCGCAGATCTGGCAACTCATCTGCATCGACCGATTGAACGACGGAAGCTTCGGCTCTGGCCTGTTGATCAACCGCTGCCACTGCCCGATTGGTCTGAGTAACTAACCTTTCAACGGAACCCACCACATCCAACGCCCGACTCACATCAACCCGAATTCCGGGATTCGGGAACTTGCGTAACACATTTAACAGGGTCAGACCGTTCTCTTTGTCTGCCGCTGCTAAAATCAGAGCCGATCGAATCGCATAAAAACCGGACTGCCCGGAGTCAGAACG
This sequence comes from Leptolyngbyaceae cyanobacterium bins.59, assembly GCA_033763635.1. Taxonomy (GTDB): domain Bacteria; phylum Cyanobacteriota; class Cyanobacteriia; genus JANRKG01. Next base: position 23,285 of record JANRKG010000330.1, read on the forward strand.
AATCACTTCCCCCAAGCGGGCCAACAAATTTTCACCAATTGGGGTGTAGAGAAATTGTGAAATTGCCACTGGGCTGAGTTGAATCCGATTCAGTAACGCCCCCCGCAACTGCTCCAGTTGTTTGGGATCGGCATAGTCTGTGTAGGCTGCCAGATCGTCCCGAATCACTCCCGTCCGGGCGTATACTTCCAGCGATTCAATCGGAATAGACCGCTCCAAAATGCCAAAGGAAACATAAATTCGCTCGGCTGCCAGGGTCGGGCTGACAGTTAATAAGGAGCTAATTACGCTCACAAGGTGGAACATCCATCGCTGCCTTCCCTGTTTTTGAGGGTGAGGCTGAGGGGTTTCGGGAGAAGTACGGCAAAGTGTCATAGTTGCAAACGACCCGATGGGATGGAGGGTAAGGGTTGAGCCAGATGAGAAGGCTTGAGGAAAGAGGTTTGACTTTTCTCTACCACCCTGATCAGCTAGAATAGCGCCCGATCGGGAATCTATGCACCTTTTTAGTCTTCTATATAAATAGTTATATTTATTTTCAAGGAGATCCCCTTGCCTACTCGAAAACAATCAAAAGGAGCTTGCACATATTGCGGTAAAGAAATGGCGAAGGGTGGTATGACTCGTCATCTTGCGACCTGTCCCCAAAGAGGAGAGGCGATCGCCAAAGCAGAACAGGGTAAGGGTACTGCTGAACCCCTCTACCATCTAAGAGTACAGGATGCTTACCGGGGCGACTTCTGGCTGAATCTGGAAATGCGAGGCTCCAAAACGCTACAAGATTTGGATACATACCTCCGATCAATCTGGTTGGAATGCTGCGGTCACATGAGTCAGTTTTACGGAGGTGGCGCTTTTTCCAACGAGGTCGGGAAGCGTCGTAAAGTCAGCGATGTGTTCGACTATCAGGGTGAATTGACTCACGTATACGACTTTGGCACCTCATCGGAAACGACGGTCAAACTCGTGAGCATTCGGGAAGGAAAGCCGTTAACCTCCCGCCCGATCTCGCTCATGGCCCGTAACCTGATGCCAGCGCATGAATGCCAGGAATGCCAGAAGCCAGCCACCCATCTCTGTATGGAATGTGTCTATGAGGAAGATAATTCGGGACTCTTGTGCGATGACCATACAGAAGGCCATCCTCACCACAATTACGGAGACCCCTTGCCCCTGGTCAATTCTCCCCGACTTGGGATGTGTGGTTACAATGGCCCTGCTGACCCACCCTACTAAAGGAACGATCCCTCTGCTCGTCGCAACGCCTCTAAATCTGAACCGCAAATCGCCTTTAAGTTGCGTGTAATCTTCTCAATATCCCAATTCCACCACTGGATCTGAAGCAGTTCTTCAATCACCGATTCCTCAAAGCGTTTGCGAATTTCCTTCGCCGGATTGCCCCCCACCACCGAGTAGGGTGCTACAGAACGGGTTACGACAGAACAGGTGGCAACGATCGCCCCATCTCCTACCTGAACCCCCGGCATGATCGTAGCTCCGTACCCAATCCACACATCGTTCCCAATCACCGTATCTCCCTTGTCGGGCCAGCTATCGGGCATCGCAGTTTCCCAACCTTCCCCAAAGACCGGAAAGGGATAGTTGGTAAACCAATCGGTGCGGTGGTTGCCTCCGTTCATAATGAATTTCACATCCGAGGCGATCGAACAAAATTTTCCAATAATTAGTTTGTCTCCCTGAAAATCGAAGTGATAGAGAACATTGCGTTCAAAATTTTCGGGATTTTCAAAATCATCGTAATAGGTGTAGTCGCCGACAATAATATTGGGGTTTTGAATGATGTTTTTCAGATACACTAACCGCGTTTGACCGGGCATCGGATATCGGGCATCGGGGGAAGGACCGTAAGGCATGGGCTTGAGTTAAAAAGAACTTGAAAAATTGAGCGTAAACCCAATGACCGCACACTCACGCAATGCGTAAGAGAAATTTCCTATTTCTGTCCCTTCTGTTGGTGGCGGGAACTTCCTGGGCGGTTGTTACTTCCCGATCGCACCCCGTGCCTGATATTACCCGTGATGGGACAGGCTTGGTCCAGGTCCATCCTGCACCGATTGCCTCCGAATTTCGCAATCCCTGGACCCCAGAGATGGAGCAGGAATTCTGGCAACGGGCGAATGTAGCCCTCCGTCGCTACGCGGGTCGCAACTACGGCAATACCCACAGCGAAAATGAAAAGCGGTCCTACGCGCTGGCAATGTATGACCTGGTGGGGGGCGATCGGCAAAAAGCCCTGACGTTTCTGCAAAGTCCCGATGTGCAGGAGGCGGACCATGCCCATACGGAGGGGATTGACTATTACTATGCGTTCACCTTGAAGGGACAGATTCGCAAGTATTTTCTCTTTGGAGAATGGTTAGACTCGGTCTATCGTCAGCGAATGTTTCGGGGAGCAAAGCGATGGACAGAGGCTGATCCCAACGGTCGGCCCCACCCCGTTTATGGTTTGGGGGAGGGGACTGGGGTGGATTGGGACATTCGTAGACGGGGGGGATGGGTGGATAGCCGGAACACGGATGGGCTGCGGGCTATGCGGGAAGTGGCGATTTACCTGATGGCAGAGGAAACGGGTAATGAAGCGGTTCGACAGTTGTATCACCGGAAGTTGCAGGACTATGTTGGGTCGCTCTATCAAATTGGTATGGGGGAATGGGATTCGGAGAATTATCACGGGCACACCCTGACGGCCTACCTCAACCTGTATGACTTTGCTCAAGAACCAGCGGTCAAGCGGCTTGGCAAGGCTGCGCTGGATTGGTTTATGGCAGCGGGAGCCGTGAAGTATTACCGGGGAGGTTTTGGCGGACCCACGAAGCGAGACTATGGGGGCGGAAATATGGTGTTTCGCTCCTCAGCGGCTTCCTTGCTATGGCTCTACTTTGGAGATACGCCCCAACCCAATCCCTGGCCCGATCGCGAGTCAATTTATGCCCTCACCAGTAGCTACCGTCCTCCTCAGGCAGTGGTCGCCCTGGCCCGCAAACAGTTTGCCAAACCTGTAGAACTCTGGAGTGCCAAACCCATCTATGAAAACTGGAAGCCAGGGGGTAGGGATCGGCCTACATACTGGGAAACCACCTTCTTCGGGCATACCTATCAGATGGGAAGTGTTGTTTCAGCCTTTGCCGATGGAGATGTGGGGCCGTTCAAACTCATGGCTACGAATCGCCAGCGGGGGATGGATTATTTTGTGGTGAATACGGGCGATCGCAGCAATTTAATGGGCAAGAAACCGGGGGATCAGATCGGACAGTTTCAAAATCTGCTGTTGTGGCTGCGTCCTGCGGGAATGCCATTTCGCTTTCAATGGCCCCGATCGGCCCAAGTAGAAACTGAGAATGGTATCTGGTTTCTAAGGTTCGAGCAAACCTGGCTGGCAATTCGTCCTATCAATCTGGAAGCGAAGCCTTTTCCTGCTTCCCCTGACAAGGAATGGATCGATCGCTATCCGGAAGAAGTGCAGTTCCAGGCGACCTCAACGGGCAACTCCTACAGCGGGTTTGCGTTGGAGGTCGGCGAACCCCAATCTGATGGGAACTACCCCCGCTTTAAGCAACGGGTGAAGGCGAATCAAAAAATCGACCTTACAGGTTTATCAGAGGGCCGAGTGGAATTGCGAGGTTCTCAGGGTAAGCGGTTGGGATTGATCCACAATGCCCAAAACGAGTTGCCGATCGTCTTGCGAGATGGGATGCGCCATGATTGGAGGCAGCACCGGGATCTGTATCGAACGATCGGGAGGAGCCAACCCATTTCTCTGGGTTGGAAGCAGGGAACCCTACAGGTTCGGGCTGGAGGGCAGGTGTTCCAGCAAACCTACCGCCCCAGCAATTTCACTAACCCGATGCCTCCCAGGTAAAGGCCCAACACCGCTCCCGCCAGCAAGCATTGGGTGAAGGGATCGGTGGATGGGGTGAGAACAGCCCCCAGGACCGCTGCCCCCAGTAATACCAACCGCCATCCTGCCAGCATTTGCTGAGAGGTGACGATCCCCAGAAACCCCAACAATGCTTGAACGATGGGAATCTGGAACGCCAGCCCGACACTGAACATCAGGAGGAGTACAAATTCAAAGTAGCGATCGATCGACCAGAGTTGTTCGACCACATCCGCCCCGTAGTTCACAAAGAAATTCAGGGCAGCGGGGATCAGAACCCAGTAGGCAAAGGCCAACCCTCCCGCAAACAGGAAACTGGAGCCGAAAATCACAGGACCCAGAAATCGCCGTTCTCGGCGGGTTAACCCTGGTAGAACGAATTGAATGATTTGATAAAGCAGGAAGGGACTTGCCAGTAACAGGCCGCTGTAAGCCGCTACCTTGAACGAAACGAAGAAGAACTCTCCGGGGGAAAGCTGAAGAAACTTCACTTCGCCAGCGGGTTGCTCCAGGAACTTGACCAGGGGCTTCACGAACGTAAAACAGGCTGCGATCGAGATCACGACTGCGATCAGAGAGTAGAAAATGCGCTGACGCAATTCCTCTAAGTGATCAAAGAGGGACATCTCCACGTCATCGAGGGCGATGTCGTTCTCATCAACTTCATCCGTAGCTTCATCTGTATCATCAGAAGCATCATCAGAAGCATCATCAGAAGCGATATCGTGATAAGCCGACTCTGCTTCTGCCTGTTCTGGCTCGACTGCCCCCTCTGGCGGGTCTACCCCATTACTTGCACCGTTGACTGTCAGTTCCTCTGAGGGAATGCTTTCTAGTTCCGAAGGAGCCGTCATGAGTTCCATCTACGCTACTAACCTTGAACTATTGTACCTACAGCATCCATTCCTGTTGGAAGTTTCGGGTTTGCGATCGAAGAAAAGCCCCATTAAAAGCAAAGAGAGCCTTGAACATTGACTCAAGGCTCCCAACTCTTAAAGATACCTACTTTCCTTCAATAACTCTGGTAGGCTTGCTTAGACCTAGCCGCCACCACCCTGACAATCATCCGTACCACCCCCGACAACGGCTTCGAGGTCTAGATCCGATAGCTCGGAAGGTTCACCTTCAACACTATCCGACAGGCGAGCTTCTAGTTTTTGCTTCAGTTCTTCAACCTTCTGCTCCACAACCATTTCTTTTTCGAGTTCCATATCAATACTCTCCTAGAAGTACAAGCTAAAGTCCCAATGCTCAATCTAGTCTAATCTACACTTGTGGTCCCAAAAAGAACGGTAACTTCAAGAAATCTTTGAAAGACTGGTTTATTGAGAGAAACCCACCGTATTCCCCTCATGACCATAGTGACAACAGAATGACGGAATAAAAGTAGTTTCACTGAAATTGCAGTGAATAGGGATGGCAGAGAATAACAGTAATATTATTTCAAATTACTTCAAAATTATTTGAATAGCATTTCAACAACTTCTCCTGATTTCAGCATTAGTTGTCCTGGAAATCTAGAATTTTATTTTGGATTTTGTTTTGAATGAGTAGGAATCTGAAATCAAGCTCAAGATGTTTTAACTCCAGGCTTTGTCTTCAGTTAAACTTCAAATAAAAATGAAACTCAATTTATACAGATTTCCTGCTTTAAATCCGGAATAATCTATAAAAGCATTATAAAAATTTATAAAGTATCAAAACACAAATCATTTTGTACTGCTTGTTCTATTTTAGAAGTAATTTCCCTCATCGATTCAGATAACTGATTCAATTATCTGAATCAGTTATTTATTGAGGGAATTGTTTCTCATTATTTTTTATAATTAATTTATTTTTTACTTGTGTTAGATAAGTGTAAGTTATCCGGTCCTTCCCATGTCAAGCTATCAACCCCTTTTCCTATTTCTCTCAGCCGCTTCTTGTGCCTGGTTCGTCATGGGAAGTTCTATGCAGGCCCAAATTGTTGTTGATGGAACGACGCAAACCCTGGTGAATGGCTGTCCGGGGGGAAGATGCCAGATTCGGGGAAGCAGTATTGTCTCTGATAATCTTTTTCATAGCTTTCATGAATTTTCCGTCCCAGCGGAAGGGGCTGTTTTTGATATCACGGCAACACCAACACTTCAAAATATCCTGACCCGTGTGACGGGAAGCCTTCCCTCTCAGATTAATGGAAGGCTCCTGGTTTCTGGTGGAACTGGTGCAACCAACTTATTTGTGATCAATCCAAATGGGATTTTCTTCGGTCTCAATGCATTTTTGGATGTGCGCGGGTCTTTTCTTGCCAGTAGTGCCAGTGCGATTCAGTTTGCCGACGGGAGTGTGTTCAGTGCAACTAATCCAACTCCTCCCACTCTGACCATGCAGATTCCTACGGGGTTGCAATTCGGTGCAGCGATACCAGGCTCCATCACGGTCGATCGATCGCAACTCATTGTCCCCAGTAGCGGGTTAACCCGCCAAACCCTGGCTCTGATTGGGGGAGATGTCACCATCATCGGACGACCGACCGACATTAATAGTGCTGGGGTCCGGGCACCGGGAGGTCGGGTAGAGTTGGGGAGTGTTGGACCAAATCAAGTCCTGGGGTTGATTCCTACTGATCGGGGCTGGAATCTGAACTACTCGAACACTAATGCTTTCCAGGACATTACCCTCACCCAGATAGCCAGAGTTTTGGCGACGAATGGAAGTGTGAATATCCAGGGGGGAAACCTGAGCGTCCTGGAAGGGTCGAGTGTTTTTGCAAACAGCATTGTCCCGAATAACACAACTCCATCTGCCCAGCCAGGAGAAAGTATCACAGTTACGACAACGGATTCTGTGCGTTTAAGTGGCTTTGGAGGTACATCGTTATCGGGGTTATTTGCAAATCGTTTTGCAGATACATCGGCAAATATTGCGATTACCACCCGTCAACTCATCGTTGAAAATGGGGCTGCCGTTCGCACACAAAACTCCGATCGCGACTCTGGTGGGACGATTACCTTAAACGTTGATCGCTTTACATTACAAAATGCCAGTATTTCAGCGACCACCTTCTCCCAGGGGAATGCCGGAAATCTGATCATCAACGCGACGGAGGAGATTACCGTCAGTGGGGCGGCGACCACCCCAACGGGATTTGATCTGGGAGGTATCTTTTCCCGATCGACTTCATCGAATCCGGCAGCAGTCCTGGGATCGGCAGGAAATGTGACGATTACGACTCCCAAACTAACGCTCCAGAGTGGAGCCTTGATTTCCGTTGCCAGTCAGAGTAATACAAATGTTGCTGGAAACGTGACGATCAACGCCCCCACGATTTTGCTCAATCAAGCCTCTATCCGGGCGGATAGTCGCGCGGGACAGGGAAACGTGACTCTTAACAGCCAGGATATACGCTTGCGAGATAACAGCCAGATCAGTACCAATGCAACAGGGACAGCAGAAGGAGGGAATATTACAATTGCGACAAATACCCTGCTTGCCTTAGAGAACAGTGATATCACTGCGAATTCTCAAGAAAGTTTTGGGGGACGGGTGAGTATTCGCGCCCAGGCCATCTTTGGAACTGCATTTCGGCCCCAACTAACCCCTGAAAGTGACATCACAGCGACCTCAGCGCTCGGCCCCCAATTTAGTGGAACGGTGACAATTCAAACCCCTGATGTTGATCCCAGTAGCGGCCTGGTAGACCTGGAACCCCAGGTGCTTGACATTGCTGGACTCGTTGCCCAAAGTTGCTCTACAGGAGGGCAACGGGCTACCAGCGAATTCACGATTGTTGGGCGGGGAGGGCTTCCCACCCAACCCACCGATCCCTTAACAGGAGACACAATTCTCACGGATCTCGGTAAACCCGTCTCGAATAGAGGTAGGATGGGTCCGGTTGGGGTGTCAACGGAAACACCGCAGCCAGAAGCTCCGATCGTTCAAGCCCAGGGATGGGTGGTCAATGCTCAAGGAAAGGTAGTTCTCGTGGCCCAGGCTCCCAATGTAGCTCTCCAAGGTTCCTGGTTAAGTTCGACGGGTTGCAATGCATTTTAGGTTATGGCAACAGGGAAGTGTTTTCTGGGTGCTCGATCTGTTCTTGCGATCGACTGCCCTTGCCTTGCTACTCTGGTCAATCTCCGGTCAATCGGGATTTGCAAATCCTGGCAGCAGCCCAGTCCTGGCCCAAACCCCATCGATTCCCCAAATCCCCCCTCCTCAAGATTTACTGCCCCCCTCCCCCCTCCTTCCCCAATCCCCAACGCCCACGCCTCCCCCTCCCCTCATCA